>NZ_JAQZRK010000004.1:0-278948 GCF_028737495.1 Enterobacter cloacae complex sp. 2022EL-00981
AAGTCATCCGGCATGAGCCCGGGAAAGTGAGACGGCTGAATATAGTTAACGAGATGAAAAAGCTGGGAAAAGAGTACAGTAATATGGTCATGGTGGCATGACCATATTACTGGGGATCCCTCAGCCCAAAGGGAGAGGGAACTTGAATACCCTCTCCCTTTGGGAGAGGGCAGGGTGAGGGGTGTTATTTTCTAGCGGCGACGATAGTTCTTCTGCGCCGTATTCACCTTATACAGATAACGACGGGATTCCGCAGACGGGTGGCGGGTGGTGAGGGTGGCGTACACATCCCCCGGCGCCATGCTGTTGATGATATTTGCGGCCTGCACTTTGTCATTCGAGAAGACACGCAGCACGCTGCCTGCACCGCCGTTGTACGCGGTAATGACCGCATAGCGACGTGAGGTTGGGTTATCAATTCCGCCCAGATAAACATTGTTCAGCATCGCCAGATAGGCCGTGCCGGTATCAATGTTGCTTTGCGGGTCAAACAGATAGCTACGGCTCGGCGTGCCGGATTTCCCCTGTGCACGGAACACGTCTTTACCGGCACTGTGCTGGACAACCTGCATCAGCCCCAGCGCGTCGGAACGGCTCACGGCGTACGGGTTAAAGGACGATTCGGTCTGCATGATCGCCAGGATCAGCGACTCATCCACGCCATATTTACGTGACGCCTGACGCACCATGCCCAGATACTTATGCGCACGCTTGTCGAGGTGGTTCGGCACCAGGTTAATCGTGACGCTATAAATCACTTTCAGGCCGTTGGTACGGCTTTTCAGACGCGTTTGCAGCAGATAGTCGGCGAATTTCGTGGCGCGGCCTTCCCAGCGGATTGGCTGACCGGTCTGGTCCACGACCTGACCATACAGGAACGGCTCTTTAGAAATGGTAATGTCGTCGGCGTCGGAGTAGAGATCGATAGAACCCGGATCGTCGCCCATCAGCAGGGTTTTGATAATGGCCTGCCGTAAATGCGCCGCAGGGTCAGTCCCCGCGATGGTTTCAACCGTGATCGTACCGTCATCGAAGTTGATGTGGCTACGGGTCTGGTAGGCGTCGGTGTACTTAACGTAATCCTTAGGTCCGGCGATAAGAACTTCGTTAAATCCCCATATGTTCTCGATGTTGTGGGCAAACTGCCCCATCAAAATATCAAAACCGTTGGTGTCCTTAACCCAGGCTTCGTTGTATTCATCGCCTTTTTTGGATGAACACGAGACAAGCAACGGCGCAACAAGGGCTAGCGCTAAAATTTTTTTCATCATTCCGGGAGTGCGTGTTGTGTTTGCTTGAACGGCGGGGTTTCCCCCGCGCGCTGTTATTTTTCCGGCGGCGTATAACCTTCGATGTGCACGTCTTTACCTTCGAACAGGAAGTTCACCATCTCCTGCTCCAGCAGCTTGCGGTGTTCCGGGTTCATCATGCTGAGTTTTTTCTCGTTAATCAGCATGGTCTGTTTTTTCTGCCACTGTCCCCAGGCTTCTTTGGAGATCTCGTTATAAATGCGCTTACCCAGTTCGCCCGGATAGAGCTGGAAGTCCTGGCCTTCAGCGTCGCGCTGCAGGAAAGTACAAAAAATGGTTCTGGCCATACTCATTCCTCTTTTTTAGCCGATGCTAAACCATTGCACCGGCACGTAATTGTTGTAACAGGCGCTCCACGGGAGCCGCCAGCCCGACTGATGGCGGTTGCGCTAAGTTATACCAGAGAGCGGTGCCTTCATCCATGCACGAGGCGAAGGAGGACACGGGAAGCCACATCGGCACTATATCCAGATGGAAATGGCTGAAAGTGTGGCGAAACGCGGTCTGCTGCGTCAGGTTATCGGCAGCAATGCCGCGCTGTTTAAGCCAGGCCCGCAGCGTGGCTTCATCTTCAAACTGTGGGAAGCAGTATAGACCACCCCAGAGGCCGCTCGGCGGGCGCTGCGCCAGAAAGACCTCGTCCCCATGCTGCATCAACAGCATGTAACCGGTGCGCTCCGGCAGCGTCTGCTTCGGCTTTTTACCGGGATACTGCGCCCAGGAATGATTTGCGTACGCCACGCACAGGTTATTGAGCGGGCAGAGCTCGCATTTTGGTTTCGAGCGCGTGCAGACCATCGCACCGAGATCCATCATCGCCTGGTTAAACCGCTCCACGCCCTTTGCCGGGGTCACCGCTTCGCTGATCTCCCACAGCCGCTTTTCGACCTCTTTTTTCCCCGGCCAGCCGTCAACCGCATAGCAACGTGCCAGCACGCGCTTCACGTTACCGTCAAGGATCGGGAAATGTTTGCCGAGGGACAGTGAGAGGATGGCACCCGCGGTGGATCGCCCAACGCCGGGTAAATCCGCCACCTCGTCGAAGGTTTCCGGGAATTTACCGTTGTGGCGCGTCGCGACCTGCTGCGCGGCTTTGTGCAGATTGCGCGCGCGGGCGTAGTAGCCAAGCCCTGTCCACAGGTGCAGCACCTCGTCTAACGGCGCGTTGGCCAGATCGGTTACCGTGGGAAAGCGCGCCATAAAACGCTCAAAGTAAGGGATCACCGTGGCAACCTGCGTTTGTTGCAACATCACTTCGGAGAGCCATACTTTGTAAGGCGTTTTTTCAATTTGCCAGGGCAGGGTTTTACGCCCGTATTTGTCGTACCAGTCCAGCACCTGGGCTGAAAATTGAGAGGCTTGCATGGTCATCGATTCGTATAATCAGGGACGCCGATTGCAGCACAGCGTCAATCTGCTGTAAACCGGATCTTTCCCATGCTTGCATAGAAGCCTTAACTTTGGATAATGCCCGTTTCCCGAACATTCTCACAAGCAGACAACTCTTTTATGAAAAACGACGTCATTTCACCGGAATTTGATGAAAACGGTCGCCCGCTGCGCCGTATTCGCAGCTTTGTCCGCCGTCAGGGTCGCCTGACAAAAGGGCAGCAACACGCGCTGGACAACTACTGGCCGGTGATGGGCGTTGAGTTCAGCGAGCAGCCGCTCGACTTTGCCGACCTGTTCGGTCGCGATGCGCCAGTGACCCTGGAGATCGGCTTTGGTATGGGCACCTCGCTGGTGACCATGGCGAAAGCCCGCCCGGAGCAGAACTTCCTCGGCATAGAAGTGCATTCTCCAGGCGTTGGCGCGTGTCTGGCCACCGCCCACGAAGAGGGGGTCGAGAACCTGCGCGTGATGTGTCACGACGCGGTGGAAGTGCTGCACAAAATGATTCCTGACAATTCTTTGAACATGGTTCAGCTCTTTTTCCCTGACCCGTGGCACAAAGCACGTCATAATAAGCGCCGTATCGTTCAGGCGCCGTTTGCTGAGCTGGTAAAAAGTAAGCTGAAACTGGGCGGTGTCTTCCATATGGCGACCGACTGGGAACCGTATGCGGAACATATGCTGGAAGTGATGTCGTCTCTGGACGGGTATAAAAACCAGTCAGAGAGCAACGACTATGTACCGCGTCCGGAATCGCGTCCGGTAACGAAATTTGAACAGCGTGGCCATCGTCTTGGTCACGGCGTATGGGACTTAATGTTCGAGAGGGTGAAATAATGGCAAAGAATCGTAGCCGTCGTCTGCGTAAAAAGATGCACATCGAAGAATTCCAGGAAGTGGGCTTCTCCGTTGCCTGGCGTTTCCCGGAAGGCACCAGCGTTGAGCAGATCGATCAGGACGTTGATGCGTTCATCAACGAGGTGATCGAGCCAAACAAGCTGGCCTTCGACGGTAGCGGCTATCTGGCGTGGGAAGGTCTTATCTGCACCCAGGAAGTGGGTAAATGCACCGAAGAACATCAGGCGCTGGTACGTAAATGGCTTGAAGACCACAAACTGGAAGATGTCCGCGTCAGCGAACTTTTCGACGTTTGGTGGGACTAATAAAGAAGTCAGGGGCCAGCATTAGCTGGCCCATTTTGTCTGAGGGAGTGTTAAAGATGCGCAAAACGTTGCTGGCTGTTGTCTTAATGGCAACCGGATTCACCGCCCATGCGGAGTATAAATGTAGCGTCACCCCGCGTGATGACGTGGTGTTAAGTCCGCAAACCGTTCAGGTTAAAGGTGAGAACGGCAATCTGGTCATCACGCCGCAGGGTGATGTCACGTTCAATGGCAAACAGTACAACCTGACCGCCGCGCAGCGTGAGCAGGCCAGAGACTACCAGGCCGATTTGCGTACTGCGCTGCCGTGGATTGACGAAGGCGCCCTGACCCGCGTTGAGAAAGGCCGCGTTGCGCTGGATAAGATCATTACCAAAGAGGTAGGTGAGAGCAGCAACATGCGCACCCGCCTGACGAAGCTCGACAAACAGCTGAAAGAGCAGATGAACCGGATTATCGAGCATCGTACCGACGGCCTGACGTTCCACTACAAAGCGATTGATCAGGTGCGTGCTGACGGCCAGCAACTGGTGAATCAGGCCATGGGCGGCATCCTGCAGGACAGCATTAACGAGATGGGCGCCAAAGCGGTACTGAAAGGCGGCGGTAACCCGCTGCAGGGCGTGCTGGGTAGCCTGGGCGGTCTGCAGACCTCGATTCAGAACGAGTGGAAGAATCAGGAAGCCGATTTCCAGCAGTTCGGTAAAGACGTGTGTAAACGCGTGGTGTCGCTGGAAGATAGCAGGAAGGCACTGGTGGGGACGTTGAAGTAATTAACTTCACCCCTCACCCTAACCCTCTCCCCAAGGGGGCGAGGGAATGGTTTGCTCCCTCTCCCTTTCAGGGAGAGGGCCGGGGTGAGGGTAGTAGCATTTGCAGGGTTTCCCGTATTTGTTCTAATACCGCCTCTTCGTTGTTCCAGAGTTCGTTATTCCAGAATCGAATGACATGCCAGCCTTTCCCTCAGCTGGCAGAACGGGATGCAAAATCCTGAATCAGCCTTCAGATTCTTCGGCGAGGAACAGCTCAAGAAGGGAGTTTAAGAACAGTTTGCCGTGCTCGGTGATCTGCCAGTATTCCTCACATTCCGTGAGATACCCCTGTGCCAGCGCCTCGTCAATTTGTGGGCGAATCACGGTTTCCGGCAACCCGGTATAAAGGGCAAACTCTTTACGCGGCGCGGCTTCCAGCAGGCGGAAGCGGTTCATAAAGAACTCAAACGGCTTATCCACCGCCTCGACATCGTGCTGCCGTTCGAGATAACGACCTTCCATATACCCGCGCGGATGGCGAGTTTTTGCGGTACGCAGGATACGCCCGTCAGGGAACGTCACTTTACCGTGCGCGCCGCAGCCAATGCCCAGATAGTCGCCAAAGCGCCAGTAGTTCAGGTTGTGCTGGCACTGGTAGCCCGGCTTCGCATAGGCCGACGTTTCGTACTGCTGATAGCCTGCGGCGGTCAACAGTTGATGGCCCTGCTCAAAGATATCCCACAGCGCATCGTCATCCGGCAGCACCGGCGGACGAGAGCCAAACAGCGTATTGGGCTCGATGGTCAGCTGATACCACGAAAGATGCGGCGGGTTCAGGGCAATCGCCTGACGCAAATCGTCCAGCGCCTCTTCCAGCGACTGATCCGGCAGGCCGTGCATCAGGTCGAGGTTAAAACTGCGCAGACCCAGCCCAGTAGCCAGCGTTGCCGCCCGCTTCGCCTCTTCCGGGCCGTGAATACGCCCCAGTCGTTTTAACTTCGGCTCGCTAAAGCTCTGCACGCCGATGGAAATCCGGTTCACGCCCGCCCGCTGATACTCGACAAAACGGTCGGCCTCAACGGTCCCGGGGTTGGCTTCCATCGTAATTTCAGCATCCGCTGCCAGATTCAGGCGCGCACGCACGCCGTCCAGCAGCGTCTGCATCGCCGGGCCTGACAGCAGGCTCGGCGTACCGCCACCAATAAAAATGGTCTTCACTTCACGTCCCTGTGCGTAAGGTACATCGGCATCCAGGTCGGCCAGCAGATGCGCAACGTAATCATCGTGCGGCACTTCACCTTTCAGCGCATGCGAGTTGAAATCGCAGTACGGGCATTTCTGCACGCACCAGGGGATATGAATATAAAGACTCAGAGGCGGCAAATTAGCCATTACGCAGGGCTTCCAGTAACAGTTTCAGGGCGCGTCCTCGGTGGGAAATCGCGCTTTTCTCTTCGCGGGTCAGTTCCGCAGCGGTTTTGCCCTCAGTCGGGACAAAGAAAATCGGATCGTAGCCAAAGCCGCCGTTACCGGTGGCTTCACGGGTAATCACCCCCGGCCAGCTGCCGTGGCAGACGACAGGCGTGGGGTCTTCAGCGTGACGCATATAAACCAGCACGCAGTGGAACTGCGCGGTACGCTGTTCGTCTGGCACATCCTTCAGGGCGACAAGCAGCTTTTCCAGATTCTGCTGGTCGGTGGCGTCCACGCCTGAATAGCGGGCAGAGTAAATGCCCGGAGCACCGCCCAGAAAATCAACCGCCAGACCGGAATCATCGGCAATCGCGGGCAGGCCGGTGACCTGTGCGGCATGGCGTGCTTTCAGGATCGCGTTTTCGATAAACGTCAGGCCGGTCTCTTCGGCGGACTCCACGCCAAGCTCGGTCTGCGCCACCACATCCAGCCCAAAATCATTTAATAGCGAGGCCAGCTCGCGCACTTTACCGGCGTTGCCGGTAGCGAGAACAACTTTCTGCATCGTTTTATCCTGTTAAATCAGAGCCGCGACTTCCGTCGGGATGGATTGCGGATTAAGGATTTTTACCTGTTTATGCCGCCCAAGTTCACCCTTTTCTATGATGACCTGGCTTTTAGCAACGCGAAACTGTTTTGCCAGATATTTGGTCAGATGCGCATTTGCCTGGCCATCTACCGGTGGGGCGGTGATGGCGACTTTTAACTCGTCGCCATGCAGTCCAACAATATTGTCACGGCTGGCTTTCGGCTGAATATACAGCCGTAAAACCAGCCCATCAGCGCAGGTGCTTACTGCACTCATAGCGCCATCCACAGCCCCGGCAGCAGCATATCGCCCGTGGACTGTAACAGCTCGGCAATGCCCATATTAACGACATACAGCAGCAGAACCAGGATCATCGGGGAAAAGTCGATGCCGCCCATTGACGGGAGCAGGTTGCGGATAGGGCGCAGCAGCGGTTCCGCCAGCTGAATCAATGCATATTCCACCGGGCTACGGCCCTGGCTGACCCAACTCATGATGGCCATGACCAGCAGCACCCAGAAGATCAGCAGACCGATGGTTTTAATCAGGATCAGGACGGCAGCAATCCAGATGATCGGCTGGAAGGTGATGACCATAAACAGCACAATCGCTTTGATAACGCTCAGAATAAACGCTACCAGCAGCGATGCGCTGTCAATGGGGCCCATCGCCGGAATAATACGGCGCAGCGGCCCCACAACAGGTTGGGTGATTTTCACGACAAACTGCGAGAACGGGTTATAAAAATCACAGCGGGCCCACTGCATCCAGACGCGCAGCAAAAGCGCCATCGTATACAGCTCAATGACCGTTGAGAGCAGGAAAGTCAACGTCTTCATGGCGTTCCTCAGGTTTCCTTATTATTGGGTGTAGTCGCGCGCACCGAATATTGCCGTGCCGATGCGCACCATAGTGCTGCCTGCCGCGATGGCGGCTTCCATATCATCCGACATGCCCAGAGAAAGCGTGTCTACCGTTTCGTAGCGCGCTTTAAGCGCCCCAAATGCTACAGCCATTTGCTGTGCCACGGCAAACTGCCTTTCATAACTTGACTCAGGCGCCGGGATTGCCATCAAACCGCGCAGGGTTAAGCGCGGCAGCGCGGCCACTTCAGCCGCCAGCGCATCCAGCTCGCTCAGCGCAATGCCGGACTTGCTGTTTTCATCACTGATGTTGATTTGAATCAGCACGTTAAGCGCGGGCATCTCCGCCGGGCGCTGATCGTTCAGACGTGTGGCAATGCGCAGACGGTCGATGGTATGGCACCAGTCAAAGTGCTCTGCCACCAGACGGCTTTTATTCGACTGCAGTGGGCCAATAAAGTGCCATTGCAGGCCGGTATTCCCCTGCTCCTGGAAGTAGCGAATTTTATCCACGCCTTCCTGCACGTAGTTTTCACCAAATGCACGCTGGCCAGCATCAATCGCTTCTGCGATGGCGCTCGCAGGCTTGGTTTTGCTCACTGCAAGTAACGTAATTTCTTCTGAAGCACGGCCGCAACGTGTTGCTGCGGCTGAGATTTTGTCCCGGACCTGTGCCAGGTTATGCGCAATGTTGTTCATTTTCCGAGGAGTAATGTATGGATGTGGAAGAAATTGTGGCCCTTAGTGTAAAGCATAATGTCTCCGATCTACACCTGTGCAGTGATTCGCCACCGCGCTGGCGCAGAGTAGGCCGCCTTGAACCGGCTCCCTTTCCCTCTCCCGATGTGGATGCGTTACTGAAAACGTGGCTCAACGATGAGCAGCAGGGGGCATGGTGGGCAAGCGGGCAGGTGGATTTTGCCGTGACCCTTACGGGAAACCAGCGTCTGCGCGCAAGTGCCTTTAAACAGATGAAGGGCAACTCCATCACGCTACGCCTGTTGCCCCGGGCCTGTCCGCAGCTCTCCGCTTTGGGTGTTCCCCGGGCTATCCCGGAACTCTTATCCCACGACAGTGGGCTGATATTGGTGACGGGGGCAACCGGCAGCGGCAAATCTACCACCCTTGCGGCAATGGTGGATTTTCTTAATCACCAGACGGATGGGCATATTCTGACGCTGGAAGATCCGGTGGAGTTTGTCTATCAGAGCGAACGTTGCCTGATTCAGCAGCGAGAGATCGGCCTGCACAGTCCCTCATTTGCCGAGGCGCTGCGCGCTGCGTTGCGTGAAGATCCGGATGTCATCCTGCTGGGAGAACTGCGCGACAGCGAAACGATCCGCCTGGCGCTGACGGCCGCTGAAACCGGGCATCTGGTGCTGGCGACGCTGCACACGCGCGGTGCCTCTCAGGCGATTGAACGGCTGGTCGATACGTTCCCGGCGCAGGAGAAAGACCCGGTGCGTAATCAGCTGGCCGGCAGCCTGCGGGCGGTGCTGGCGCAAAGACTGCTTCCCGACCTGCAGGGTGGGCGCGTCGCGCTGTATGAACTGCTGGTGAATACGCCAGCGGCAGCGAACCTTATCCGCGAAGGTAAAACGTGGCAGTTGCCCGGGATTATTCAAACCGGTCAGCAGGCGGGGATGCAGAACTTTGACCAGAGCCTGGCAGAGCGACGGGCGCAGGGGCGGTTGTAGGCCCCGGCGCTCAGTAACCCTGTTCGAAATAGCTTTCGAGGATAATGACGGCAGAAGCCGAATCGACGCTGCCTTTGTTGAGTGCGCGGAAACCCCCGTGCTCAAACAGGCCGGCACGCGCTTCGACGGTACTCAATCGTTCGTCGTGGAGCTTCACGGAGACGCCAAAGCGACCGTGGATTTTATTGGCAAACTTACGCGCGCGGGCGGTAAGCGGCTGTTCAGTGCCATCCATGTTCAGCGGCAGACCGACAATCACATCGTCTGGCTGCCACTCTTTGAGCAGACGCTCAATGAGGTTCCAGTCCGGTGTGCCGTCGTTCGCCTTAAGGGCCGTGAGCGGGCGAGCGGTGCCGGTGATACGCTGGCCGACGGCGACGCCAATGCTTTTCGTGCCAAAGTCGAAGGCCAGAAGTGTGCCGCTCATTACGCGTGCCCCGCTACGCCTGGCATGGTCAGAATATCAATGCCAATCAGTTTCGCCGCATCACGCCAGCGATCGGCGATAGGGGTTTTAAACAGGATATTCATATCCGCAGGTGCGGTGAGCCAGGCGTTATCCAGGATCTCCTGTTCAAGCTGACCCTTCTCCCAGGAGGCGTAACCCAGTGCCACCAGCACTTCGGAAGGCTGCTCTGCGGTGCCCAGCGTTTCCAGCACATCGCGGGAGGTGGTGATTACCGTGGTGTCAGAGATACGAATACTGGAAGAGAAAATGGGCGGCGTATGCAGGATAAAACCGCGATCCTCTGCAAGGGGGCCACCCAGCATTACCGGTTTATCAAGACGGATTTCCGGCAGGCGCGCTTCAGCTGTAATTTTCAGCTTTTCCAGAATCCCTTCAACCTGCAGGTTTTCCAGCGGTTTGTTGATGATAATGCCCATCGCGCCGTCTTCATTGTATTCACAAATATAAACCACGGAGCGGCGGAAAATCGGGTCCTGGAGAGCAGGCATGGCAATAAGAAAGTGATGCTGTAAATTCATTGTCAGAGGTACTGTTTCCTGGTTTAAAAAGCGACAGCCCCAGTATGCGGACAAACCGGGGTGCTGTCACTAATAGTATTGGTAAGTTATTTCTGGAGACGTTTTTCGATGGCGTCCATCAGCATTCCGGTGATCGAGACCGGGAATTCCGCTTCAATTTCACGAATGCAGGTCGGGCTGGTGACGTTCACTTCGGTCAGACGATCGCCAATGATATCCAGGCCAACAAAGATCAGGCCTTTGGCTTTCAGCGTTGGGCCGACGCGGCGGGCAATTTCCCAGTCGCTTTCGGTTAACGGACGCGGTTCGCCACGGCCACCGGCCGCCAGATTGCCACGGGTTTCGCCCCCCTGCGGGATACGTGCCAGGCAGTAAGGCACGGGTTCGCCATCCACGATCAGGACGCGTTTATCGCCATCTTTAATCGCGGGCAGATAGTTCTGTGCCATGCAGTAACGCGTACCCAGTTCGGTCAGCGTTTCGGCAATCACGCCGATATTCGGGTCGCCTTCTTTTACGCGGAAAATAGACGCACCGCCCATGCCGTCCAGCGGCTTCATGATGATATCACCGTGCTTCTGCCAGAATGCCTTAAGCTGTGTTTTGCTGCGGGTCACCAGCGTTTCCGGCGTCAGATCGGAGAACCAGGCGGTGTAGAGCTTTTCGTTGCAGTCGCGCAGGCTCTGCGGCTTATTGACGATAAGCGTCCCTTTTTCTTCTGCGCGCTCAAGGATATAGGTGCAGTAGATGTATTCGGTGTCGAACGGAGGATCTTTACGCATCAGGATGACATTGAGATCGGCGAGCGCAATATCCTGCTCGCTGCCGAATTCGTACCATTTGTCGTAATCTTGCTCGACGTTAACGATGCGGGTGCGTGCGCGGGCTTCACCGTTGATCAGATAAAGATCGTTCATCTCCATATAGTGGAGCTCATAGCCGCGACGCTGCGCTTCCAGCAGCATAGCGAAGCTGGAATCTTTTTTGATGTTAATGTTTGCGATGGGGTCCATCACGATGCCGAGCTTGATCATGTTCTTCTCCGTTAATGGGTCAACCCAGATCGCCAAACCGCACCTGTAGCGCGGTGATGGCTGTGAGTGCCGTTGTCTCAGTGCGCAGAACGCGAGGTCCCAACAGAATATCAGTAAACTGGTAACGCGCCGTCATGGCAATTTCATCTGCCGACAGGCCGCCTTCCGGGCCAATCAGCAGGCGTACACGCTCAACGGGCAGCGGCAACGTATTGATGCTGGCGCTGGCGCGCGGATGGAGATTAAGCTTGAGCCCGCTCTCCTCTTCTGCACACCAGTCTTCCAGGTCCATCGCCGGGCGGATCTCCGGAATACGGTTGCGGCCACTCTGTTCACAGGCAGCAATGGCAATTTTCTGCCACTGCTGGATCTTCTTGTTCAGACGTTCCGCATCCAGTTTAACGCCGCAGCGCTCAGAAAAAAGTGGCGTAATGAGGCTTACACCCAGTTCAATGGATTTCTGAATGGTGAACTCCATCTTTTCCCCGCGCGACATCACCTGGCCCAGATGAATGTGCAGCGGCGATTCACGGTCATCGATTTCGCCGCGCAGCACATTGACGTGCACGCTTTTTTTATCCGCCCGCGTAATTTCCGCGTCGAAAACCTGGTTGGAGCCGTCAAACAGCTGAATCGCCTGGCCTGCCCCCATGCGCAGCACGCGGCCAACGTGGTTGGCAGCATCGTCAGACAGGGCGATTTCGCGGCCAGCGGTAATCAGTTCAGGGTGATAGATGCGAGGAATACGCATAGTCAAAAATTCCATGTGTCATGCTGTGTAAGCGAATTGCCGCTAGTGTAGGTTAGCTCTTTTGCGCCTGGCAAGCCCGCTGGACGTAAGGGTTATGATTCCCCTGGACCCTGGCGATGCGTTCGTCGCGCTGACATTCCCACTCGGTGACCGGGTATTGTTTATTCCAGGCGTTAAACAGTTGGGTTTGCTGGCGGGAAAGGTTGAGGTTGTAACGATCGCGCATATAGAAGTACGTGCGGGCAATGCTGCCGCGTGCCCGGGCGGGTGGCTCAGCGACTTTCTCTTTAAAATCAACCTTCATACCGCACTGGCCGTACTGACCTTCGCCACCGTTCCACTGGCTGTACATAAAGTTGCCGCGATCGCCATTGACTTCGCCAACCGCCGGCTGCAGGTTGTGCATATCGCTTTCCATCTGACGATAGACCGGATCTTTGGCGCAGTTTTTACGTCCGCCATCCTGCCAGCACTGGCGCTGGTGACCAAACTGCCATGCCGGAACCACATGCTCCCACTCGATGCGGCTGGCGCGGTTTTCGTTTTTACGCACCTTATAGCCGCAGGATTCAAGGTCAACGATCCCTTTTTTACCCTGCCAGTTAATTTTGCAGCCACAGTAGAAATCGCCCGGCACGTCAGCGTTGACCTTCACGCCTGCCGCTTTGGCCTGGGAGAAACTGTTGATACCGTCGGCCAGAGCCTGGCCGGAGAGGGCCGTTGTCAAAAAGGCAACCGCGAGAGAGAAATTACGGGACATCTTACACTCCGTGTCAAAACGAGCCCGCAACGTAGCGAAAGTTGTTCCGGTATGCAATCAGCCAGATCAGGAAAGTTCCTGAAAGTTCAGTTGGTTATTCTGCGACCAGTGGCTCGCCGCACTTCACGCAGCGGTAGGTTGCCTCGCCGCGTACCACACGATTATGGCGACGAACGGTGAGCTGATGCTGTTGGCACTGGCAGCGGTAGGGGAAGGTATTACGGCGTACCGATTCCAGTTCAAACTGATGAGTCCGGCGTGCCGGAACGCCGAGCACCGCCTCCATCATCCATTTCCACTCTTTGCCGTGCGGAGCCACGCGGCCGAAGTGTTTCCATACCAGAAGGTGTGCCAGTTCGTGCGGTACCACCTCCTCGATAAACGCCTGCTGGTTTTCCATCATCAGAACCGGGTTCAGGCGGATCTCATAGGATTCCAGCCAGGCGGTACCCGCCGCGGTTCCTCGCTGCTGGTAGACGAGTTTCGGTTCCGGATAATTACGGCCGAGCTTCAGGTTGGCCTGGGCGAGTTTTTCCCGCAGGCTGCGCATAACGGCTTGCTGAATGGCGATGGGGAGACGGGGTGCTTTCATAGGGGCAGAGCATAAAGCGCGAAGCGGGGAGGCGCAAGAGGCGCCTCCCGCAAGAGGATTAGTCGTGTGCGCCGATTTCGCGCAGCGGACGACCTTTCATCAGGTTACGTTCAATGTGTTCCAGTGAAACGTGTTTGGTTTCAGGAACCAGCCAGACGGTGAGAACAATAAAGAACAGGTTCAGACCGGCGTAGACCCAGAAGGTGTTCGCATTACCCAGCGTGTTGAGCATGGTGAGGAACGTGGCACCGACGATCATGTTGGCAATCCAGTTGGTCGCAGTAGAGCAGGTGATACCGAAATCACGCCCTTTCAGCGGCTGGATTTCAGAGCACAGAACCCAAATCAGCGGACCGGCACTCATTGCAAACCCGACGATAAACATCAGCAGCATACCTACCGCCAGGTACTGCGCGGTTGGAGAGTGAATGCCCATGTGCATCATGGTACCGAGAATCCCCATACCGGCGGCCATCACCAGGAAGCCCAGAGTCAGCGTTGGCTTACGTCCCCAGCGGTCGACCAGACCGATGGCGATGAAAGTCGCCAGCACGTTGGTCAGCCCCACGATCACGGTGCCCCACATCTGCTCGGTGGTATTGGTATAACCCGCCAGTTCAAAGATTTTTGGCGCGTAATACATGATGACGTTCATCCCGGTGAACTGCTGCATTACCTGTAACAGCACGCCAAGGAATACCGCGCGGCGGAAGTTGCTGTTCTCTTTGAACAGCGCCCAGCCAGACTGTTTCACCTTCAGGCTTTCGCGGATCTCTTCCAGCTCGTTCTTCGCCTCTGCGCTGGTATCTCGCAGGCGCAAAAGTACCCGTTCAGCATCGTGGAAGCGGCGTTTGGCGGCAAACCAGCGCGGGCTGTCCGGCAGGAAGAAGACGCCAATCAGCAGCAGAACGGCAGGAATGATGATCACGCCCAGCATCCAGCGCCATGCGCCGCTGTAGCTGAACGCGGTATCGGACAGATAAGCACCCAAAATACCGATGGTGATCATCAGCTGGTACATCGAAATCATACTGCCGCGGATTTTCTCCGGCGCGATTTCTGACAGGTAAAGCGGCGCGGTATAAGACGCCACGCCCACGGCCAGCCCCAACAGCACGCGGGAAAGAATAAGCACTTCAACGTTAGGAGCGGCGGCAGAGAAGAGGGAACCGGCGACGAAGAGGATCGCGCCAATCATCAGGCTCTTTTTACGTCCCAGTTTGAAAGAGAGCCAGCCGCTGCCGACGGCACCAACGGCCGCGCCAAACATCATGGAGCTGACCACCCATTCCTGGGTGTGTGCGTTAATCTGGAATTCGTCTGCGATGAAGGGAAGAGCGCCGGCAATCACGCCGATATCCAGACCAAAGAGTAATCCTGCCAGGGCGGCAAGGAAGCAGACGAAGAAAGTCATCGCCTTGTTGGACGTACGCCCCTGTTTATTATTGTCAGGCATTATGCCCTCCAGTTGGGTTATCAGTTTTATCGATGTTAAGGGTAGGTGAGCGACCCGTAAAAATATGTGAGACAAATCACAATGGTGTAATCGGTTACACTAAGCTGCAACCGTAAAAATAATTAAAGCTTTGAAAATATAGAGGTAAATTAATTGATGTGCATCGCGTTTGTGTGAATTTCAGACTTAACTGAAAGGAAATGTAACAGCAGAAGAAAGGCGATCATGCAAAGAGAATATTCTGAAAGCGGGGTTTAGAAAGTGAGGTGTAAGCGGTTCCAAACATTGCCGCCACCCGCCATAAAAAAGGCCAGCACAAAGGCTGGCCTGTTTAAGCAGCGGGTAGTGGATTACTTCAGACCGGCAGCTTCACGCAGCAGAGCGGCTTTGTCGGTTTTTTCCCATGGGAAATGTTCGCGACCAAAGTGACCGTATGCAGCGGTTTCTTTGTAGATTGGGTGCAGCAGATCCAGCATCTGAATCAGGCCGTATGGACGCAGGTCGAAGAACTCGCGCACCAGCAGGGTCAGCTGTTCTGAAGGCACTTTTTCAGTACCGAAGGTTTCAACCATGATGGAGGTTGGCTCTGCCACGCCGATGGCGTAGGAAACCTGGATCTCACAGCGGTCAGCCAGGCCTGCAGCAACGATGTTTTTCGCCACATAGCGTGCAGCGTAAGCAGCAGAACGGTCCACTTTTGATGGATCTTTACCGGAGAATGCACCGCCACCGTGACGCGCCATGCCGCCGTAGGTATCAACGATGATTTTACGACCGGTCAGACCGCAGTCACCCATTGGGCCGCCAATCACAAAGCGTCCGGTTGGGTTGATGAAGTATTTGGTTGCGCTGCTCAGCCATTCGGTTGGCAGAACAGGCTTGATGATCTCTTCCATCACTGCTTCCTGCAGGGATTTCTGATCGATATCTTCGGCATGCTGGGTAGACAAAACTACCGCGTCAATGCCGACGATTTTGCCGTCGTCGTACTGGAAGGTCACCTGGCTTTTTGCATCCGGGCGCAGCCATGGCAGGGTGCCGTTTTTACGCACTTCAGCCTGGCGCTGCACCAGACGGTGCGCGTAAGTCACCGGTGCTGGCATCAGCACGTCGGTTTCGTTGGTTGCATAGCCGAACATCAGACCCTGGTCGCCCGCGCCCTGTTCCAGCGGATCGGCACGGTCAACGCCCTGGTTGATGTCTGGAGACTGTTTACCAATTGCGCTCAGAACCGCGCAGGAATTGGCATCAAAGCCCATATCAGAATGTACATAACCGATCTCACGTACCGTGTTACGGGTGATCTCTTCGATATCAACCCATGCGCTGGTGGTGATCTCACCGCCAACCAGAACCATGCCGGTTTTGACATAGGTTTCACACGCTACGCGCGCTTTCGGATCCTGAGTCAGGATCGCATCCAGCACCGCATCGGAGATTTGGTCAGCAATTTTATCAGGATGTCCTTCTGATACGGACTCGGACGTAAACAGGTGTTTTGCCATGTTTTATTTCACCTAAGAGGAATTTGGTTAGCTCAAGCTGCTGTGTGGAATAGCCAAAGGAGATAATTCTACCAAGGCCGCAGGTTTTTTGACACTGGCAGTATGAGTGTTAATCAGTATAGATGGATTAACATCTGGATGGCTATTTTAGGTCACTTCTTCGCCCGATTTCCAGTTTTTTTTGACAACGCTCTCACTGAGTTGAATTCATTACTGGAAATTTTTCCTGACGCTCCTGGCAACCCGCGTATTTATCTTTTGCTTTTTACCCCTGTTCTCGGTATAAAACGCGGCGCGCGGCTCATACCAAAAAAGCGCTCGATGAACTCATCGTGTCGCCACTTCCAGCCGGGTTAAGCAGTGAACTTTTAGCTTTGGCTTGTGGTCCGTTTCAGCAGAGGCGGCCGTGGAGGTGATACGAGATAATGAACCATCGTTTTCCGCTAATTCAGCGCAGCCGTTCTGGCGCGCATTTGATTCCCGCAACCCGCATTTCTAGTCTGCAAACCTGCCGATGTTATACCCATCTCGGCGCTTCTCAGGATTCCAGAGCCGGTCACGCTTTGTGAAAACTGAACAAGGGCGCTCTTGTTAATACAAGAGTTTTCTCGTGGTTTCGCCGAACCTTGTCATACAGAGTTCGGATACGTGTTTTACAATGATATGAATAAGAAACCGGTCGCACGGTCTGGATTTCAGCATACTCTGCTGGGAAACGGAGCCGTTTATGGGTTGTTATCGCCGTATAACGCTGCGATAGTAGTCAACTGTTTTACACTTAATACAAAGAGTTGAGGTTCGCTATGTCTGACGACATGTCTTCTTTTTCGCCTTCGTCAGCGGGCGAACAGGGTGTACTACGTTCCATGCAGGAGGTTGCGATGAGCTCCCAGGAAGCCAGCAAGATGCTGCGCACTTACAATATTGCCTGGTGGGGCAATAACTACTACGACGTCAACGAGCTGGGCCACATCAGCGTCTGCCCGGACCCGGACGTCCCTGAAGCGCGCGTGGATCTCGCCAAACTGGTGAAAGCACGTGAGGCGCAGGGCCAGCGTTTGCCTGCACTGTTCTGCTTCCCGCAGATCCTGCAACACCGTCTGCGTTCTATTAACGCCGCGTTCAAGCGTGCGCGTGAATCTTACGGTTACAAAGGCGACTACTTCCTGGTTTACCCCATCAAGGTGAACCAGCACCGCCGCGTCATTGAATCCCTGATCCACTCCGGCGAACCGCTGGGCCTGGAAGCGGGTTCAAAAGCAGAGCTGATGGCCGTACTGGCGCATGCGGGCATGACCCGTTCAGTGATCGTCTGTAACGGCTATAAAGACCGTGAATACATTCGTCTGGCGCTGATTGGCGAGAAGATGGGCCATAAGGTCTATCTGGTTATCGAGAAGATGACAGAAATCGCTATCGTGCTGGAAGAAGCCGAGCGCCTGAACGTGGTGCCACGTCTTGGCGTGCGTGCGCGTCTGGCCTCGCAGGGTTCCGGTAAATGGCAGTCCTCCGGCGGCGAAAAATCTAAATTCGGTCTGGCGGCAAACCAGGTACTGCAGCTGGTGGAAATTCTGCGCGAGCGCGGTCGTCTGGACAGCATTCAGCTGCTGCACTTCCACCTCGGTTCGCAGATGGCCAACATTCGTGATATCGCCACCGGCGTGCGTGAGTCAGCGCGTTTCTACGTTGAGCTGCACAAGCTCGGCGTCAATATTCAGTGCTTTGACGTGGGTGGCGGCCTGGGCGTGGACTATGAAGGTACCCGCTCGCAGTCCGACTGCTCCGTGAACTACGGCCTGAACGAATACGCGAACAACATTATCTGGGCGATTGGCGATGCCTGTGAAGAGCACGGCCTGCCGCACCCGACGGTGATCACCGAGTCTGGCCGCGCGGTGACCGCGCACCATACGGTGCTGGTCTCTAATATCATCGGCGTTGAGCGCAGCGAAATCACCGAAGCGACGCCTCCGCAAGACGATGCCCCGCGTTCGCTGCAAAGCATGTGGGAAACCTGGCAGGAGATGCACGAGCCGGGCACGCGCCGTTCACTGCGCGAATGGCTGCACGACAGCCAGATGGACCTGCATGATATTCACGTCGGCTACTCTTCAGGCACCTTTAGCCTGCAGGAGCGCGCGTGGGCCGAGCAGCTTTATCTGAACATGTGCCATGAAGTGCAGAAACAGCTGGACCCGAGCAACCGTGCGCACCGTCCGATTATCGACGAATTGCAGGAACGTATGGCGGACAAGATTTACGTCAACTTCTCGCTGTTCCAGTCGATGCCGGATGCCTGGGGTATCGATCAGCTGTTCCCGGTTCTGCCGCTGGAAGGGCTGAACCACGCCCCGGAACGTCGTGCGGTGCTGCTGGACATCACCTGTGACTCCGACGGTGCCATCGACCACTATGTTGACGGCGACGGTATCGCAACGACCATGCCAATGCCGGAATACGACCCGGAGAACCCGCCAATGCTGGGCTTCTTTATGGTCGGCGCGTATCAGGAGATCCTTGGCAACATGCATAACCTGTTCGGTGATACCGAAGCGGTTGACGTGTTTGTCTTCCCTGACGGCAGCGTGGAAGTGGAGCTGTCCGACGAAGGTGACACCGTGGCGGACATGCTGGAATACGTGCAGCTGGATCCGAAAACCCTGCTGACGCAATTCCGCGATCAGGTGAAAAACACCGGTCTGGATGACGCACTGCAGCAGCAGTTCCTGGAAGAGTTTGAAGCGGGTCTGTACGGGTACACCTACCTGGAAGACGAATAAGGCAAACCTCCCTCTCCCCGTGGGAGAGGGTTAGGGTGAGGGGCAAAGGCCGCACAATGCCCTATACTCACTTGAACCCGTATGAATTAACGGCGATAATTCGCCCCAATAAGCGATTTACGAATCAATCCCTTCCTCGTCGGGTTTAACGACGCGGAGGGGATTTTTTTTCATCTGTTTTTAACGCATCGACTTTAAAAGAGGTCAGGACATGAGCACTTTAGGTCATCAGTACGACAACTCTCTGGTATCTAACGCGTTTGGTTTTTTACGCCTTCCGATGAACTTCCAGCCGTACGACAGCGATGCTGACTGGGTGATCACCGGCGTGCCGTTTGATATGGCCACATCAGGCCGTGCGGGCGGTCGTCACGGTCCGGCGGCGATCCGTCAGGTTTCCACCAACCTGGCCTGGGAGCATAACCGCTTCCCGTGGAACTTCGACATGCGCGAACGCCTGAACGTGGTGGACTGCGGTGACCTGGTGTACGCCTTCGGTGACGCGCGTGAAATGAGCGAAAAGCTGCAGGCCCACGCCGAGAAACTGCTGGCTGCCGGTAAACGCATGCTCTCCTTCGGTGGCGACCACTTTGTGACCCTGCCGCTGCTGCGCGCCCACGCGAAGCACTTCGGTAAGATGGCGCTGGTCCACTTCGATGCGCATACCGACACCTACGCGAACGGCTGCGAGTTCGACCACGGCACCATGTTCTACACCGCGCCGAACGAAGGTCTGATCGATCCTAACCACTCCGTGCAGATCGGTATCCGTACCGAGTTTGACAAAGACAACGGCTTCACCGTACTGGATGCCTGTCAGGTGAACGATCGCGGCGTGGATGACATCATCGCGCAGGTTAAGCAGATCGTCGGTGATATGCCGGTGTACCTGACCTTCGACATCGACTGTCTGGATCCGGCGTTTGCGCCGGGCACCGGTACGCCGGTGATCGGCGGGCTGACCTCAGACCGCGCCATCAAACTGGTGCGCGGCCTGAAGGATCTGAACATTGTCGGGATGGACGTGGTGGAAGTGGCGCCTGCCTATGACCAGTCCGAGATCACCGCGCTGGCCGCGGCGACCCTGGCACTGGAGATGCTCTATATCCAGGCTGCGAAAAAAGGCGAATAAGCCTTACGCGCTGATTGCTGCTGCGCGACGCATGCGCAGCAGCAACATTCCCCCCGCCAGCAGGGTGATAATCTGCGACACCACCAGCACGGAAAAGCCAGAGCTGACCGACCCCACCGATCTCATCACCATCCCCATCAGCAGTGGAATAAAGGCGGCGCAGAGATTGCCGATCCCATTAATGATGCCGTACGCGCTTCCCACCGCCTCCCGCGCGGCGTGATGTTGGATCACCGCCGGAATGGCCGCGCCCTGAAGTCCCCAGAAGACGTTAGCCGACAGCATAAACAGCGCCAGCCAGGCAGGCTGATTGCTGAGCATCAGCGCGATCACGGATAACGCCGTCAGCGCCCCGCCCGCGACAAACAGCAGCGGTGCCTGTTCCGGCCGCATTTTATCGAGCAGTACCCCGCCAAGGAATTTTGAGCCCAGGCTCAACAGAAAGGGGATGGCCGCGAGCATGCCCGTGGCGTGCAGTGAGAAGTGATGTTCGTCGCGTAGCCACGCCGGGAGCCAGGCGCTGCTCCCCCAGAGATAGCTCAGCGTGGCGATTTCAACCAGCAGGATCCAGCCCAACAGCGGGGTTTGCCACGCAAGCATCACTGTCTCTGCGAGCCCCCGTTTGTGCATTTTTACTGTACCGCGCGGTGCCGGCAGGAAACGCCAGATCAGGCCGCCACCGAGCACCAGGTTGATTGCCGCCAGCGCATAAAACGATCCGGCCCAGCCCAGATGGGCCATCAGCCAGGTCACCAGCGGAAAGCCCACGGCTAGCCCGAGCGAGACGCCCAGTGCGGTCACGGCGTTGGGTTTGCCAACCTCTTCCGCACGAAAGTTATCGCTGATAAAGCGGGTTTTCAGTGAAAAGAGCGGTCCCTCAGCGATCCCCAGAATCACACGGGCGATGAGCATTCCCATTAGCGATCCGAGTAAGGGAGAAATGGCGCAGACCAGAGCCCAAATCGCAATGCTGCTTAATAATCCATGTCGATAATGCAGTTTGCTTTCGATAACCGGTGTTAATAATAAAGCCGATAATCCATAACCCAGAAGAAAGCAGGTCATTAACATTCCTTGTAACATTCTGTTTTCATTTAACTGAAAATGTTCGGCAAATTCCGGGTTTAAAATCATCACCGAGATATTTACCCGGTCAATGTAGGAAATAATAATGAGAAATAACAGTGCAATTGTGCCTTGCCATCTTGCCGTCATATTGCCCGCCTTATGCGTTCTCGCATTTATATTTTTATCAATGTGATTGTCACGGAGGTAAAATGATTCACCAGTGAAACTTGTTGTTTTTAAAGATGTATTTTTAAATGTGTTCACAGGTGAAACACGGTTCTTTTTCGGTTGTTTATTTTTAAGGAAGAAAAAGAAAAGAAGTCAATATTTTTTATTTGCGCTTTGAGTTCATCACTAAAACGTATTCATTCACGCCTTAATAATGAAAATTTCATATCGCTGCATTTTTTCGTGATCCCTTGCACACTTAGCTTATTAATTGTCGGCTGATTAACAAATTCGTCACATTGGCGCTTGACGAAACATTCATCGCTTTTATATTGACCGTATTAAATAAGAAACAGAGTTTCATATATGAAACAAAGGCCTGGAGGATCGTGATGAGCTGGATAGGCGTATGTGACGCAGAACAAGTACAGGAAGATTTCCCTTTTAGCGGCAACGTTGAAGGTAAAGAGATCGGCGTTTATTTAATCGACGGCGAATATTACGCGCTGGAAGACGTATGCCCGCACGCCTATGCGCTGCTGAGTCAGGGCTTTGTCGAGGACGGCAAAGTGGAATGCCCGCTGCACGAGGCGGTGTTCGACGTCAAAACCGGCCAGTGCCTGCAAGGCCCCGGCGGCCGAAACCTCAACCGCTACCCGGTTCGGGTATTTGAAAACCAAATCCAGATTACTTTTGTCGAGGAGACCGTGGCATGAGCGACATCCTGAACTTCAACCCGGCGCTGCCCGAAAGCCGCCAGTTTACGCCCCCGGCAGAGGGCGGGAACGGCGCCATTCATAAACCGGGTGAGTATCAGAACCTGATCTGGCAGACCCGCAGCCGGGTGCCGGAAAACTGGGAAATGAGCCTTATCGCCACGCTGGAAGATCTCTTTGAGCAGGGCGTTGAAACCTTGCCGGAGCTGGTCAACGGGCTGAATGCGGTGCGCATGCATGACCAGCAGGGCGAGCCGTGGAGCGACGCCAGCTTCCAGGCATTCTTACAGGTTAACGGCTACTGAGGACGACGCGATGACAACTACCGTACAAAACTATCTCGATAAAGGTCTGCGTGGCCTCTGGTATCCGGTGCTGGCGAGCTGGGAAGTGCAGTCTGCGCCCGTGGGCATTACTCGTCTGGGCGAACAGATTGTGGTCTGGCGCAATAAAGATGGTCAGGTGCAGGCGCTGGAAGACCGCTGTCCGCACCGCGGTGCGCGTCTGTCGATGGGCTGGAACCTTGGCGACCGCATCGCCTGCTGGTATCACGGCATGGAAGTGGCGGGAAACGGTGAAGTGAAAGACGTGCCCGCCGTGGACAAATGTCCGCTGGTCGGCCAGCAGTGCGTGCGCAGCTATCAGGTGCAGGAGGCGCACGGTGCCATCTTCCTGTGGTTTGGCGTCATCGCCGATCAGCAGCCGGACGAGCTGACCTTCCCGGATGAACTCGCCGACACGGAACATTTCAGCAACTTCCTCTGCACCGCAGCCTGGAAATGTAACTACCAGTACGCGCTGGAAAACGTGATGGATCCGATGCACGGTACGTATCTCCACTCCTCCTCGCACTCGATGGCGGAAGGGGATCGCAAGGCCGACATGGTCCTGCAGCCGACGAAGGCCGGCTTTATCTTCGAGAAAAAAGGGCAGAGCGGCGTCAACTTCGACTGGGTGGAGCTGGGCAATAGTGGCACCTGCTGGATGCGACTGTCCATTCCCTATAAGAAGCGTTTCGGACCGGGTGGCCACTTCTTCATCGTTGGCATGGTGGTGCCGGAAGATAACGACAACTGCCGCGTCTTCTTCTGGCGTATCCGCCGCGTACAGGGCTGGCAGCGCGATATGTGGCGCTTCATGTACCGTAACCGCCTGGAAAAACTGCACTGGGAGGTGCTGGAACAGGACCGCGTGGTGCTGGAAAGCCTGGCGCCAAACGCCCGCGACCACGAATACCTGTACCAGCATGATGTCGGCCTCTCGCGCCTGCGCCGCATGATGCAAAAGGCCGCTAAAGAGCAACTGGCGATGCGTGAAGCGCAGCAGGGAGCGGCCTGATGAATGCGCTGCTGAGCGGAAAACGCATTGTGGTGACCGGCGCCGCGCGCGGGCTGGGCTATCACTTCGCCAGCGCCTGCGCGGAGCAGGGCGCCGCGGTGGTGATGTGCGACATTCTTGAAGGCGAGCTGGCCGAAAGCGCACACGCTCTGCGGGCACAGGGTTTTACGATCGAATCGCACGTTATCGATCTCGCCGATCCGGCCTCCATTGAGCAGGTGTTCAATGCGATTGGCGAGCAGGGGCAGATTGACGGGCTGGTAAATAACGCGGCGATGGCGACCGGCGTGGGCGGCAAAAACATGCTCGATTACGACCCGGATCTGTGGGACCGGGTAATGCGCGTCAACGTCAAAGGCACCTGGCTGGTGACGCGCGCCGCCGTGCCGCTGCTGCGCGATGGCGCAGGGATCGTGAACGTGGCGTCCGACACAGCACTTTGGGGTGCGCCGCGCCTGATGGCCTACGTGGCCAGCAAAGGGGCCGTGATTGCCATGACCCGCTCAATGGCGCGCGAGCTTGGTGAAAAGCGTATTCGAATCAACGCCATCGCGCCGGGGCTGACCCGCGTCGAGGCAACGGAATATGTTCCCGCCGAACGACACCAACTCTACGAAAACGGCCGGGCGTTAACAGGGGCACAGCAGCCGGAAGATGTCACCGGCAGCGTGGTCTGGCTGTTAAGCGATCTGTCGCGTTTTATCACCGGGCAGCTGATCCCGGTCAACGGCGGTTTTGTCTTTAACTAAGGTAGGGCGATGATGGCAAACGATCAGGAAGTGAAGTATCTGGTACCGGGGCTGGAGCGTGGCCTGCAGCTGCTGTTAGCCTTTGGCGAGCAGCATCGCGAACTGACCTTTGCCGAGCTGCACCGGCTGGTGGATATGCCGAAGGCCACCGCCTACCGCGTGGTGCAGACCCTGGAGTATATGGGCTTTCTGGAGCGCAACACCCGTACCAATACCTTCTCGCTCGGCATGAACGTGCTGCGTCTGGGCTTTGAGTACATCGCCTCGCTGGATGTGGCGCAGGTGGGTCAGCCGGTGATTGAACAGCTGCGCGACGTAAGCCAGTGCAGCAGCCATCTGGCGATCCGCGACGGGCGCGACATCATCTACATCGCCCGCGTCAGCGCCGCCGGATCACGCATCAACCAGGTCAGCATTGGTACCCGTTTGCCGGTGCACTGCACCTCGCTTGGCCGCATGCTGTTGACCGATATTTCCCGCGCCGATTTCGAACAGCTGTTCCCGCAGGAGCGCCTGCCGGGCAACACACCGGGTCAGCTTCACGATCGTGAAGCCCTGTGGCAGATGGTGCAGCAGGATAAAGCCCGGGGGTACGTGATCGGTGAATCCTTCTTCCGCCACGGTATCTCCTCCATCGTTTATCCGGTGTTTGACCGAAGCCATCGCGTGGCGGCGGTAGTGAGCATTCTGGTGCCGTCGGAAGAGATCCCGCAAGCCGACCGCGAGCGACTGCAAAACGAGGTTCGTCTGGCGGCGGACAAAATTTCTGGCTTCTTAGGGTATTTATCACAGGCCAGTTAAATCAGTGAGTTAAGGTCAGGCGCTTTGCTGCGTCGGGCATGTTTTACGCCCTATTTGGGCCAGATGAGGCAACGAACGATGAGTGTAACCGGAATTGAAAAGCTGGAATTTGGCGTTGAAGACCTGACGCACTGCGCCAAATTTATGCGTGATTTTGGCCTGACGGGCGATGCCAGTGGCCAGCGTTTTACCACCCTGAGCGGCGCGCGCGTGGAACTTAACCCGATCGACAGCCCCGACCTGCCCCCGGCGTTTGAAGCGGGCAACACCCTGCGCCGCATGACGTGGGCGGTTGCCGCACAGTCAGATCTGGATGCGCTGCGCCCGAAGCTTGCGCAGCAGCCCGGCTTTCGCGAAGTGGGTGACGCCCTGGAGTGTCTTGACCCGAACGGCATGACGCTGCGTGTGCAGGTCAGCCAGCAGACTGAGGTGGAACTGAATGTTGAGCCGATCAACCAGTGGGGCGACGCTCGCCGTATCGACACCCCCAGCCCGGTTTACGATCGCGCCCAGCCCATTAACGTGGGGCACGTGGTGTTCTTCGTGGAGGAGCTCGCGGCGGTGGAGACATTTTACCGCGAGGTGCTCGGCTTCCAGGTCTCTGACCGCTACATCAACCGCGCCGTGTTTCTGCGCTGCGGCGTGCGCGGGGGTCATCACAACCTGTTCCTGCTGCAGCTGCCGAACCGCAAGCGCGGCCTGAACCACGTGGCCTTTACCGTGCGCGATATTCACGAAGTGATCGGCGGCGGGATTGCGATGAACAAAAACGCCTGGAGCACGTTTATCGGACCCGGCCGCCATCCGGTGTCGTCAGCCTACTTCTGGTACGTCAACAGCCCGACCGGCGGGGCGTTCGAGTATTACACCAATGACGACTACCTGACGGAAAACTGGCAGCCGCGCGAGCTGGAGCATTCGCTGGTCTCCTTTACCGAGTGGGCGGTGGAAGGCGGGATCGATCACGACACGCGCCGCCAGCAGAAAAAACCGGAGGCGGTATGACGTCGCGCATTGTCATTATTGGTGGCGGTCAGGCGGGAGGCTGGGCGGCGAAAACCCTGCGCGACGAGGGCTTTGACGGTGAGATCTGCGTGGTGGCGGAAGAGGCGTGGGATTTCTATGAACGTCCGCCGCTGTCGAAAGCGGCTCTGCTGGAGGCGGACGCGACGCTTCCGCGACTCTTTACTGAAGAGGCTCAGCAGGCGCTGAATCTGACCTGGTACCGTCCGCTGCGCGCGGAGCAGATTGACCGCAACGCAAAAACGGTGCGCTTGAGCAGCGGCGAACGAATTAGTTACAACATCCTTTTAATTGCCACCGGGGGGCGGGCGCGCCTGCCGGGCGAGGCGTGGGCTGCGCATCCGCAGGTCTACACCCTCCGCCACTGGCAGGACGCGCAGCGCCTGAAACGTCGGCTTGTGGAAAGTCAAAAGCTGGCGATTGTGGGCGGCGGCTGGATAGGCCTGGAGATTGCCGCTTCTGCGCGCAAAAGCGGCGTCGCGGTCACCCTGTTCGAGCAGCAGCCTGCGCTGTGCATGCGCTCGGTGAGCGGCGAGGTATCGCAGCGCTTAGAGACCATTCACCGTGAGCAGGGCGTGGAGATCCGAACCGGCTGCGGCGCGCTGGAGCTGGAGGACGATAACGGCCTGCCGGTCATTCACTGTGATGGCAAACGTGAAACCTTTGATGCGGTGGTGGTAGGGATCGGCGTCGATCTCAATCTGGAACTGGCGCGCGACGCGGGGCTGCAAACCGAACGCGGGATCGTGGTGGATGCGCAGGGCCGCACGTCGGATCCGTCCATCTTCGCTGCCGGGGATGTGGCACAGCATCATCATTACGGCTTGTGTATTCAGTCCTGGGCCTTCGCCCAGAATCAGGCGGTGGCGGTGGCAAAAGCGATGCTTAACCCCGATGCGGCAGGCTATGACGACGCGCCGTGGCTATGGTCGGATCAATACCAGCACAACATCCAGATCCTCGGCATTCCGCAGCCGGGCAGCCGCACCATAGTGCGTGAAGACGCGCTGTACTTCTCGCTGGACGAAAATGGGCGCCTGACGCAACTGGTGGCGTTCAACGATGCGCGCACCGTCAAGCTGGCGAAGCGCTGGATGGCGGCCGGGCGGGATTTATCAGACGTGCCGCTCGCCGACCCAACTTTTTCACTGATGTCATTGCGATAGTTAACCCGCACCCGTAGGGGGAGACATGACCACATTAGAGACCAACACCGCGCCCGTTGAGGCGAGCGGTGAGGGGACCCGCACGCCTGAAAAAGCGGTGCGCTGGGCCATCCCGCTGTCGCTGCTGGCCTGCGTGCTGCTGGCGTTTTTCGACAAAATCAGCATTGCCGCGCTGTTTTCTGACGGCCACTTCCAGCAGGCGATGGGCATCGATTTTGACACCACGCGCCTCGGCATTCTGATGAGCG
Organism: Enterobacter cloacae complex sp. 2022EL-00981; assembly: GCF_028737495.1. Classification (NCBI taxonomy): domain Bacteria; kingdom Pseudomonadati; phylum Pseudomonadota; class Gammaproteobacteria; order Enterobacterales; family Enterobacteriaceae; genus Enterobacter; species Enterobacter cloacae complex sp. 2022EL-00981. The sequence goes on from NZ_JAQZRK010000004.1 coordinate 27,454, forward strand.
CCTTCCTGTTGAGCTACGGCTTTTCATCGGTCTTTCTCAGTGGGCTGGGGGACAAAATCGCCCCGCTGCGCCTGCTCACCGGGATGATGGTGGTGTGGTGCGTGCTGATGGTGGCGATGGGCTTTACCCATAACTACACGCTGATGATCGTGCTGCGCATTCTGCTGGGCGTGGCGGAGGGGCCGCTGTTCCCGCTGGCCTTCGCCATTGTGCGCCACAACTTCCCACAGCATCTGCAGGCGCGCGCCACCATGCTGTGGCTGCTGGGCACGCCGGTAGGGGCGGCGATTGGCTTCCCGCTCTCCCTCTGGCTGCTGAACACCTTCGGCTGGCAGAGCACCTTCTTCGTGATGGCGATGCTGACCGTACCGGTGCTGATCTTCGTGCGCGTCGGTCTGCGCGGGATCCGTCTGGAGGCGAAAAGCGATACGTCACAGACCTCCCGGGACGAACGGCGTGCTGCACGGCGCGAGCTGTTTGTCAGCCCGCACTTCTGGATCATCTGCATCTTTAACATCGCTTTCCTGACCTACCTGTGGGGCATTAACGGCTGGCTGCCGGGCTACCTGATCAAGGGGAAGGGCATTCACCTGGAACATGCGGGCTGGCTGTCGTCGATGCCGTTCATCGCCATGCTGGCGGGGGAAGTGATTGGCGCATGGCTCTCTGACCGGGTCGATAAGCGCGCGGCGGCCTGCTTTATCTCCATGGCGGGGGCCGCTGTCGGGCTCACGGCCGTAATGCACCTCGATACCCCGCTGACCATCATTGCGGCGATGAGCTTCAGCACATTCATGTGGGGCACCGGGGCACCCAACATTTTCGCCCTGCTGGCAAAGGCCACCCATCCAAGGGTGAGCGCCACGGCGGGCGGCATTTTCAACGGGCTGGGAAACTTTGCGGGCGCGCTGTCGCCAGCGGTGATGGGCGCGCTTATCGCCTTCACCCACAGCATGGATTCCGGGCTGATTTTTCTGGCGGTGATGGCGGCGGTGGGCTGCGTCCTGTTACTGCCGCTGCTGAGACGTTACTGAGGAGAGTGTCATGACTGATTCAACCGTAACCAACCCATCTGGCATCAAACCTGACCACCTGACGATGGAAGAGTGGGTCGAGTCCCGTATTGCGCGCTTTGAGGGCCGTAAATACGACTGGAACGCGCTGAAGTTCCAGGCCGATTTTGACCCGAAATACCGCCGCGCGCAGATGCGCTATATCGGCACCGGCGCTACCGGCGTGGCGAGCGACACCAACACCGTACAGGCGGAGCATTTTACCTTTTCCACCATGGTACTGCCGTCGAAGTGCGAAGGGCCGCTGCACCTGCACGACGATGTGGAAGAGGTGTTCTTCATGCTCAAAGGGCAGATCACGCTGATGATCCAGGACGGCGATAACTACACCGAAACCGTGCTGCGCGAGCGTGACCTGATCTCCGTTCCGCCGGGGATCTATCGCGGGCTGTTTAACCACGGCGAAGAAGAGGCGCTGATGTGCGTCATGCTGGGCACCAACAAGCCGGAAATTCCGACCTACCCGGCGGACCATCCGCTCTCGAAAGTGAAGCGGAACTAAGGGGGCATGATGACGGGTTTTCGTGAACAGGGAAGCGGCATTCCGCTGATGCTGCTGCACGGGATCAGCTCTGGCGCAGCCTCCTGGCACAAGCAGATGGCGCTGAACGGTTTTCGCGTGCTGGCGTGGGACATGCCCGGTTATGGCGAAAGCCCGATGCTGGCCGCGGAACGGGCGAACGCGGGGGATTACGCCGATGCGCTGGCGGCGATGCTTGACCGGGCTGGCGTGTGGCAGGCGGTGCTGGTGGGCCATTCACTCGGGGCACTGGTTGCCAGCGCCTTTGCGGCGAAATATCCGGATCGTGTGCTGCATCTGGTGCTGGCGGACGCCGCGCAAGGTTACGGCCAGGCCGCGCCGGAGCAGCGCGAGCAGGTCTGGCGCAGTCGCGAGCAGCAGATGGCACGCGGCGGCGAAATCCTCGCGCAGACCCGCGTCGCAAAACTGCTGCGTCCCGGCGCGCGTGAAGCGGATATCGCCACCGTGGCAGCGGGCATGCGCAGGCTTCGCCCCGAGGGCTACCTCGCCGCCGCGTGGATGCTGGCGCACGACGATATTCATGGCTGGCTGAAGCGCTATTCAGGCAACTTTGAAGTGTGGTGCGGCGAGCAGGATGCGATCACGCAACCCGAGCTGGTGCAGGGGCTGGCGCTGCGCTACGGCATGCCGTTTATCGCCATTGCCCAGGCGGGACATGCCAGCTATCTCGATAACGACGCCTTTTTTAACCAACAGCTTTTACGTATTAACGAAGAGGTGCGCGATGAATGCACAAATTGACGGACGCGTAGCGGTCGTCACCGGCGGTTCTTCTGGTATTGGCTTTGAAACGCTACGCCTGCTGCTGGGCGAGGGGGCAAAAGTGGCCTTCTGTGGCCGCGATCCGGATCGCCTCGCCAGCGCCCATGCCGCGCTGCATAACGAATACCCCGGCGGGGAGGTTTTCTCTTATCGCTGCGACGTGCTGAACGCTGACGAGATGCAGGCCTTCGCGGATGCCGTTCAGGTGCGCTTTGGTGCCGTGGACATGCTGATCAACAACGCCGGGCAGGGATACGTGGCGCACTTCCATGACACCCCGCGCGAGGCGTGGCTGCATGAAGCTGAACTCAAACTGTTTGGCGTGATCAACCCGGTGCAGGCGTTTCAGCCTTTGCTGGAGCAGTCCGACATCGCTTCCATCACCTGCGTGAACTCCCTGCTGGCGCTGCAGCCGGAGGAGCACATGATTGCCACCTCTGCCGCCCGCGCCGCGCTGTTGAATATGACGCTGACGCTCTCAAAAGAGCTGGTGGGCAAAGGCATCCGCGTGAATTCGATATTGCTGGGCATGGTGGAGTCCGGGCAGTGGCAGCGTCGCTTTGAAAACCGGACAGACAAAAGCCAGAGCTGGCCGGAGTGGACAGCGGAGATCGCCCGCAAACGCGGTATTCCGATGGCGCGCCTCGGCAAGCCGCAGGAGCCCGCGCAGGCGCTGCTGTTCCTCGCCTCGCCGCTGGCTTCGTTTACCACCGGTGCGGCACTGGACGTTTCCGGCGGCTTTTGCCGCCATCTGTAAGGACACATCATGAAAAAGATTATGTTGATTGGTTTTGGCGCCATGGCGCAGGCGGTGATTGAGCGCCTGCCCGCTGGCGTGGCTATCGGCTGGATTGTGGCGCGCGAGGCCCATCATGCGGCGATTCACGCGCAGTTTGGTGATGCGGTAGTGGCATTGACCTCACCGCTGGAATGTGCGCAAACGCCCGACCTGGTGCTGGAGTGCGCCAGCCAGCAGGCGGTAGCGCAGTACGGTGAGGATATTTTACGTCGCGGCTGGCATCTGGCGGTTATTTCGACCGGCGCACTGGCGGACAGCGCGCTCGAACAGCGCCTGCTCAACGCCGGCGGCAGACTGACGCTGCTCTCCGGGGCGGTAGCCGGTATCGACGGGCTGGCGGCGGCGAAAGAGGGCGGGCTGGCGCGCGTGACTTACCAGTCGCGTAAAAGCCCGGCCAGCTGGCGCGGCAGCTATGCCGAGCAGCTTATCGATCTTAATTCGGTATCTGCTGCGCAGGTCTTTTTTGAAGGCAGCGCCCGCGAGGCGGCACGACTGTTTCCGGCCAACGCCAACGTGGCGGCCACCGTGGCACTCGGCGGCGTGGGAATGGACGACACGCGCGTACAGCTGATGGTCGACCCGTCAACGAAACGTAACACCCACACGCTGCACGTTGAAGGCGCGTTTGGTGAATTCCATCTGGAGCTAAGCGGCCTGCCGCTTGCCTCTAACCCGAAAACCTCCACCCTGGCGGCACTCAGCGCGGTACGCGCCTGCCGCGAGCTGGCCATGAGCTGAGGAGTGACGATGGACGATCTGAAGATATTTATCGGCGGCCAGTGGCGACACGGTGGCGGCAACCCGATGCAGAGCTATTTCCCGGCAGACGGGTCGATCAACGCGACGTTGAATGCGGCCAGTCCCGACGATCTGCATGACGCGATCGAGGCTGGCGAGCGCGCGTGGCGCGATCCCGCCTGGCGCTACAGCCTGCCGCATATGCGGGCGAAGATCCTGCACAAGGTGGCAGATCTCATTGAATCCCGTGTCGACGAGCTGGCGCAGATGCAGAGCCGCGATAACGGCAAGCCGCTGGCGGAGGCCCGCGGGCTGGTAATGAGCGCGGCGGGAACGGCGCGCTACTTTGCCGCCGCCTGCGAGCTGCTGGAAGGGGAACTTCCGACGCCGCGCCAGCCGGATTTACTGACCCTGAGCCGCTATGAGCCGCTCGGCGTGGTGGCGGCCATCACGCCGTGGAACTCGCCGATTGCCAGCGAGATGCAGAAGGTCGCTCCGGCCATTGCCGCGGGTAACGCGGTGATCCTCAAGCCCGCCGAAGCCACGCCGCTGATGGCGCTGGAGCTGGCGCGGATATTTGAACAGGCCGGGCTGCCCGCCGGGCTGCTGAGCGTGCTGCCGGGCAAAGGCTCGGTGATTGGCGATGCGCTGGCACGCCACCCTAAGGTACGCAAAATTTCCTTTACCGGCGGTACCACCACGGGCCGTCACCTGGCCCACGTGGCGGCGGAAAAACTGATCCCGGCATCGCTGGAGCTGGGCGGAAAATCGCCGACTATCGTGCTGGAGGATGCGGATATCGAGCAGGCCGCGCGCGGGATCTGCTACGGCATTTTCAGCTCGGCGGGGCAGGCGTGCATCGCCGGTTCACGGCTGTTTATCCACGAGAGCCTTTACGCCCCGCTGATGGCGCGGCTGCTGGAGTTAACCCGCGGTCTGCGCGTCGGACATCCGTTTACCGACGGTGTCCACGTTGGGCCGCTGATCAATGAAAAACATCGTCAGAGCGTACAGGCGTACGTTGAGCTGGCAAAGCGTGAAGGGGGCCGCGTGCTGTGCGGTGGAGAGATCCCGGCCGATCCCACGCTGGCAAGCGGCAGCTTCTTCCTGCCAACGATTATCGAAGGGCTGAGCAACAGCGCCCGTGTCTGCCAGGAGGAGATCTTTGGCCCGGTGCTGGTGGCGATGCCGTTTCGCGATGAAACCTCGCTTATCCGCGAGGCCAACGACTCGGTTTACGGCCTGGCCGCCGGGATCTGGACACGCGATACCGGGCGCGCGCTGCGCTTAAGCGAACAGCTTGAGGCGGGCACGGTGTGGATCAACACCTACAAAGTGTTTGCGATTTCGACCCCGTTCGGGGGCTTTAAAGAGAGCGGTCTGGGCCGCGAGAAGGGCATTCAGGGGCTGAAAGCCTGGATGCAGCAAAAGAGCATTTATCTGGCGACGGGTAACAGCGTCAACCACTGGTGCGACTGAGAAAGGGTGAGCAATGAGCGAAATGATAACCGTCGGCGACGCCATCGCCAGAACGCTGGAGCAGTATCAGGTCGAGGCCATCTACGGCGTCATCTCCATTCACAACCTGCCCATCGCGGATGCAGTAGGGCAGCGCGGCAACATCCGCTTTGTACCGGCACGCGGCGAAGCGGGGTCTGTCACCATGGCTGATGCCCACGGACGTTTTTCCGGCCTTGGCGTGGCGCTGACCAGCACCGGCGCGGGCGCGGGTAACGCCGTAGGCGCGCTGGTGGAGGCGATGAACGCCTGCACGCCGCTGCTGCACCTGACCGGGCAGGTAGAAAAAGCCTGGCTGGATGCCGATACCGGGTTTATCCATGAAACCCGCGACCAGCTGACTTTCCTGAAGGCCAGCTCAAAACGGGCGTATCGCATCAGCAATGCCAGTCAGGCGATAGCGATTTTGCATAAAGCGATTCAGGAGGCGCAGATACCGCCGTGCGGGCCGGTCTCCGTGGAGATCCCGATTGATATTCAGGGCGCGAAAATTCCGCTGTCGCTGGTGACCGCTCCGGTGAAACCGGCGCCGGGTGTGAGCGTTGATGCGACCGTTATCGATACGCTGTGGGCGCAGCTCAAGCAGGCAAAACAGCCGCTGCTGTGGCTGGGTGGCGGGGCGCTGGGCAGCGCTGAGGCGGTGAAAAAGCTGGCGGATGCGGGCATTACCGTGATCTCCAGTACTCACGCGCGCGGCGTGCTGCCGGACAGCCATCGCGCCAGCCTGCGGGCGTTCCACAACTCGCCATCGGTCGAGGCGCTCATTTCGCAGTGTGACTTTACGCTGATTGCCGGTTCACGTCTGCGCAGCAATGAGACCCGTTCATGGACGCTCGAGTTGCCTTCTCCGCGGGTGCAGATTGATATCGACCCGGCGGCGGCAAGCCGTAACTATCTGATGGATAACACGCTGGTAGCCGACTGCTCAGCGTTGCTGAGCGCGCTGGCTGAAAAAGCACAGGGGCGTGAATGGGGGAATGCTCAGTGGGATGGTCTGGTTCAGGAGGCGGTGACACAGGCCGAACGTGGGCTGCGTGAACAGTGCGGCGTCTATACGCAACTCAACGATGCCATAGAGAAAGCGCTACCTGAAGATGGCCTGCTGGTGCGCGATATTACCGTTTCCGGCAGCCTGTGGGGCAGCCGACTGTTCCGCGCCAGAGGGCCGCTGATGAATATTCACTCTCTGGCCGGGGCAATTGGCATGGGCCTGCCGATGGCGATTGGCACCGCGATTGCCAACCCACAACGCAAAGTGGTGGGGCTGGTGGGGGACGGCGGTCTGAGCCTGAATCTGGGCGAACTGGCGACGCTGGCGCAGGAGAAGGCCAACGTGACGTTGCTTATCATGAATGACGGCGGCTACGGCGTGATGCGCGGTATACAGGACAAGTATTTCGGTGGCCGTCAGTACTATAACGAGCTGCATACGCCGGATTTTACCCTGTTGGCACAGGCGATTGGCCTGCAGGCATGGAGCGTTGAGCGGGCAGAGGATTTTGATGCGGTGATGACGGAAGCGCTGGCGATGCCGGGACCGTCGGTAGTGGAAGTGCGGATGGGACAAATTGGCGCGCTGAAGTTTGCCGGGCCGCCGCAGAAAACGCTTTACTAGCTGTCGTGCCCGGTGGCGCTGCGCTTACCGGGCCTACGTTTCGGGTAGTAGGCCGGGTAAGGCGAAGCCGCCACCCGGCTTGTTTTATCAGAACACGTTAAACGGGTATTCCACGTAAGCGCGGATCTCATCCCCGCCCACGTTGTAATCGCTGGCGTTGCTGGAGACGCGCAGTACGGAATAGCGCAGTTTCAGCTTCAGATCTTTCGCCGGGCCGTCCTGCACCTGATACTGGATCTGGTTAAACCATTCATGCTCTTTGCCGTTACTGGTTTCAGCGGTTTTAATGTTGTCGCCACGCACGTAGGCGGTGGTCCAGCTCAGACCCGGCAAACCGAGACCGCCAAAGTCCAGCCCGTAAGACGCCTGCCATGAACGTTCGTCTTCACCATTAAAATCAGACCAGTAGGAGTTCGCCAGCCAGATGGTGTTGCCGCCGTCACCAACACCGCCCTGGTCGCGGTAGCCGCCATAGTTGTAGCCGGTGCTTCCGCTGCTCTGCTGGTACACCACTTTGAACGTATGGATATCCCAGATGTAGCTCGCCGCCAGGCTCCAGATGGTGTTGCTGCGGCCCGTGTCGAGGCTGTCTGCGTAGCCCTGATCCAGACGCGAGTTGTAGCCGTTAAAATCGAGTACCAGCTGCTGGCCGGTGCTGAACGGCTGTTTGAAATTCATGCCCAGATATTGCTTGTTCATCACCTCTTCATTATGGGAGGCGTACAGCGCGCCGCTGAACTGGTCATTGAACTGGTAGCTCGCCCCGCCGAAGGAGAAGCCCTTGAGGCCGCTGTCGTGGCGATCGTCACTTTTACGCTGCTCGTCGGTGAAATAACCGGCGTTGATTTCCAGACCGTCGATCTCTTTAGAAGTCAGCATGGTGCCGGTGTAGCTTTCAAACAGCAGGCGGGAGCTGTCGGCGTTAATGATTGGCAGCTCGGGACGCTGATTACCGTAGCTGAGTACGGTATTCGAGATGCGCATTTTGGCGGTCGCGCCAAATTTCGCCAGATCGGATTTTGCGCGTCCGTCGTCTTCCTGTTTAAAGAAGTCAATGCCACCTGCGCCGCTCTTACCGCGGCCGCCGTCCAGACGCACGCCATACTGCGCAATGCCGTCTACGCCAAAGCCAACCACTCCTTCGGTAAAACCTGATTCAAAGGTGGCGATGATACCCTGACCCCATTCTGCTTTATCCTGCTGGCCCTGGTGATAATCACGGCTGATATACGCATTGCGTAAAAACAGATCTAAATGGCTGTCATTAATAAAACCCTGGCTGTCTGATTGTTGGCTTGCAACGGCAGGTAATGTGGCAAATATGCTTAACGCAACTAACGATAATTCTTTTTTCACGGAGGGAACGTCTCTGTCTTAATATATTAATTTGAATTACTGCGGATTCGATAATTACCCGAAAAGTAACCGATTGCAATAATTATGTGACCAGACATTTCAATGGTGAAGGGCAGGTGTGACGGGGCTTTTGTGGGTGTTACCGATATGTGCGGTTAAGTTAGCAATTCATGCGAAATAAAAAGGAGGCAAATTTGCCTCCTTCCAAAATTATTTAATTCCGTCTGCGGCCATACGGTCGCGAATATGTTGTGCACGCGCTTCTGAGGCCGGGTGATCGTCAAACATGGAGCTTTGACGTCCGGCTTCCAGTTTAGCCAGCTTTTCAAAACTGGTGGCTAAACCTGCTGGATTGATACCGCGTTTGCGCAACAGATCGTAGGAGTAGTCATCCGCTTCGGACTCCTGACGTTGAGAGAACTGGGAGTTAACCAGTTTTTCGCCCACATCGCCAAGCTGTGACTGGGACAGGCTGCCCACAATACCGCCCGCAGAAGCCGCCGCCGCGCGGATGGCGTTAGTGCCTAAGGCGACCTGCATCCCTTTCTTCACGTGGCCGAGGGCAACGTGGCCCATTTCATGGCCGATCACCGCTTCCACTTCGTTGTCGGTCATCATGTCCATTAACCCGCTGTAAACGCGGATACAGCCGTTCGCCATGGCAAAGGCGTTCACGTCTTTCGCGACGTACACTTTATAGTTCACCGGCTGACCGTTAATGTTATCGCCAAGCGCAGAGGCAATTTTATTCAAACGCTGCGTGTAGGGACTGTTGGCCGGGGCAATCGTAGCCTTTCCATCCATATCTTTACAGGCCTGGTCGCTCAGGGCTTTAACCTGCGCGTCGCTCAGGGAATAGGCCTGAAAAGCTTCTGCGCCTGAGGACATCAGGCCGTTAGAATCCATATTCTGACAACCGCTCAGCAGGAACGTTGTACCCAGGGCCAGCACTAATGCACGCATTTTCATGAGGTTGCTTCCGTACTCGTTAATCTGAATAAAATCCGAAAAGTACACCGACAGCGAAGCCGGGGTCGGGCTAAGTATAAGGAATATCGACGGGCCCGGGCGAGCAGATTGCGCAACATGCGAGCATGATCCAGAGATTTCTTAAGCGGCAAAAGAATGCTCCATGTACATGGCATGCCGCTTGGGTTACATTGTTGGCACTTTTTTCCGGCGTAGCCCAAAACGCGCTGTCGTCAAGGGCATGGCCTTTAACAGTCCGATCTGGAGTTAAAATGTCCTCACGTAAAGAGCTTGCTAATGCTATTCGTGCGCTGAGCATGGACGCAGTACAGAAAGCCAAATCTGGCCACCCAGGGGCCCCTATGGGTATGGCTGATATCGCCGAAGTCCTGTGGCGTGATTTCCTGAACCACAACCCGCAGAACCCGGCATGGGCTGACCGCGACCGTTTCGTGCTGTCTAACGGCCACGGCTCAATGCTGATCTACAGCCTGCTGCACCTCACTGGCTACGATCTGCCTATCGAAGAGCTGAAAAACTTCCGTCAGCTGCACTCCAAAACCCCGGGTCACCCGGAAGTGGGTTACACCGCAGGTGTTGAAACCACGACCGGCCCACTGGGTCAGGGTATTGCGAACGCGGTGGGTATGGCGATTGCTGAGAAGACTCTGGCGGCGCAGTTCAACCGTCCTGGTCACGACATTGTTGACCACTTCACCTACGCGTTCATGGGCGACGGCTGCATGATGGAAGGCATTTCTCACGAAGTGTGCTCCCTGGCAGGTACCCTGAAGCTGGGCAAACTGGTTGCGTTCTACGACGACAACGGTATCTCCATCGACGGTCATGTTGAAGGCTGGTTCACTGATGACACTGCGGCACGTTTCGAAGCCTACGGCTGGCACGTTGTGCGTGGCGTTGATGGCCACGATGCTGATTCGATTAAACGTGCAGTAGAAGAAGCGCGTGCGGTCACTGACAAACCATCCCTGCTGATGTGCAAAACCATCATCGGCTTCGGTTCTCCGAACAAAGCGGGCACCCACGATTCCCACGGTGCGCCGCTGGGCGACGCGGAAATCGCGCTGACCCGTGAAGCGTTGGGCTGGAAACACCCTGCATTCGAAATCCCATCTGAAATCTATGCCCAGTGGGATGCCAAAGAAGCGGGTCAGGCGAAAGAAGCGGCCTGGAACGAGAAGTTCGCGGCTTACGCTAAAGCCTTCCCACAGGAAGCGGCTGAATTCACCCGTCGTATGAAAGGTGAAATGCCGTCTGACTTCGACGCGAAAGCGAACGAGTTCATCGCTAAGCTGCAGGCGAACCCATCTAAAATCGCCAGCCGTAAAGCGTCTCAGAATGCGATCGAAGCGTTCGGTCCATGGCTTCCAGAATTCCTCGGCGGCTCCGCTGACCTGGCACCGTCTAACCTGACCCTGTGGTCTGGCTCTAAGCCAATCAACGAAGATGCGGCCGGTAACTACATCCATTATGGTGTACGTGAATTCGGTATGACCGCTATCGCGAACGGTATCTCCCTGCACGGTGGTTTCCTGCCGTACACCTCTACCTTCCTGATGTTCGTGGAATATGCACGTAACGCCGTGCGTATGGCTGCGCTGATGAAACAGCGTCAGGTGATGGTTTATACCCACGACTCCATTGGTCTGGGCGAAGATGGTCCAACTCACCAGCCGGTAGAGCAGGTTGCTTCTCTGCGTGTCACCCCGAACATGAGCACATGGCGTCCATGTGACCAGGTGGAATCTGCAGTGGCATGGAAATACGGCGTTGAGCGTCAGGACGGTCCAACCGCGCTGATCCTCTCCCGTCAGAACCTGGCACAGCAGGATCGTACCGAAGAGCAGCTGGCGAACATCGCCCGCGGTGGCTACGTGCTGAAGGATTGCGCGGGACAGCCAGAGCTGATCTTCATCGCAACCGGTTCTGAAGTTGAGCTGGCTGTTGCAGCCTGGGACAAACTGACTGCCGAAGGCGTTAAAGCGCGCGTGGTTTCCATGCCGTCTACCGATGCGTTCGACAAGCAGGATGCTGCTTACCGTGAATCCGTACTGCCTAAAGCCGTTTCCGCACGCGTGGCGGTTGAAGCGGGTATCGCTGACTACTGGTTCAAATACGTGGGCCTGAACGGCGCTATCGTCGGTATGACCACCTTCGGTGAATCTGCTCCGGCAGAGCAGCTGTTCGAAGAGTTCGGCTTCACCGTTGAGAACGTTGTCGCTAAGGCGAAAGAACTGCTGTAATTGCCGTTTTGCCCGGTGGCGCTTACGCTTACCGGGACTACAAATGGCTCGAAAGTAGGCCGGGTAAGCGCTAGCGCGCCACCCGGCTTTTTTGTAAGCATTATTCCACCTAAAATGTGACGCAAGTCATATAGCTCGCTTATTCATCTGGACAGACATTCCTTTTATTCCCCGATTCGCTTATTCTTGCTGAAGCGTTTCAGTCGATTAAATGTTCGACAATTGACCAATCAATCGCAGTTTGTGATAGCAAAGATTCCCCTTCGGGCGTAGCTGGATTACTCTTTCAGCCACCTCGAACTCAGGGATAGCTTTGCAGGAGATCTATGACCGTACGCGTAGCGATTAATGGCTTCGGTCGCATCGGGCGCAACGTGGTTCGTGCTTTATATGAATCCGGGCGTCGGGCGGAAATTACCGTGGTGGCAATCAATGAACTGGCGGATGCTGCGGGCATGGCGCATTTATTGAAATATGACACCAGCCACGGACGCTTTGCCTGGGACGTGCGCCAGGAAAGGGATCAGCTGTTTGTCGGTGACGATACGATCCGCGTACTGCATGAGCGCAGTATTGCCGCGCTACCGTGGCGTGAACTGGGTGTGGATGTGGTGCTTGACTGCACCGGCGTATATGGCAACCGCGAACACGGCGAAGCGCATCTCACCGCCGGCGCGAAAAAAGTCCTGTTCTCTCATCCCGGCAGTAACGACCTCGACGCAACGGTCGTTTTCGGCGTCAATGAGCATGAGCTGCAAGCCGAACACCGTATTGTCTCCAACGCCTCCTGCACCACCAACTGCATTATTCCGGTCATTAAACTGTTAGACGATGCATATGGCATTGAATCCGGCACCGTGACCACGATTCATTCCGCCATGCACGATCAGCAGGTCATCGACGCCTACCACCCGGATTTACGACGCACGCGTGCTGCAAGCCAGTCAATCATCCCGGTGGACACAAAACTGGCTGCCGGGATCACCCGAATTTTCCCGCAGTTTAATGACCGTTTTGAAGCGATTGCCGTGCGTGTACCGACGATAAACGTCACCGCAATTGATCTCAGCGTGACGGTGAAAAAACCGGTAAAAGCCTGTGAAGTCAACCTGTTGCTGCAAAAAGCGGCACAGGGGGCATTTCATGGTATAGTTGACTATACGGAATTACCGTTGGTCTCAGTGGATTTTAACCACGACCCGCACAGCGCCATTGTTGATGGCACGCAAACGCGCGTCAGTGGCGCACACCTTATCAAGACGCTGGTCTGGTGTGATAACGAATGGGGCTTTGCTAACCGAATGCTCGACACCACGTTAGCAATGGCTGCCAAAGGTTTCAGGTAAGACGCATCGTGCGTCTGCAAAACTTTAAGAATCAACGAGAGGATTCACCATGTCTGTAATTAAGATGACCGATCTGGATCTGGCTGGTAAACGCGTTTTCATCCGTGCGGATCTGAACGTGCCAGTTAAAGATGGCAAAGTGACCAGTGACGCGCGTATCCGTGCATCTCTGCCAACCATCGAACTGGCTCTGAAGCAGGGTGCGAAAGTGATGGTGACCTCCCACCTGGGTCGTCCAACTGAAGGCGAGTACAACGAAGAGTTCTCTCTGCTGCCGGTTGTTAATTACCTGAAAGACAAACTGTCCAGCCCGGTTCGCCTGGTGAAAGATTACCTGGATGGCGTGGAAGTGGCTGCCGGTGAGCTGGTGGTGCTGGAAAACGTTCGCTTCAACAAAGGCGAGAAGAAAGACGACGAAGCACTCTCCAAAAAATACGCGGCGCTGTGCGACGTATTCGTAATGGATGCATTCGGTACTGCACACCGTGCGCAGGCGTCTACCCACGGTATCGGTAAATTCGCAGACGTTGCGTGCGCTGGTCCTCTGCTGGCTGCGGAACTGGATGCGCTGGGTAAAGCACTGAAAGAGCCTGCTCGTCCAATGGTTGCCATCGTGGGTGGTTCTAAAGTTTCTACCAAACTGACCGTTCTGGATTCCCTGTCTAAAATCGCTGACCAGCTGATCGTTGGCGGTGGTATCGCGAACACCTTCGTTGCCGCTCAGGGCCACAACGTTGGTAAATCCCTGTATGAAGCAGACCTGGTTGACGAAGCCAAACGCCTGCTGGGCAGCTGTGATATCCCGGTTCCAACCGATGTTCGCGTTGCCACTGAGTTCTCCGAAACGGCGACTGCTACCCTGAAATCTGTAAACGACATCAAAGATGAAGAGCAGATTCTGGACCTGGGCGACGTTTCTGCACAGAAACTGGCTGAAATCCTGAAAAACGCAAAAACTATTCTGTGGAACGGTCCTGTTGGCGTGTTCGAATTCCCGAACTTCCGTAAAGGGACTGAAATTGTTGCTAACGCTATCGCAGACAGCGAAGCGTTCTCTATTGCAGGCGGTGGTGACACCCTGGCAGCAATCGACCTGTTCGGTATCGCTGACAAAATCTCCTACATCTCCACTGGTGGCGGCGCATTCCTCGAATTCGTGGAAGGCAAAGTTCTGCCAGCAGTAGCAATGCTCGAAGAGCGCGCTAAGAAGTAAGCCATTCAAGGGCAGGGAAACCTGCCCAATTTTCAGCGCGCTTTAAAAGCTCGCACCTTTTCTAACGGCCGAAGATACAGGACTAAGCAACATGTCTAAAATTTTTGATTTCGTAAAACCTGGCGTGATCACTGGTGATGACGTTCAGAAAGTGTTCCAGGTAGCTAAAGAAAACAACTTTGCTCTGCCAGCAGTTAACTGCGTGGGTACTGACTCCATCAACGCCGTACTGGAAACCGCTGCAAAAGTTAAAGCACCGGTTATCGTACAGTTCTCTAACGGCGGCGCTGCGTTCATCGCAGGTAAAGGCGTGAAAACTGACATTCCTCAGGGTGCTGCAATCCTGGGCGCTATCTCTGGTGCGCACCACGTACATCAGATGGCTGAACACTACGGTGTTCCAGTTATCCTGCACACTGACCACTGCGCGAAGAAACTGCTGCCGTGGATCGACGGTCTGCTGGACGCGGGTGAAAAACACTTCGCGGCTACCGGTAAGCCACTGTTCTCTTCTCACATGATCGACCTGTCTGAAGAGTCTCTGGAAGAGAACATCGAGATCTGCTCCAAATACCTGGCGCGCATGTCCAAAATGGGCATGACCCTGGAAATCGAACTGGGTTGCACCGGCGGTGAAGAAGACGGCGTGGACAACAGCCACATGGACGCTTCTGCTCTGTACACTCAGCCAGAAGACGTTGATTACGCTTACACCGAGCTGAGCAAAATCAGCCCACGCTTCACCATTGCAGCGTCCTTCGGTAACGTACACGGCGTTTACAAACCAGGTAACGTGGTTCTGACCCCAACCATCCTGCGTGACTCTCAGGAATACGTGTCCAAGAAACACAACCTGCCGCACAACAGCCTGAACTTCGTCTTCCACGGCGGTTCCGGTTCTTCTGCTCAGGAAATCAAAGACTCCGTAAGCTACGGCGTAGTGAAAATGAACATCGATACCGACACCCAGTGGGCAACCTGGGACGGTATCCTGCAGTACTACAAAGCGAACGAAGCTTACCTGCAGGGCCAGCTGGGCAACCCGAAAGGCGAAGACCAGCCGAACAAGAAATACTACGATCCACGCGTATGGCTGCGCGCAGCGCAGACGTCCATGGTGACCCGTCTGGAGCAGGCATTCAAAGAGCTGAACGCGATCGACGTTCTGTAATTTGAGCTGCTGACAGCATCAGGAGGCCCGCAAACGCGGGCCTTTTTTTATGCTTTTTCAATACCCTGTCAGACCGGTTTTTGTGATCTGTTTGGCAAAACTTGCGCTTTTTGTTTACCCTTTACGGACCTGCCTGTCTCCATGGGGGATGGATTTGTGTTTTGGTTTAACAAAAGGAAGAATAAATGGAACAACTCGATGTTGTAGACAGCATCAATAACGCCGGTAACTGGCTGGTGCGCAACCAGGCGCTGCTGCTGAGCTACGCCGTGAATATCGTCGCGGCGATTGCCATCATCATCGTCGGGATGATCGTGGCGCGTATTGTATCGAATGCGGTCAACCGGGTGATGGTAGCGCGACATATCGACGCTACGGTGGCTGACTTTCTCTCTGCGCTGGTGCGCTATGGCATCATCGCGTTTACGCTGATTGCTGCACTGGGGCGCGTGGGGGTACAAACGGCATCGGTGATCGCCGTGCTTGGTGCCGCGGGTCTGGCGATTGGTCTGGCATTACAGGGCTCGCTCTCGAACCTGGCGGCAGGCGTACTGCTGGTCACCTTCCGTCCATTCCGTTCCGGTGAGTATGTTGATCTGGGCGGCATTGCCGGTACCGTACTGCAGGTACAAATTTTCTCTACCACTCTGCGTACCGTTGACGGGCGTATCGTTGTGGTCCCGAACGGCAAAATCATCGCGGGCAACATTATTAACTTTTCTCGCGAGCCGGTTCGCCGTAACGAGTTAATTATCAGCGTGGCGTATGATTCCGATATTGATCAGGTGAAATCGCTGATTGCTAACATTATCGCCTCCGACGATCGCATTCTGAAGGACAAAGAGCAGACCGTGCGCCTGCATGAGCTGGGTGCTTCCTCTATTAACTTCGTGGTGCGTATCTGGAGCAAAAGCAGCGATCTGCAAAACGTGTACTGGGACGTGCTGGAGCGCATTAAGCGCGAGTTTGACGCCAACGGCATCAGCTTCCCGTATCCGCAGATGGACGTAAACGTCAAAAAAGTAAAAGAAGCCGAATAACATCTCCCGTAGGCCCGGTAAGCGCTAGCGCCACCGGGCTTATCTTTTATTAGCTATGCTAATACCCAATTAATATTATCAATTTCCTCTAATGTTCTTCTCGCAGTATAGTCTGCTCCAAAGACAATTCTGCGAGATAAATGTCATGTTATCGTATTATTTTCAGGGGCTTGCGTTAGGCGCAGCCATGATCCTTCCCCTCGGTCCGCAAAATGCGTTTGTCATGAACCAGGGGATTCGCCGCCAGTATCATCTGATGATTGCCCTGCTGTGCGCGGTAAGCGATTTACTGCTGATTTGTGCCGGGATTTTTGGCGGGAGTGCGCTACTGATGCAGTCACCCTGGCTGCTGGCGCTGGTGACCTGGGGCGGGGTCGCCTTCCTGCTGTGGTACGGATTCGGTGCGTTAAAAACGGCAATGAGCAGTAACCTGGAGCTGGCGAGCGCCGAAGTGATGAAGCAGGGGCGCTGGAAGATCATCGTCACCATGCTGGCGGTAACGTGGCTTAACCCGCACGTCTATCTCGACACGTTTGTGGTGCTCGGGAGCCTGGGTGGGCAACTGGACGTTGAGCCGAAGCGCTGGTTTGCCCTGGGCACGGTGAGTGCCTCCTTCCTCTGGTTCTTTGGCCTCGCCATTCTGGCGGCGTGGCTGGCACCCCGTTTGCGTACCGCCAAAGCCCAGCGGATCATCAACACGCTGGTGGGCGTGGTGATGTGGGTCATTGCCTTTCAACTGGCGAAAGAGGGGATTCATCATGTTCAGGGATTGTTCAACTAAGCGTTGTCTTATGGACAACTGAGCAGGACCCGCTAAGCTTGCTGGCATGCGCCCTGTTGTTAGGGCACTCTTCGCAACATGGAGGAATGACAGTGAAGTTTAACGTGATGGCCCTGGCGGCATTAGTAAGTTTGGGTGCGGTGTCTGTTCAGGCGAATGAATTGCCAAATGGTCCGCACATCGTCACTTCCGGCACCGCCAGCGTGGATGCGGTACCGGATGTTGCGACGCTGGCAATTGAAGTCAACGTAGCCGCGAAGGATGCCGCTTCCGCCAAGAAGCAGGCTGACGATCGTGTTGCGCAATATCTCTCTTTCCTGGAGCAGAACGGTGTTGCCAAAAAAGACATCAGCTCTGCGAACCTGCGTACTCAGCCCGATTACGACTACCAGAACGGCAAAAGTATCCTGAAAGGCTATCGCGCGGTGCGTAGCGTTGAAGTGACCGTCCGCCAGCTGGATAAGCTGAACTCCCTTCTGGATGGCGCGCTGAAGGCGGGGCTGAACGAAATTCGTTCCGTCTCACTGGGCGTTGCGCAACCGGAGAAATACAAAGACGAAGCGCGTAAAGCGGCAATTGACGATGCGATGCATCAGGCGCAGCAGCTGGCCGCTGGCTTTAAGAGTAAGCTCGGCCCGGTGTATAGCGTGCGTTACCACGTCTCTAACTATCAGCCAAGCCCGATGGTACGGATGATGAAAGCCGATGCGGCGCCGGTATCTGCTCAGGAAAGCTATGAGCAGCCGACCATTCAGTTCGACGATCAGGTTGATGTGGTGTTCCAGCTGGAGCCGACGCAAACTCAGCAAACTGAGACGGCTAAGGCGCAGTAATTTGCCCTCACCCTAACCCTCTCCTACAGGGAGAGGGTATTCAAGCGATTAATCCTGTCTCAACACCTTGTGCCCGTATGCCAGCAGCGCGTCGGTGACGTTGCGCATCATGCGGCTTTCCGGCGCAAAACGGTGCCAGTAAAGCATCCGGCGCTGATACAGCCCCGGCGTCAAATCAATCAGCTCACCGCTTTTCAACTCCTTTTCAATCTGCAGGTGCGGGATCATGCAGCAGGTGGTTCCCTGACGCGCAAGCTGCACGAAGGCTTCAGACGAGTTCACGATGTGGCACGGCACGCTGCCCGGCGGCAGGTCGAAGTTTTGTTGCAGGAACGCCTGATGCATATCGTCCAGATGGTCGAACGCCACGGCAGGTGCTTTAAGTAGCGCGGCGCGGGTGACGCCATTGGGGAAGTAGCGCTCCGCAAAGGCTTTTGAACCGACAAACAGGTAATCCAGCGCGCCCAGTTGATCGACCAGGCAGCTTGGCAGTGCCTGAGGCTGAATACTGACCGCCCCGACCACTTCACCGCGACGCAGGCGTTCCTGGGTGCGGGTTTCATCTTCAACCTGCAGATTAAGACGGATAGGGGAATCGGCCAGGACCGGGGCGAGGGCGGGCAGCAGCCAGGTTGCCAGACTGTCGGCGTTCACCGCCAGTGACAGCAGCAACGGCGTAGAACCCGTTTGTTCATCACCCAGCCATTCGTCTTCCAGCAGTTCAACCTGACGCAGCAGGGCGAGGAGCTTTTGTCCTTGCTCTGTTGGACGCGGTGGCACGGTACGCACCAGCAGTGGCTGCCCGAACATGTTTTCAAGCTGTTTGATACGCTGTGATACGGCGGACTGAGTAATACACAGCTTTTGCGCTGCGCGCTCAAAACCGCGTTCACGAATAACTGCATCAAGTGCCTGTAGTGTTCTGTAGTCCGGACGTTTCATTGCTCTGGCTTACTCCTTAATTTTGCTTAATCTGCACTATGACACAATTTTCCCTTTGTGGCAGACGAATTCCACGTCACGTGTTCTATAATGCGCCCTAAGTTTTCATACCACAGGCAAAACGATCATGACGCAGGATGAACTGAAAAAAGCAGTAGGATGGGCCGCGCTGCAGTACGTGCAACCGGGTACTATCGTCGGTGTGGGTACGGGATCGACGGCGGCACACTTTATCGATGCGCTGGGCACGATGAAGGGGCAGATCGAGGGCGCGGTTTCGAGCTCCGATGCTTCCACGGAAAAGCTGAAAAGCCTCGGCATTACCGTTTTCGATCTGAACGAAGTGGACCGTCTGGGGATCTACGTTGATGGCGCGGATGAAATCAACGGGCATATGCAGATGATCAAAGGCGGCGGCGCAGCGCTGACGCGTGAAAAGATCATCGCCTCCGTGGCCGATAAATTCATCTGTATCGCGGATGCATCCAAGCAGGTTGATATTCTGGGTAAATTCCCGCTGCCGGTTGAAGTGATCCCAATGGCGCGCAGCGCCGTGGCACGTGAGCTGGTAAAACTGGGCGGACGTCCTGAATACCGTCAGGGTGTGGTCACCGATAACGGCAACGTGATCCTCGACGTTCATGGCCTGGAAATTCTCGACGCGATCGCGCTCGAAAACGCCATCAACGGCATTCCGGGCGTGGTAACAGTAGGGTTATTCGCCAACCGTGGCGCGGATGTTGCGCTGATCGGCACGGCTGATGGCGTGAAAACCATCGTAAAATGATCTGACGGGGGGAGTCCTCCCCCCGCTAAAAAAATTTTGAAAAGCTAAATTCGGTGACTTGTGTCACGTTTTTGCCCCTCTCTTGCTGAACCTTCCGCATTCACAAGTATTTGCAGCATTTTACTCTGCTATTTTGCGCTGTATGACTTTTCTTCAGAGTGCCGACGCAAACGTTCATATTGCTGCAATAGTTTTTTTTGATATGTTGGCTAAGCGGATTTCAATCCAGCACAACATCAGTTCAGACAAAAAAACAGGGTCGGGTAAATGGCAAAGGTATCACTGGAGAAAGACAAGATTAAATTCCTGCTAGTAGAAGGCGTGCATCAAAAAGCACTTGATAGCCTTCGCGCGGCAGGTTACACCAACATCGAATTTCACAAGGGCGCGCTGGATACTGAAGAGCTGAAAGCGTCCATCCGTGATGCCCACTTCATCGGCCTGCGATCCCGTACTCACCTGACTGAAGATGTTATTGCTGCGGCGGAAAAGCTGGTCGCTATCGGCTGTTTCTGCATCGGTACCAACCAGGTTGACCTGAATGCTGCCGCAAAACGCGGTATCCCGGTCTTCAACGCCCCGTTCTCCAACACCCGTTCCGTGGCGGAGCTGGTGATTGGCGAACTGCTGCTGTTGCTGCGTGGTATTCCGGAAGCCAACGCCAAAGCCCACCGCGGCGTGTGGAACAAACTGGCCGCGGGCTCTTATGAAGCGCGCGGTAAAAAGCTGGGTATCATTGGTTACGGCCACATTGGTACCCAACTGGGTATCCTGGCTGAATCCCTGGGCATGCATGTTTACTTCTACGACATTGAAAGCAAACTGCCGCTGGGGAACGCCACTCAGGTTCAACATCTTTCTGACCTGCTGAACATGAGCGACGTGGTAAGCCTGCATGTGCCGGAAAACGCCTCAACCAAAAATATGATGGGCGCGGAAGAGCTGGCGCTGATGAAGCCAGGTTCCCTGCTGATCAACGCCGCACGCGGTACGGTTGTCGACATTCCCGCGCTGTGCGATGCCCTGAAGCGTAAGCATCTGGCGGGGGCGGCTATCGACGTCTTCCCGACGGAGCCTGCAACCAACAGCGATCCATTTAACTCTCCGCTGTGCGAGTTCGACAACGTGATCCTGACGCCACACATCGGTGGCTCTACTCAGGAAGCGCAGGAGAATATCGGTCTGGAAGTGGCGGGTAAACTGAGCAAATACTCCGATAACGGTTCAACGCTCTCTGCCGTTAACTTCCCGGAAGTGTCGCTGCCGCTGCACGGTGGCCGTCGTCTGCTGCACATTCACGAAAACCGTCCGGGTGTGCTGACCGCCATCAACCAGATCTTTGCTGAGCAGAGTGTCAACATTGCCGCGCAGTATCTGCAAACCAACTCGCAGATGGGCTATGTGGTTATTGATATCGAAGCAGATGAAGATGTGGCCGAGAAAGCGCTGCAGAGCATGAAGGCCATTCCGGGGACGATTCGCGCGCGTCTGCTGTACTGAGGGTGTGAGGTAAATGCAAAACGGTAACGATAGTTACCGTTTTTTATGTTTTCTCCCTCTCCCGGTGGGAGAGGGCTGGGGTGAGGGCATCAGGCTGCACGCCTGTTTCACCATTCCCACAACTTCGATGGCGTCACCACCGCCGGCAACGGCACATCCCACTTCTCGACCGGCAAGGCGTCTACCGCCTGGCAATCATGCGCATAACCCACCGGCTGCAACCCGTACTGCTGCCAGTTTTGCAACGTTCTGTCATAGAACCCCCCGCCCATTCCTAAACGCTGGCCCTGTTCATCAAACGCCACCAGCGGCGTAATCAGCACGTCCAGCTGTGACAGCGGCAGCACGTCGCGCACATCCAGCTTCGGCTCGGTGATTTTCAGACGATTCACAACCAGTTCGCTGTGCGGGTGGTAGTGCAGAAACAGCAGGTTCCCTGCGCTAAACGGATGCAGCACCGGCAGATAAACCCGCTTTCCGGCTCGCCAGAGTTGTTCAATGAGTGGCTGCGTATCCAGCTCACCATCAAAAGAGAGAAACAGCGCGACGGTATGCGCCATTACTACAGGCGGATACGCCATCATGCGTGCCGCGGCCTGCTGGGCAAAATGCGCTTGCTGTTCAGGGGGTAACGCCCGGCGACGTTGTCGAATGAGTTGACGAATATCCTGGCGTGAGGCAGAAACTTCAGGGAATTGAGTCATGGTAGTGGTAGAAGAAGAGTGAGGGAATCTCCGAGATGCCGCCGCAGGCTGTAACCCTTGAACCCTTGGTTCAAGGTGAATGTGTCGTCATAGTTTTAAGGCTTCTCGGACGAACCGAGCATGCTCACCAACCATGGAGCGCCACATTCTTGTGGTATGAAATATCGGCTCAGGGGACTGGCCCGCTTGCGAACATCTCAGAGAAATTTTGTCTTCACAGTTACTCTACCATAGTCAACTGAGAAGTGTTATTCAAACTTTGGTCCCGGTCTTTCGGGATTGCGACCTTGATCAAGCAACGCCTGTTCTATGGTCTGCTGGAGCATTTTAATGCGCTGCTCCATGCTTGCCGCGTAGTCGCGGGTCTTCGCTTTTTCCTGAGTCAGTTCATAGCTGATGTTCAACGCGGCGATAAAAACCAGCTGCTCAGTATTTGTGACTCTAGTGCGTTCTTTAAGATCTTGCAACCGCTGATTCAAATCGTCCGCAGCCTGATTCAAAGCATCCCTTTGTTCAGGAGGACAATTCACTCGCAGTGAACGGCCAAAAATCTGGAGATCGACGGGTTGTGCAGACATGCCACCTTCCTGCTGATTGACTGCGCTGCCTTCGCTTACTGCCCCGGGGGCTGCGAAGGGGCGACACTATAGCTACCCTGATGTGAAGATACAAGCCCTTTTCTGGTATCACCAGGGTCCAAAGTGGTAGCATATCATGAATATTCCTCCCTTTGATGACGAAAGCTCATGTCTATACAGAACGAAATGCCTGGTTACAACGATTTAAACCAGTTACTGAACCAGCAGGGTGTGGGTTTAACCCCTGCCGAAATGCACGGTCTGATCAGTGGCATGCTATGCGGCGGAAACAGCGACAGCTCATGGCAGCCGCTGATCCACGACCTGACGAACGAAGGGCTGGCGTTTGGTCATGAACTGGCGGAAGCGCTGCGAAAAATGCACTCGGCAATCAGCGATTCGCTGGAGGACGATGGCTTCCTTTTTCAGCTTTATCTGCCTGAAGGCGACGATGTCAGCGTGTTCGATCGCGCCGATGCGCTGGCCGGTTGGGTAAACCACTATCTGTTGGGGCTGGGTGTAACGCAGCCCAAGCTTGATAAAGTGACCGGCGAAGCGGGTGAAGCGATCGACGATCTGCGTAACATCGCGCAGCTGGGTTACGACGAAGAAGAAGATCAGGAAGAGCTGGAGATGTCTCTCGAAGAGATTATCGAGTACGTTCGCGTGGCGGCACTGCTGTGCCACGATAACTTCACCCGCTCGCAGCCAACCGCACCGGAAGTTCGTAAGCCAACCTTACATTAAGAAAAATAACGCACAGGAGGGTGTCATGGTTATCTCGAATCAAGAGTATTCCCGTCGTCGTCAGGCGCTGCTGGCAAAAATGCAGCCCGGAAGCGCTGCGCTGATTTTTGCCGCGCCCGAAGTGACGCGCAGTGCTGACAGTGAATACCCCTATCGCCAGAACAGCGATTTCTGGTACTTCACCGGGTTCAATGAACCGGAGGCGGTATTGGTGCTGATCAAGAGCAATGACACCCACAACCACAGCGTGATTTTCAACCGCGTACGGGATCTCACCGCGGAGATCTGGTTTGGTCGCCGCCTGGGGCAAGAGGCCGCGCCCGCGAAACTGGGTGTGGACCGTGCGCTGGCGTTCAGTGAAATCAACCAGCAGCTCTATCAGTTGCTGAACGGGCTGGATGTGCTTTACCACGCGCAGGGTGAGTATGCGTACGCCGATGAGATAGTCTTCACCGCGCTGGATAAGCTGCGTAAAGGCTCCCGGCAGAATCTCTCCGCCCCGGCCACGCTGACGGACTGGCGCCCGGTGGTCCACGAGATGCGCCTGTTTAAATCGCAGGAAGAGCTGGACGTGATGCGTCGTGCAGGCGAAATCAGCGCGCTGGCTCACACAAGGGCGATGGAAAAGTGCCATCCCGGCCTGTTTGAATATCAGCTGGAAGGCGAGATTCACCACGAGTTCAACCGCCACGGCGCGCGTTATCCCTCTTACAACACCATTGTCGGCGGCGGTGAAAACGGCTGCATTCTGCACTACACCGAAAATGAAAGTGAACTGCGTGACGGCGATCTGGTGCTGATTGATGCAGGCTGCGAATATCAGGGCTATGCGGGCGACATTACCCGTACCTTCCCGGTGAACGGTAAGTTCACCCCCGCGCAGCGCGAAATTTATGACATCGTTCTTGAATCTCTTGAAACCGCGCTGAATCTCTATCGCCCCGGCACCTCCATCCAGGAAGTGACCGGCGAAGTGGTGCGCATCATGATTACCGGCCTCGTAAGGCTCGGGATTCTGAACGGTGATGTGGATACCCTGATTGCTGAAAATGCGCATCGCCCCTACTTTATGCACGGCCTGAGCCACTGGCTGGGGCTGGATGTGCATGATGTTGGTGCGTATGGTTCAGAACGTTCTCGCGTGCTGGAGCCGGGTATGGTGCTGACCGTTGAACCGGGGCTCTACATTGCGCCGGATGCCGACGTGCCGGAAGCGTACCGTGGAATTGGTATTCGCATCGAAGATGACATTGTCATCACCGAAACCGGTAACGAAAACCTGACCGCGGGCGTGGTGAAAAACGCCGATGACATTGAGGCGCTGATGGCAGCGGCACGCCCATGAGCGTGATTATCGTTGGTGGGGGGATGACGGGAGCTACGCTGGCGCTGGCCATCTCGCATTTGACGAAAGGGCAACTCCCGGTCCATCTGGTGGAGGCTGTGGCGCCAGAGGCGTCCGATCATCCTGGTTTTGATGCCCGCGCCATTGCGCTGGCACAGGGGACATGCCAGCAGCTCGCTCGAATTGGCATCTGGCAGGCGATTGCGGATTGTGCGACGGCAATTAACACCGTTCACGTCAGCGATCGTGGCCATGCCGGGTTTGTGACGCTGGATGCGCAGGATTACCGCATCGATGCGTTAGGCCGGGTGGTCGAACTTCACGACGTCGGGCTGCGTCTGTTCCGTTTATTGCAGGATGCCCCGGGCGTGACGCTGCATTGCCCGGCGCGCGTCGCCAGCTTCAGCCGCAGCGAAGCGGCGGTCAGCGTGACGCTGGAAAACGGCACGGTTCTGGATGGCCAGCTTCTGGTCGCCGCCGATGGTTCACGTTCTGCGCTTGGCACCCAGTGCGGCGTGGAATGGCGCGCCCAGCCTTACGGACAGGTCGCCGTTATTGCTAACGTTTCTACGGCGGGAGAACACAACGGCAGGGCGTTTGAACGTTTCACTCAGCACGGCCCGCTGGCCATGCTGCCGATGTCAAACGGACGCTGCTCGCTGGTGTGGTGCCATCCTCAGGATAAAGCGGCTGACGTTGAGGCCTGGTCCGACGACCGTTTCTGTACCGAACTGCAAAAAGCCTTTGGCTGGCGGCTGGGGCGTATTACCCATGCGGGAAAACGCGCTGTTTACCCGCTGTCGCTGACCACGGCATCTCAGTCCATCTCCCATCGCGTGGCGCTGGTCGGCAATGCCGCGCAGACGTTGCACCCAATCGCCGGGCAAGGCTTCAACCTTGGGCTACGCGACGTGATGAGCCTGGCAGAGATTCTGTCTCAGGCGTGGCATGAGCAAAAAGATTGCGGTGCGTATCCGGTGCTCAGCCATTATCAGAGGCGACGCCGGGCCGATAAAGAAGCGACTATCGGCGTCACCGATGGCCTGGTACATCTGTTTGCCAATCGCTGGGCACCGCTGGTTGCAGGCCGCAACCTTGGGCTGATGGCGATGGAATTATTCATTCCGGCACGTGACGTGCTGGCGCAGCGGACCCTTGGTTGGGTCGCGCGTTAAGGAGTTATCATCGTGCAAAATGTTGATGTCGCCATTGTAGGCGGCGGAATGGTAGGGCTGGCGCTGGCCTGTGGTTTACAGGGCAGTGGTCTGCGCGTGGCCGTGCTGGAGCAAAATCTGCCTCAGCCCGTTGCGCACGATGCGCCGCCGGAACTGCGCGTCTCGGCAATCAATGCCGCCAGCGAAAAACTACTGACGCGCCTTGGCGTCTGGTCAGATATCGTGGCGCAGCGTGCCAGCTGCTATCACGGAATGGAAGTGTGGGACAAAGACAGCTTTGGTCGTATCGCGTTTGATGATGAAAGTATGGGCTATAGCCATCTGGGTCATATCATCGAAAATGCCGTCATTCACCATGCGTTATGGCAAAAAGCGCAATCCTGCAGCGATATCACCCTGATGGCGCCCGCGCAAATCCAGCAGGTGGCATGGGGCGAAAACGAAGCGTTTCTCACCCTGCAGAGCGGCGACATGCTCACCGCGCGGCTGGTGGTGGGCGCGGATGGCGCAAACTCGTGGCTGCGTAACAAGGCGGATATTCCCCTGACCTTCTGGGATTATCGTCATCATGCGCTGGTAGCAACCATTCGTACTGAAGAGCCGCACGGTGGCGTTGCGCGCCAGATTTTCCATAACGACGGTATTCTGGCATTTCTGCCGCTGAGCGATCCGCACCTGTGCTCGATCGTCTGGTCTCTGGTGCCGGAAAAAGCACAGCTGATGCGCGAGGCGACGCCAGAGGCGTTTAATCAGGCGCTGTGCATGGCGTTTGATAACCGTCTTGGTCTGTGCACCCTTGAGAGCGAACGCCTGGTATTCCCGTTGACCGGCCGTTACGCGCGCCAGTTTGCGGCGCACCGTCTCGCGCTGGTGGGTGACGCGGCGCATACCATTCATCCGCTGGCCGGACAGGGAGTTAACCTTGGCTTTATGGATGCGGCAGAGCTGGTGAATGAGCTGCGCCGTCTGCACCGCGAAGGTAAAGACATCGGCCAGCATCTCTACCTGCGTCGCTACGAACGCAGCCGCAAGCACAGCGCGGCGGTGATGCTGGCAGGCATGCAGGGCTTCCGCGAGCTGTTTGCCGGGGCAAACCCGGCGAAAAAACTGCTGCGCGACATCGGCCTGAAACTGGCCGACACCCTTCCGGGCGTAAAACCTCAACTCCTTCGTCAGGCGATGGGTCTTAACGATCTTCCCGACTGGTTACGTTAATCTCGATCCCCGTCACACTTTATTTACCCGGCCTCTGCGCCGGGTAAATATCCTCGTTTGAAATAATCTAATTTCACGCCATTTTTCGCATTAGATAATCTAATCTGGCTATTTTTACGTTACGGAAATTTGGCCCGTTTTTCCGCATGAAATATCACCATGTGCTAAATATTGTTAGATCGTTGTTAATTTTATGCGGGTTGAATCGCATTTTACCAGTGAATAACTCTGTAGGCTTTTCAGCGTTTTTTGGTCATAAGCTAATGTGATGACCTGTTTTACCTTATGGTTAACCGTCGGTTTCGGTGGTAAGTTCAGGTAAAAGAGAACGTTTGCGTCGGTGCCGAATGACGGGGCCGATACCGGGATTCACGGTGAATTTTTCAACGAGGAAAAGATGGCTCAACAGACTCCTTTGTACGAACAACACGTGTTATGCGGTGCACGTATGGTGGACTTTCATGGCTGGATGATGCCGCTGCATTACGGCTCCCAGATTGATGAACACCACGCAGTGCGTACCGATGCCGGTATGTTCGACGTCTCCCACATGACAATTGTCGACCTGCGCGGTAGCCGCACCCGGGAGTTTTTGCGTTATCTGCTGGCAAACGACGTCGCAAAACTGAAGACGCCAGGTAAAGCGCTCTATACCGGCATGCTAAATGCCTCTGGCGGCGTGATTGACGACCTCATCGTCTACTACTTCACTGAAGATTTCTTCCGCCTCGTTGTAAACTCCGCCACCCGCGAAAAAGACCTCTCCTGGATTACCCAACACGCTGAACCATATGCCATCGACATCACCGTCCGTGATGATCTGTCGCTGATCGCCGTGCAGGGGCCGAACGCGCAGGCGAAAGCCGCCACGCTGTTCAACAACGAGCAGCGTGAAGCCACCGCTGGCATGAAGCCGTTCTTCGGCGTGCAGGCGGGCGATCTGTTTATCGCCACCACCGGCTATACCGGTGAAGCGGGCTATGAAATTGCCATGCCGGATGAAAAAGCCGCCGATTTCTGGCGTGCGCTGGTGGAAGCGGGCGTCAAGCCTGCAGGACTGGGCGCGCGCGATACGCTGCGCCTGGAAGCGGGCATGAACCTTTACGGTCAGGAGATGGACGAAAGCGTCTCTCCACTGGCCGCTAACATGGGCTGGACCATCGCGTGGGAACCGGCTGACCGCGAATTTATTGGCCGTGAAGCGCTGGAGATGCAGCGCGAAAAGGGCACTGAACAGCTGGTTGGCCTGGTAATGAAGGAAAAAGGCGTGCTGCGCGGCGAACTGCCGGTACGTTTTACCGATGCAGACGGCAATCCGCGTGAAGGCGTGATCACCAGCGGTACCTTCTCCCCGACGCTGGGCTACAGTATTGCACTGGCACGCGTGCCGGCCGGCATTGGCGAAACGGCGGTGGTACAGATCCGCAACCGCGAAATGCCGGTCCACGTGACCAAACCGATTTTTGTTCGCGCCGGTAAGCCGGTCGCCTAATCATTTTTATCAGGAGAACTTCAATGAGCAATGTGCCAGCAGAACTGAAATACAGCAAAGAACACGAGTGGCTGCGCAAAGAGGCGGACGGCTCTTATACCGTTGGGATCACCGAGCACGCGCAAGAGCTGCTGGGCGACATGGTGTTTGTTGACCTGCCGGAAGTGGGCGCGACCGTTAGCGCAGGCGATGACTGCGCTGTCGCGGAATCTGTTAAGGCGGCATCCGATATCTATGCACCGGTGAGCGGCGAAATCATTGCCGTCAACGACGCGCTGAGCGACTCCCCGGAACTGGTCAACAGCGAACCGTATGAAGGCGGCTGGATCTTCAAGATCAAAGCCAGCGACGAATCACAGGTTGCTGCGCTGCTGGATGCCACCGCATACGAAGCCCTGTTAGAAGACGAGTAAGCCATTATCCCTCTCCCTTCGGGCTGAGGAATCCCCAGAAAATTAGATATGGATAAATGGTTGTTTATTGTTCAAAAATGGAGCTAAAAACAACCGATAACTCGACAGAAGATGCACATTTATGAGCGTTTTCTGTCTGTCTACGAGCTGAGTGAATCTAACTGCTCGCAAAATATTCATTCTAATCCTCTGAAACCACTAATAAAAAATTAGTGGGGATTCCTCAGCCCTTCGGGAGAGGACAGGGGTGAGGGTGCCCATCTTCCCCTCACCCTAACCCTCTCCCGGTGGGAGAGGGAACTTATATTCACTGCACGTTTCAGGAACCATCGCTCATGACACAGACTTTAAGCCAGCTTGAAAACCGTGGCGCCTTCATTGAACGTCACATAGGGCCGGATGCTCAGCAACAGCAGGAGATGCTGAAGACAGTTGGCGCGGATTCATTAGACGCACTGATCGGCCAGATCGTGCCAAAAGACATCCAGCTTGCCACGCCACCACAGGTGGGCGAGGCGACGACTGAATTTGCTGCGCTGGCAGAATTAAAGGCCATTGCAGCCCTTAACAAGCGCTATAAGTCTTACATTGGCATGGGTTATACCAACGTGCAGTTACCGCCGGTGATCCTGCGCAACATGCTGGAAAACCCGGGCTGGTATACCGCGTATACCCCCTATCAGCCGGAAGTGTCCCAGGGCCGTCTGGAAGCGCTGTTGAACTTCCAGCAGGTGACCCTGGATCTGACCGGTCTCGACATCGCCTCTGCGTCTCTGCTGGATGAAGCGACCGCCGCGGCAGAAGCCATGGCAATGGCGAAACGCGTGAGCAAGCTGAAAAACGCCAACCGCTTCTTCGTGGCGGCGGATGTTCATCCGCAGACGCTGGATGTGGTACGCACTCGTGCGGAAACCTTTGGCTTCGACGTGATTGTCGATGATGCCGACAAAGTACTGGATCACCAGGATGTCTTTGGCGTGCTGCTACAGCAGGTGGGCACCACCGGCGAAGTGCATGACTACAGCGCGCTGATGACCGAACTCAAATCCCGCAAAGTCGTTGTCAGCGTCGCCGCTGATTTTATGGCACTGGTACTGTTGACGGCGCCTGGCAAACAGGGTGCGGATATCGTCTTCGGCTCTGCGCAGCGCTTCGGCGTGCCGATGGGCTACGGCGGCCCGCACGCGGCATTCTTTGCGGCAAAAGATGAATTCAAACGCTCCATGCCTGGCCGTATTATCGGTGTGTCAAAAGACGCTGCCGGTAACACTGCGCTGCGCATGGCGATGCAGACGCGTGAGCAGCATATCCGCCGCGAGAAAGCGAACTCCAACATTTGTACCTCGCAGGTTCTGCTGGCTAACATTGCCAGCCTGTATGCGGTGTTCCATGGTCCGGTTGGCCTGAAACGCATCGCCAGCCGCATTCACCGTCTGGCCGATATTCTGGCCTGCGGTCTGCAGCAGAAAGGCCTCAAACTGCGTCACGCTCACTACTTCGACACCCTGTGCGTTGAAGTGGCGGACAAAGCGGCGGTGCTGGCGCGTGCTGATGCGGCGCAAATCAACCTGCGCAGCGACATCCATAACGCGGTCGGCATCACCCTCGATGAATCCACCACCCGTGTAGATATCGTCAACCTGTTTAACGTGTTGCTGGGCGACGCGCACGGTCTGGATATTGATACGCTGGACAAAGAGGTCGCGCTCGACAGCCGCTCAATTCAGGAAAGCATGCTGCGTAACGATGCGATCCTGACGCACCCGGTCTTTAACCGCTACCACAGCGAAACCGAGATGATGCGTTACATGCACTCTCTGGAGCGCAAGGATCTGGCGCTGAACCAGGCGATGATCCCGCTGGGTTCCTGCACCATGAAGCTGAACGCGGCGGCGGAGATGATCCCTATCACCTGGCCTGAATTTGCCGAGCTGCACCCGTTCTGCCCTGCCGAACAGGCGGAAGGGTATCACCTGATGATCAACCAGCTCTCCGACTGGCTGGTGAAACTTACAGGTTACGATGCGCTCTGCATGCAGCCCAACTCAGGTGCGCAGGGTGAGTACGCCGGTCTGCTGGCGATCCGCCACTATCACGAGAGCCGTAACGAAGGCCACCGTGATATCTGCCTGATCCCAAGCTCTGCCCACGGCACCAACCCGGCCTCCGCCCAGATGGCGGGGATGGAAGTGGTCGTGGTGGCGTGCGATAAGAACGGCAACATTGACCTCGCTGACCTGCGTGCAAAAGCCGAACAGGCGGGCGATAAGCTCTCCTGCATCATGGTGACCTACCCGTCGACTCACGGCGTGTACGAAGAGACCATCCGTGAAGTGTGTGAAGTGGTGCATCAGTTTGGCGGCCAGGTCTATCTCGACGGTGCGAACATGAATGCGCAGGTGGGCATCACCTCGCCGGGCTTCATCGGCGCGGACGTTTCGCACCTGAACCTGCATAAAACCTTCTGCATTCCGCACGGCGGTGGTGGCCCGGGTATGGGGCCAATCGGCGTGAAAGCGCACCTGGCACCGTTTGTTCCAGGCCATAGCGTGGTGCAGATCGAAGGGATGCTGACCCGTCAGGGCGCGGTGTCAGCGGCACCGTTTGGTAGCGCCTCTATCCTGCCAATCAGCTGGATGTACATCCGCATGATGGGCGCGGAAGGGCTGAAAAAGGCAAGCCAGGTGGCGATCCTGAACGCTAACTACATCGCGACCCGCCTCAAGTCAGCCTATCCGGTGCTCTACACCGGTCGTGATGGCCGCGTGGCGCACGAGTGCATTCTGGATATTCGTCCGCTCAAAGAGCAGACCGGCATTAGCGAGCTGGATATTGCCAAACGTCTTATCGACTATGGATTCCATGCGCCAACCATGTCGTTCCCGGTTGCGGGTACGCTGATGGTGGAGCCAACGGAGTCCGAGAGCAAAGCCGAGCTGGACCGCTTTATTGATGCGATGCTGGCCATCCGCATGGAGATCGACCGCGTGCAGGACGGCGAATGGACGCTGGAAGACAACCCGCTGGTCAATGCGC
Source organism: Enterobacter cloacae complex sp. 2022EL-00981 (assembly GCF_028737495.1). Classification (NCBI taxonomy): domain Bacteria; kingdom Pseudomonadati; phylum Pseudomonadota; class Gammaproteobacteria; order Enterobacterales; family Enterobacteriaceae; genus Enterobacter; species Enterobacter cloacae complex sp. 2022EL-00981. The sequence continues at coordinate 59,407 of NZ_JAQZRK010000004.1, forward strand.
CGCACACGCAGCATGAAATGGTGGCGGAGTGGAATCACGGTTACAGCCGTGAACTGGCGGTCTTCCCGGCCGGTGTGGCAAACAAATACTGGCCAACCGTGAAACGTCTTGATGACGTCTACGGTGACCGTAATCTGTTCTGCTCCTGCGTACCAATGAGCGAATACCAGTAATCGTGTTGATGTAGTAACGTAGGCCGGGTATGGCGAAGCCGCCATACCCGGCTTTTTTATTGGGAGAAAAGAATGGGTATTGCACTTGTAACAGGCGCCAGCCGCGGTATCGGTAAAGCCACCGCGCTGCAGCTGGCAAACGAAGGCTACACCGTGGCGGTGAATTATCACCACAATATCAAGGCTGCGACGGACGTTATCAACCAGATCGTCGGGGCGGGCGGTAAAGCCTTTGCCCTGCGCGCAGATATCAGCGATGAAGCGCAGGTACTGGCGATGTTCGACAGTCTTGACCGAGAAGCTGAGCCGCTGACCGCGCTGGTGAATAACGCCGGGATCCTGTTTGAGCAATCCACTATCGAAAATCTTTCGGCTGAACGCATTAATCGCGTGCTGGCAACCAACGTCACGGGGTATTTCCTTTGCTGCCGTGAAGCGGTAAAGCGTATGTCGCACAAACATGGCGGCAAGGGTGGGGCGATTGTGAATGTCTCCTCCGCGGCGTCACGACTGGGCGCACCGGGTGAGTATGTGGATTACGCGGCGTCCAAAGGGGCGGTGGATTCACTGACAACCGGGTTAGCGCTGGAAGTGGCGGCGCAAGGTATCCGCGTTAACTGCGTGCGCCCTGGGCTTATCTATACCGACATCCATGCCGACGGTGGAGAGCCGGGACGTGTGGATCGCGTTAAGTCGTTGCTGCCGATGCAGCGCGGCGGCCAGCCTGAAGAGGTAGCCCAGGCGATTGTCTGGCTGCTGAGCGAGAAAGCGTCGTACGTGACGGGCAGTTTTATTGAGTTAGCGGGCGGGAAGTAAACCCCTTACCCTAACCCTCTCCCCAAAAGGGAGAGGGGATCAAGCGTAGCGCCGCCCGGCGTTACAGAGTTAAAGCGTCTCACCGTTACTGGCAATCACACCTTTATACCACTCGAAGCTTTTCTTACGGGAGCGCGACATGTCGCCCGTGCCGTCGTCGTGCTTGTTCACGTAGATAAAACCATAGCGCTTGCTGTACTGGCCGGTGGTGAACGACACGCAGTCGATACAGCCCCACGGCGTATAACCCATCAGGTCCACGCCATCGTGCGTCACGGCTTTGATCATCTCTTCCACGTGAGCGCGCAGATAGTCGATGCGGTAATCGTCGTTGATGCTGCCATCTTCTTCCACTTTATCGTAGGCGCCAAAACCGTTCTCGACGATAAACAGCGGTTTCTGATAACGCTCGTATAGCTCACACAGAGAGTAGCGCAGACCCACAGGGTCAATCTGCCAGCCCCAGTCAGAGGCTTTCACATGCGGGTTGGGCACGCTGCCTTCAAAGCCTGAAATTGCATCGCCGGTACCGCCTTCTGCTTTGACGGCGTTAGTCATGTAATAGCTGAAACCTAAGTAGTCGCAGGTACCTTCACGCAGGATCTGCTCATCACCCGGCTCCATGTTAATGTTGAAACCACGGCGCTCCCACTCATTCAGTACATAAGACGGGTAATAACCGCGCAGCTGAACGTCGGTAAAGACATAGCGTTCACGCATGGATTCCTGGGCAAACATCACGTCCTCCGGTTTACAGGAGAACGGATAGAGCGCCACCATCGCCAGCATACAGCCGACCTTCATTTCCGGGTTAATACGACGCGCAGCTTTCACTGCCAGGGCGCTGGCCACAAACTGATGATGCAGCACCTGGTACATGGTCTCTTCCGGGTTGTCGTGCTCGGTATAGACCACACCGGAGCAGCAGTAGCCGAACAGCGGGGCACGCCAGTTACGCTGATTGTTGATTTCGTTGAAGGTCATCCAGTATTTGACCTTGTTTTTGTAACGCTCGAAGACCACTTCCGCGAAACGGACAAAGAAATCGACCACTTTACGGTTGGTCCAGGCGCCATATTCCTGCACCAGGTGCAGCGGCATTTCGAAGTGGGAGAGGGTGATCACCGGCTCGATGTTGTACTTCAGCAATTCATCGAACAGATCGTCGTAAAACTTCAGCCCTTCTTCATTGGGCTGCGTTTCGTCACCTTTCGGGAAGATGCGCGTCCACGCGATAGAGGTGCGGAAACATTTGAAGCCCATCTCGGCAAACAGCTTGATGTCTTCTTTGTAGTGGCCGTGAAAATCGATGGCCTCGTGGTTGGGGTAGTATTTACCCGGTACCACTTCCTGAGTGATTTCACGGGGGACGCCATGTGCACCACCGGTCAGCACGTCACAGATGCTCGGCCCTTTGCCGTCCTTGTTCCAGCCGCCTTCCACCTGGTGAGCAGCAACCGCGCCGCCCCATAAAAAATCTTTTGGTAAGGTTAATTTTTTCATCGTTGCTATTCTCAATTCATGACTTATTGGAATCGAGTCTAGCAAAGCGACATTAAATGTCACGATATAACAATTTGCCTGAATTGTAATTTGTTACATGCAAAAAACAGGATGTTTTATTCTGTTAATTTCTTCGCCAGTTTACGCCCGAGCGACTCCAGAATATAAATAACGGGGATTTGGGTGGTGATATCATACACGCCTGCAATACGTGTCTGTGGAACATGCCAGGAAAGATTAAAATCGGCCAGTTTTGCCAGCCGCGAATGCTCATGGCTGGTAATGGAAAGTACCTTGCAGTGATGCAGGCTGAACTGGCTGGCAAAGCGCAGGATCTCTTCCGTTTCACCGGATACCGACAGTACAATCGCCAGCGCATTTTTGGCCATGTCATTGGTTACCGGGAAATAAGGATCGTCGATATGGTTGCTGAATTTACCGATATTAGAAAAGAAGCGTGCGCCATATTTTGCCAGCGAGCCTGAGGTCCCCGCGCCGACAAAGATAATTCGCTCGGACGATAATATTATCTCCACCGCTTCATCTAATAATGTATCGAACTCTTCATTATTAACGCTTTTAAAGAAGCTGATAATTTCACTGGCACCAAAATTTACCTGCTGAGGCTCATTCTGCTCCAGATAGAGCTTAAAGCGTACGCGGAATTCAGAGTAGCCTTCGCAGTTGAGTTTGCGGCAAAAGCGCAGGATAGTGGTGGTGGAGACACCCGCCGCGTCCGCCAGTTCGCGGATTGTCATGTACATCACTTTGTCACGATTTTTGATGACATAGTTGTAGACCATCATCTCCAGATTATTGAGACTGGCAATGGCGGCGTGGGTGAACATACTCACAGTGGCATAACTCTCATTCAGACTTCATTGATCCATCATAACATGCAGCCGGAGGGCAGGATCCATTTTTATGCCTTTGATTCATAATGATTAAATTTTAATGTGAACAAATGTAAGGTGAAACGGTTTTTTATATATATGATTTTTATATATAAATTATGGATTGAAATTATTTTAGCTAACAGGTGTTCACTGGAATCATTCTCAGTTAGCATAGTCATGCGATGAATAATCATCTTTCGTTTTCCCGGAGTTTTGTATGGTGAGCAGACCATTAATCGCACAGGGATATTCACTGGCTGAGGAAGTAGCCAACAGCATCAGCCACGGCATTGGCCTGGTGTTTGGGATTGTCGGTTTAGTGTTATTACTGGTGCAGGCGGTGGACACCAACGCCAGTGCCATGGCCATTACCAGCTACAGCCTGTATGGCGGGAGTATGATCCTGCTGTTTCTGGCGTCGACGCTGTATCACGCCATTCCGCATCAGCGGGCGAAGATATGGCTCAAAAAATTTGACCACTGCGCTATCTATCTACTTATTGCAGGCACCTACACGCCGTTCCTGCTGGTGGGCTTGAACTCACCGCTGTCGCGTGGCCTGATGATTGTGATCTGGAGCCTGGCACTGCTGGGGATCCTCTTTAAGCTGACCATTGCGCACCGGTTTAAGGTGTTGTCGCTGGTGACCTACCTGACGATGGGCTGGCTGTCGCTGATAGTGGTTTATCAGCTGGCGATTAAGCTGGCGGTAGGGGGCGTGACCTTGCTTGCCGTAGGCGGCGTGGTCTACTCGTTGGGCGTCATTTTCTATGTCTGCAAGCGCATCCCTTATAACCATGCTATTTGGCACGGCTTTGTACTTGGGGGCAGCGTGTGTCACTTCCTGGCAATTTATTTGTATGTGGGGCAGGTTTAGTTTTTACATCTTGCGGCCTGTTGCCCTCACCCTAACCCTCTCCCACAGCGAGAGGGAGAACACCAAAACCGTAGGCCCGGTAAGCGCAGCGCCACCGGGCGATACAGCATCACTCTTCCAGTGAATACGGCAGCGGCTCAATACTCAAGGTATTGGCATCATCACGCACGCGGAACACGCTGTCGGCTTCCATGTCGTTGTTCATCACCGCCTGCACCAGCAGACGGCCATCATCCAGCTGAACGGCGGCTAGCACGGTGCCGGTACGGCGCCAGTTTTCACCCATCTTCAGTTCTAAATCTTCACCTGCTTCCGGTACACGGCTGGCGTGACCCGCCAGAGTCCACAGCGCGCGCTTATTTGCGCCGCGGAATTTTGCCCGCGCGACCATCTCCTGGCCGGTGTAACAGCCTTTTTTAAAGCTAATGCCGCCCAGCGCCTGCAGGTTGGTCGCCTGCGGAATAAACTGCGCGCTGTTGGCCGCGTCAATCACCGGCAGACCCGCTTCAATGTTCAGTGCCAGCCACTGTTGGCTGTTATTGAACTGGGCTTCACCGCGCAGGGCCTCAGTTACGCGCTCGGCGGTCGCGGCGTCGGTCACCAGCAGGAAACGCTCTGCAGGGTGTTCAAACCACAGGATGGAGGTCTCACCTTCGCTAACCAGCTGCTTTTCTGCATCCGGCAGTTCGTTGAACAGGTTTTTCAGCGCGGCACGCGCCTGGAAACCGGCCACGCCCAGCAGCACGTGCTCGTCATCTGGCGCAATGGTGACTTTGGAAAAGACCGCGTATTTCTTCAGCTCTTTAAGCTGGTCATCACGCAGGCTGCGGCGCTCAATAAAGGCAAAGCCATCCTGACGGCGGAACAGACGCAGGTTGCTCCACATTTTGCCTTTTGGATCGCAATGCGCAGCCAGCAGGTGCTGATGTTCGGTCATCTGGCTCACGTCTGCCGTGACCTGGCCCTGAAGGTATTTTTCGGCATCGGCACCAACGAGTGTGGCCAGTGCCCAGTCATCAAGAGAAATAAGCGTCAGCGGCAGACGCGCAGAGGCGGCGGGCTGGCGAGGAGAAAATGGTGTAAATGCCATAACGGTATCCTGAATTGCTTAACGCTTTGATAATGCCTAATGGTAAAAGAGACTACAGCCATTGCAAGCGCTTTCAGCAGGCCATTCGTGCCATAACGCAGCAATGCGTAGCGCCACGCAAAATAGTGTAATCCGCTGTCTTTATAGGGGTTATTCTGGAAGCCCGCTTCAGCTTCGCAATATTCCAGTAAAGAAACGGTCAAAAACACGTTACACTAGCGAGTGTCCCCGCAGAGAAATAAAGAAGACTGAACGGGGTACCGACTGTGCCAAACGTAATGCAGGAAACAGAACATGGATATTAACAACAAGGCCCGTATTCACTGGGCATGCCGACGCGGCATGCGTGAACTTGATATCTCCATCATGCCTTTCTTCGAATATGAGTATGACAGCTTAAGCGATGAGGATAAGCGTCTGTTTGTTCGCCTGCTTGAGTCTGACGATCCCGATTTATTCAACTGGCTGATGAACCACGGCAAGCCCGCCGACACCGAGTTGCAACGGATGGTGCAATTAATTCAAACACGGAATCGGGAACGTGGTCCTGTGGCAATCTGATCTTCGCGTCTCGTGGCGCTCGCAGTGGATGTCGTTATTGCTCCACGGCCTGGTCGCGGCATTTGTTTTACTGATGCCGTGGCCGCTTAGCTATACGCCGCTGTGGCTGTTGTTGCTGTCGTTCGTCGTTTTTGACAGCGTGCGCAGCCAGCGCCGGATCAATGCCCGCCAGGGTGAGATCAAATTACTGATGGACTCCCGCCTGCGCTGGCAGGGTAAAGAGTGGGATATCCTCGGTATGCCCTGGATGCTCAGTTCCGGCATGATGCTACGGTTACGCCAGGTGGGCGGCGGTAAGTGCCAGCATCTGTGGCTGGCCGCCGACAGTATGGATATTGCGGAGTGGCGGGAACTGCGCCGGATGCTACTGCAGCAGCAACCGACGCAGGAATAATACGCGTTAACTGAACTTCTCGGCCATTTCGCCCAGAATCTGTTCGCACCAGGTTTGCAGACGCTCGTCGCTCAGATCGTACTGGTTGGTTTCATCCAGCGCGAGCCCGACAAACAGTTGGCCGTCTGCGATAATCGGTTTTTTACTGGTAAATTCGTAACCTTCCGTTGGCCAGTAGCCGATAAACGTGACGCCCTTCGGTGCCAGCTTATCGTGCAGCATGCCGAGTGCATCCAGGAACCATTCCCCGTAACCGAACTGGTCGCCCATACCGTACATGGCAATGATTTTGCCGTCGAGGTTGAGCGTATCGAGCTGATCCCAGATGGCTTCCCAGTCTTCCTGTATCTCACCGAAATCCCAGGTCGGGATGCCGAGGATCAATACGTCGTACTGCTCCATCAGCGTGAGCGCATCGTCCTTCAGGTTATGCAACGTCACCAGTTCCGGGCCAATGATGTCGCGAATTTTCTCTGCCGCCATTTCGGTGTAGCAGGTGCTGGAACCATAAAACAGACCAATATTCATCGCGTATCTATCTCAATTCTTGCTATGACTTTGCGCGTAGTGTACCAGAAACCGCTCGCAATCAGGCATAATGCCCGGATTGCAGAATCAAAGGGGCTGATGTGGAAAAGGATCTCGCACTCATCGAACAGTTTCTCGACGCGCTGTGGCTGGAGAAAAACCTGGCCCAAAATACGCTGAGCGCCTATCGGCGGGACCTCACCATGCTGGTGGAGTGGCTGGCACACCGGGAACTGTCGCTGGAGAGCGCACAAAGCGACGACCTGCAGGCGTTGCTGGGCGAGCGTATGGAAGGGGGCTACAAAGCCACCAGCTCTGCGCGTCTGCTCAGTGCAATGCGTCGACTGTTCCAGCATCTCTATCGTGAGAAAATTCGCGCGGACGATCCCAGCGCCCTCCTGGCATCGCCTAAACTCCCGCAGCGGCTACCGAAAGATCTCAGCGAAGCACAAGTTGAGAGATTATTACAATCACCGGCTGTTGACCTGCCGCTGGAGTTACGCGATAAAGCCATGCTTGAGCTATTGTATGCTACCGGCTTGCGCGTTTCGGAACTGGTTGGCCTGACGATGAGCGACATCAGCTTGCGTCAGGGCGTGGTTCGTGTGATCGGTAAAGGGAACAAGGAACGGCTGGTCCCGCTGGGAGAAGAGGCGGTGTACTGGCTGGAAACGTATCTGGAGCACGGTCGTCCGTGGTTGCTGAACGGCGTTTCTATCGATGTCTTGTTCCCCAGCCAGCGTGCGCAGCAGATGACGCGGCAAACGTTCTGGCATCGCATCAAGCATTACGCCACACTGGCGGGCATTGACAGCGAAAAGCTGTCGCCGCACGTGTTGCGGCATGCCTTTGCGACACATCTGCTGAACCACGGCGCCGATCTGCGCGTGGTGCAGATGCTGCTGGGACACAGCGATCTTTCCACGACGCAAATTTACACCCATGTCGCGACGGAACGCCTGCGGCAGCTACACCAACAGCACCACCCTCGCGCGTGAGTGCCGACGAATTGTTACAGGATCTTATATGAAAAAGTCTTTTGCGCTGTTCACCCTGCTGGCAGCCTCTTTTACCGGTTTTGCCCATGCGGATGACGCCGCTATCAAACAGTCGCTGACGAAACTCGGCGTAACCAGCAGCGATATTCAGCCTGCGCCGGTGGCGGGGATGAAAACCGTTTTAACCAACAGCGGCGTGCTGTACGTGACCGAAGACGGCAAACACATTATTCAGGGGCCGATGTACGACGTAAGCGGCGCGCAGCCGGTGAACGTGACCAACCAGCTGCTGATGAAAAACCTGAATGCGCTTGAAAAAGAGATGATCGTTTATAAGGCGGCGCAGGAAAAACACGTTATAACCGTCTTTACCGACATCACCTGTGGCTACTGCCACAAGCTGCATGAAGAGATGAAAGATTACAACGCGCTGGGCATTACCGTGCGTTATCTGGCTTTCCCTCGCGCGGGTGTGCAGAGCCAGCCTGAGCAGGACATGAAGGCCATCTGGTGTGCAAAAGATCGTAACAAAGCGTTTGATGACGCGATGAACGGTAAGGGTGTACAGCCGGCTTCCTGTGATATTGATATTGCCAACCACTACGCGCTGGGCGTGCAGTTTGGCGTGACCGGTACGCCAGCCATTGTCTTAAGCAACGGCTACGTTGTCCCGGGCTATCAGGGGCCAAAAGAGATGAAAGAGTTCCTCGACGCGCACCAGAAACAGTTTGGTGGTAAATAATCCGCGTGAAAGCCCCAATAAAATTGCGCCGCCGCGACGCGGTTGCACAGGTTGATTTGCCAGCCGATCTTCCGCCGCTGTTAAAGCGGCTCTACGCCAGCCGCGGCGTGCGGAGTGCAGGCGATCTTGAGCGCAGCGTCAAAGGGATGCTGCCCTGGCAGCAGCTGAACGGCATCGAAAAAGCCACTGAAATGCTCTACAACGCGCTTCGTGAAGGCACGCGCATTGTGGTGGTGGGGGATTTCGATGCCGACGGCGCCACCAGCACCGCGCTGAGCGTGCTCAGCCTGCGCGCGCTGGGCTGCGAAAACGTCACCTATCTGGTGCCTAACCGCTTTGAAGATGGTTATGGCCTTAGCCCGGAAGTGGTCGATCAGGCACATGCCCGCGGCGCGCAGATGATCCTGACCGTAGATAACGGGATCTCCTCCCATGCGGGTGTCGATCACGCGCATCAGTTGGGGATCCCGGTGCTGGTCACCGATCACCACCTGCCGGGTGACACGCTGCCGGCCGCTGAAGCCATTATTAACCCGAACCTGCGCGACTGCGATTTCCCATCGAAATCACTGGCGGGCGTGGGCGTGGCGTTTTATCTGATGCTGGCGCTGCGTACTCTGCTGCGGGATAAAGGCTGGTTCGAGTCCCGCGGGATCGCCGTGCCCAATCTGGCCGAGTATCTCGATCTTGTTGCGCTCGGCACCGTGGCGGACGTGGTACCGCTCGATACCAATAACCGTATCCTCACCTGGCAAGGGTTAAGCCGCATTCGTGCGGGCAAGTGTCGTCCGGGTATTAAGGCGCTGCTGGAGATTGCGAACCGCGATCCGCTCAAGCTCGCCGCCAGCGATTTGGGCTTTGCCCTCGGCCCGCGCCTGAATGCGGCTGGCAGGCTGGACGATATGTCCGTCGGCGTCGCGCTGCTGCTGTGCGATAACATTGGTGAAGCGCGCGTGCTGGCGAATGAACTGGATGCGCTGAACCAGACCCGCAAAGAGATCGAACAGGGAATGCAGGCTGAAGCACTAACCCTGTGTGAAAAGCTTGAACGCAGCGGTGAAGCATTGCCGGGCGGGCTGGCGATGTACCACCCTGAATGGCATCAGGGGGTGGTGGGTATTCTGGCGTCGCGTATTAAAGAGCGTTTCCACCGTCCGGTGATTGCATTTGCGCCCGCAGGCGATGGCACGCTGAAGGGCTCCGGTCGTTCGATTCAGGGGCTGCACATGCGCGATGCGCTGGAGCGTCTGGATACGCTCTACCCGGGCCTGATGCTCAAATTCGGTGGTCACGCGATGGCGGCAGGCTTGTCGCTGGAAGAGGCGAAATTCGACGAGTTCCAGCGTCTGTTTGGCGAACTGGTGACTGACTGGATCGACCCCGCTCTGCTGCAGGGTGAAGTGATTTCCGACGGTGAGCTCGCACCGATGGAGATGACCATGGAAGTGGCGCAAATGCTACGCGATGCAGGCCCGTGGGGGCAGATGTTTCCGGAGCCACTGTTCGATGGCCGCTTCCGTCTGCTGCAACAGCGCATCGTGGGCGAACGTCACTTGAAAGTGATGGTGGAACCGGTGGGCGGCGGCCCGCTGTTGGATGGTATTGCCTTTAACGTCGATACCACTGTCTGGCCGGACAATGGCGTACGCGAGGTCGAACTGGCCTACAAACTGGATATCAACGAGTTTCGCGGTAACCGCTCCCTTCAAATCATCATCGACAATATCTGGCCAATTTAGCGGCAGTAATCTCTATAAAAAAGGGCGTGGATTCGTTACAATCCCGCTCTTATCACCGCATTTTGACAAGTCCATAAAAGAAAACAGACCATGTTTGAAATTAATCCGGTAAAAAACCGTATTCAGGACCTCACGGAGCGCTCTGACGTTCTTAGGGGGTATCTTTGACTACGATGCCAAGAAAGAGCGTCTTGAAGAAGTAAACGCCGAGCTGGAACAGCCGGACGTCTGGAACGAGCCTGAACGCGCGCAGGCGCTGGGTAAAGAGCGTTCCTCTCTCGAAGCTATCGTAGATACGCTGGATCAAATGGCTCAGGGGCTGGAAGACGTTTCCGGTTTGCTGGAGCTGGCTGTAGAAGCCGACGACGAAGAAACCTTTAACGAAGCCGTGGCAGAGCTCGACGTGCTGGAAGAGAAGCTGGCGCAGCTTGAGTTCCGTCGTATGTTCTCCGGCGAATACGATAGTGCTGACTGCTATCTCGATATCCAGGCGGGTTCTGGCGGTACTGAAGCGCAGGACTGGGCCAGCATGCTGATGCGCATGTATCTGCGCTGGGCTGAAGCGCGTGGCTTTAAAACCGAGATTATCGAAGAGTCTGAAGGCGAAGTGGCTGGCATTAAGTCCGTCACCATCAAGATCATTGGTGACTACGCCTACGGCTGGCTGCGTACCGAAACCGGCGTTCACCGCCTGGTACGTAAGAGCCCGTTCGACTCCGGTGGTCGTCGTCATACCTCATTCAGCTCCGCGTTTGTTTACCCCGAAGTTGACGAAGATATCGATATCGAAATCAACCCGGCAGATCTGCGTATCGACGTTTACCGCGCATCTGGCGCGGGCGGACAGCACGTTAACCGTACGGAATCGGCGGTACGTATTACCCACATTCCAACCGGGCTGGTAACACAGTGCCAGAACGACCGTTCCCAGCATAAGAACAAAGACCAGGCCATGAAGCAGATGAAAGCGAAGCTTTATGAGCTGGAGATGCAGAAGAAAAATGCTGAGAAACAGGCGATGGAAGACAACAAGTCTGATATCGGCTGGGGCAGCCAGATCCGTTCTTACGTCCTTGATGACTCCCGCATCAAAGACCTGCGTACCGGGGTTGAAACCCGTAACACGCAGGCGGTGCTGGACGGCAGCCTGGACCAATTTATCGAAGCAAGTTTGAAAGCAGGGTTATGAGGAACCAACATGTCTGAACAACAAGCACAGGGCGCTGACGCGGTAGTCGATCTTAACAACGAACTGAAAACCCGCCGCGAGAAGCTGGCAGCGCTGCGCGAGCAGGGCGTGCCGTTCCCGAACGATTTTCGTCGTGACCACACCTCAGACCAACTGCACGCTGACTTCGACGCTAAAGAAAACGAAGAGCTGGAAGCGCTGAACATCGAAGTGGCCGTTGCGGGCCGTATGATGACCCGTCGTATCATGGGTAAAGCCTCTTTCGTTACCCTGCAAGACGTGGGCGGCCGCATTCAGCTGTACGTTTCCCGTGACGATCTGCCAGAAGGCATCTACAACGAGCAGTTCAAGAAGTGGGACCTGGGCGATATCCTGGGCGCGAAAGGTAAACTGTTCAAAACCAAGACCGGTGAACTGTCTATCCACTGCACCGAACTGCGTCTGTTGACCAAAGCCCTGCGCCCGCTGCCGGACAAATTCCACGGCCTGCAGGATCAGGAAGCGCGCTACCGCCAGCGTTATCTGGACCTCATCTCTAACGATGAGTCCCGCAAGACCTTCAAAATTCGCTCCCAGATCATGGCCGGTATCCGCCAGTTCATGGTTAACCGCGACTTTATGGAAGTGGAAACCCCAATGATGCAGGTGATCCCAGGCGGTGCTTCCGCACGTCCGTTCATCACCCATCACAATGCCCTGGACCTGGACATGTACCTGCGTATTGCGCCGGAACTGTACCTGAAGCGTCTGGTGGTGGGTGGGTTCGATCGCGTGTTCGAAATCAACCGTAACTTCCGTAACGAAGGCATCTCCGTGCGTCATAACCCAGAGTTCACCATGATGGAACTCTATATGGCGTATGCAGATTACAAAGATCTGATCGAGCTGACCGAATCCCTGTTCCGCACCCTGGCGCAGGATATTCTGGGCACAACGCAGGTACCTTACGGTGAAGAAGTGTTCGACTTCGGCAAGCCGTTCGAAAAACTGACCATGCGCGAAGCCATCAAGAAATACCGTCCTGAAACCAACATGGCGGATCTGGATAACTTCGATTCTGCAAAAGCGATCGCTGAAAGCATCGGTATTAAAGTGGAGAAGAGCTGGGGTCTGGGCCGTATCGTGACCGAGATCTTCGAAGAAGCGGCAGAAGCGCACCTGATTCAGCCGACCTTCATCACTGAATACCCGGCTGAAGTGTCCCCGCTGGCGCGTCGTAATGACGAGAACCCGGAGATCACTGACCGCTTTGAATTCTTCATCGGTGGCCGCGAAATCGGCAACGGCTTTAGCGAGCTGAACGATGCAGAAGATCAGGCGCAGCGCTTCCAGGATCAAGTTGACGCAAAAGCGGCAGGCGACGACGAAGCGATGTTCTTCGACGAAGACTACGTGACGGCGCTGGAGCACGGCCTGCCACCAACGGCGGGTCTGGGTATTGGTATTGACCGTATGGTAATGCTGTTCACCAACAGCCACACCATCCGCGACGTGATCCTGTTCCCGGCGATGCGTCCGGTTAAATAACGTCTGCAGATCGTAAAAAGCCCCGTGCGATAGTCGCCGGGGCTTTTTTATTTGGCGGCGAAGGCCCGCAGTTTTTCGCGTGCCGCCGTAGCCTCCATCACCATCCAGGGGCTAAAGGCCCACGGTGTGGCATCCAGAGCCTGGAACAACGCGTCCAGATCAACCCATTCGTATGCCATCACTTCATCACTGTTGATCGTCAGCGCATTCGTGATCCTGGCGGCAAAGACCGGACAAATCTCATTTTCAACGATCCCGGAAGGATCGGTTTCACAGTAGCGAAACTCAGCGGCGACAGGGGTGATCCCGGTAATTTCGGCTCCCACTTCATAGCGGCAGCGGCGCACAATGGCCTGATCAATCGCTTCACCAGATTGCGGATGGCCGCAGACTGAGTTCGTCCAGACACCCGGCCAGGCTTTTTTGCTTAATGCGCGACGGGTGATAAGACATTCCCCTTTGGCATTGAAGAGCCAGGAAGAGAACGCCAGATGGAGTGGGGTATGGGAGGTATGTGCAGCGTATTTTTCCTGAGTGCCAATCACCATTCCCTGGTCATTTACCAAAATAACGTGTTCTTGAATACTCATTGATGCTCCAGTGCTAACCATGCGGATGGCTCAGCACCACCAGCGATGTCATTATACTGCATTCCGGTACGAACGGTTTGTTCCACAGAGCGGAAAAGGGCTGACCCATATCTGTTTGGGCTGGTATTATAGGGCGCCATTCACGCTGACCGAGGATCTGTTTTGTTTGCAGGAAGCCTGACGAGAAACCCCATCACTGCCGTGTTCTGCCTGATGCTGACGCTATTACTGGCAGGCTGTTCAGGGAGTAAATCTTCGGATATGGGCAGCTATTCCGGCGCGGTCTATACCGTGAAGCGCGGGGATACGCTGTACCGGATTTCGCGCGCGACGGGGACCAGCGTAAAGGAGCTGGCGCGTCTGAATAATATCTCTCCGCCATATACCATCGAAGTGGGGCAGAAGCTGAAGGTTAATGGCGGTTCATCCTCGGGCAAAAAATCTTCATCGAAAGGCAAAACCGCCAAAGTGACGCCATCCTATGCGGTGCCGCAATCCTCCTGGCCGCCTGTCGGACAGCGCTGCTGGATTTGGCCGGCCAGCGGTAAAGTTGTGCTGCCGTACTCCTTGTCTGAAGGCGGCAATAAGGGCATCGATATTGCAGCCGCGCGCGGTACGCCGGTTTATGCCTCCGGAGCAGGGAAGGTCGTGTACGTGGGCAACCAGCTGCGCGGTTACGGTAATCTGATCATGATTAAGCATGGTGAAGACTACATCACGGCTTATGCGCATAACGACACAATGCTGGTTAATAACGGTCAGAACGTGAAGGCGGGGCAGAAGATCGCCACCATGGGCAGCACGGGCACGGATACGGTGAAGCTGCACTTCCAGATCCGTTATAAGGCCACCGCCATCGACCCGCAGCGTTATCTTCCGGCACAGGGCAGCAAGCCGAAGTGCTAAGTGATTATTTTATCGCCATTTAGTTGCGAAGAGGCTTGTATGAAGAGGCGTAAGGTCTATAATGCTTTACGCACCTCAAAGCGGGCGTAGTTCAATGGTAGAACGAGAGCTTCCCAAGCTCTATACGAGGGTTCGATTCCCTTCGCCCGCTCCAGATCTCTCCCCTTGTTGCAAAACACCGCCAGTTACTAGCTTAAAGGTGATTTGCTATCAACATGTTACTTCACACAAGTTGTCTATGATCGTTCTACCAGTGAACGATGATTTACCAACACAAGGTACACTGTAAGTTGTCACGGATAGTTACTATCGAAATGAAAGTATAATTATTCGTTTGCTGCAGTTCCAACCTCACACCGCGATAATTCAACGCGAAGAAAAAGCCTGAGCCGTGCATTTATTTACAGTGAAGCGCATTTTGCCGATGCTCTCCTATGCCACACGTCGAAATAACGTTGTAGGGAATAAACAGGTGTTCGTACCTGTAAACGATATGCAGGCTCTACCAGCGGTTCAGCCTCTTTCCTTCGGGTACATGGTCAGCCTGATAAACTTCATTGTCTGACATACCCTGATGTTGTCGTCTAACGGCTCCGCTCGTTGTCTAACCACCAACGGGCTTATTGGCTACTATACCCTTAGTTTATGTGTGTTATTATGCGGGGACATCTTGAAAGAAGGGTGGTTTATGGGCTGGTCTTCGTTGGTTAGGATAACCATTGGTACATTTCTATTGGCTGGGTTGTCATTATCTGTACACGCTAAGAACTGCAAGAAGGGTATTCCATGCGGTAATTCGTGCATTGCGGTTGGAAAAACGTGTCGGATTGGATCAGGTGCCTCTTCTGTGTATAAAAATTATTCTTACTCTTACCCGTCATCTTCTCTTCATAGTTCAATCCCGAAATCCTCTTCACATTCCTCATCAGCCAAGGCTAACGAACAAAATACGTCTTCAACTGCGAAAACTTATCTCTGTCAGTATGCTATTGCAACGATACAGAATGGAAGAATAGGTGCACTACGTGTGCTAGGTAATGCTGAGGTAACATTGTTTGTTGATAGCTTCAAAGCCAACCGTTTAAACGGGACATACCTGCTCTCGCCGAAGCTGAAATCTAACGGTAAGTTAATGATGGCAGATGATAAAAGCAAAGTTTACGCTTATGATTCGTCGCTGATGAACTTTGCAATTAGTGACCGCATAGCAAGAAGTACTGAACAATGGGATCGTTGCAGATTGGTTGATGGACTGACCCCATACCCGTAGACAATTCCTGACCTCACGATGAAACCTATTCAGTGGCCTCTGGTCGGCTCGCCTGTATGCCGATGAGCGAAGCTTACAGACAGCCGTCCGGCCTGTAATCTAGCCTCGCGCCACCCTGAATTAACCAGACAGGTCTTGTATCGTTTAGCGATATAGCGGCAGTACAATTACGTTGCCTTTTAATTAAACAGGGATGTGCTTTGCTAATTGTAGGTTGTGGCTCTTCCATGGTGCACTTTTACAGGCACCATGATCTTTTTAATTACGTGAATATGCAGCCCTGAATGCGTATTCAGAACCGATATTACCCCACTGGTGTTTATTTGGCATGAAATGAGTATGTTACTTCCGCTCAGGTACGTTAATCGAGACGTGTCTTGTTTCAAATCGCTGCCGATACTGAGAGGATATGCAACATAACAAAGAGTAATGCCGTGTGTTTATTGCCTGTTGGTGTAGCGCATATGTTGAACATGTGCGCTACACAATTTTTGAACATCAAACTGCCATCCAGCATTCTCGCTGAATAGCAGTCCGACTTTTTGAAATTAACCCTTTATTTTAAGTTCTTTAATGCGGAAATCATTTCCCATACTGGCTGAAACATGGCTGACTACCGCGAGTTCAGCCTGACTGCCGGTGGCTTTGAATTTTCCACTCAGGGTTACCCATTCATTTGCCTGCTTCAGTTCCAGAGGGGCGGTAATGTCTTTGCCATCAGCACGTAGCGAAACCTTTGGCGCTTCATATTTTCCTATGATGCGCGCACTTTTCACCGTCCAGGTATATTCATGCCCGGCAGTCAGACCTATCAGCGTCTTTTTGAGGATCTCGCCGGCATGGTTTTTATTAGGTCTGGTAATAAACTCGACGGCGCGGGTGCTGGTGTCAACCAGATAAAGATCGTGCCCGGCAGGTCCGGCCTGCCAGTTATTCCAGTTATCGCGCTCAAAGTTGGTTAAATCTTCAAACGGAGCTGGCGCCGCGACGGAAATATCCGCCTCGCGATACACTTCAACGCTGAATTCACCGGCGTTGTCTTTGTACTGGTCTTTGCCATCGGCAAAAAACAGCGTCAACGTCCCTTCAGCTGGAACCGACCAGCGGTATTTATGATTACCAACCGGATAATTTTCGTTACCAAGGCGTGCCTGAAGCGAAGGATTGCGTAACGTAAGCGTTTCACCCTCTCGGGGAATACGCCCCTGTGGTGCGGTAAGCGCAAAATTTTCACTTCCATTCCTGGCCCAACCACTGGCCAGAATGGTAATTATCTCTCCCGCTTTGAGGGCAATTCCTGTATTTGTCCCTTCGGCATTTTTTGCGTCAACTTTTCCTGACCAGATTAAATTTTCGCTCATGTCTGACTCCTGTGACAGCGTGGCGAAGAATTTCGCCATTGAAAGATAGTCCTTACGAAATGCGTGATTTAAGTCACTCAGTTCTGCTAACTGCCTGATAATTTGAATAAATAAAATCATGAGAAGCACGAACTTCTCATCATCATTACCCGGTTGTTATCGGCAGGAATGAGAATAGTCAGGTGGTATATACAATTCAAAACGCTAAAAGCTTTATTAAGGGTTGCGATTTTGTAATCAATTAAAAAAAATAAAATAATTATCGCTGAATTAGGAATAATCTTAAGTAATAAGAGGGTGGGTGCAGGGATTTTTAATCGTTTATTCTCCCCATTGTTTACGTTGATAATCATGTAAGCACTTCAGGAAATCGGGCATATTTATCACGTGTCACGCGGGTAAAGTTCAAAAATAAACAAATTATCTTTTTACGTATGCAGCGACCTCTGATATACCTTCATTCCCTCATACCAGTCTGAGTCATGGCCGCTGTGGTCTATACTGGCCATTATCGAATACCCAAAGGTGGTGTCATGCATATATTGCCTCCTGTTCGCCCTGAACACTCCATTGAACGTCTGACGGCGGTACTTGAACCAATTGCGGAAAAAGTGAAGCTCGCGCCGCGTAAGCGGATTACCTGGAAACATAAAGGCCGCCAGCAAATGTATCTTTTCCAGGAAGGAGAGCTTTCTTTGTTGCGGGCATCTGACGGGTTACTGTTAGTTAGCGTTTTTGAGCCACATCTGTTCGGCATTGCCGAGATGATCCAGCCGACGCAAGGACATATATTACGCGCAGAACGGGAGTCTCTGATTTTGCGTGCTGATGCAGATGAAGCCGCCGCGCGATTTCGTGAACAGGGCGTCTGGGAGGATGTGGCAGCCTTGCTGTCGTACCATACGGCCTATCTCATTTATCGTGATGCCCAGGTTGTGCAGCAGCGCACCTATTCCGTGATTCGCAGCTATCTGCAGGAGATGATATTACTGCCCGATGAGGTGCGGATGCGAACAACTATTCTGGAATATATTCAGGATCGTACGCTTCTTTCCCGCAGCAGTATTCTCAATGTATTATCTGCACTTAAGCAAGGTAAATATATCGCGTTCAAACGTGGCGGATATTTACTGGAGGTAGGGCATTTGCCAGAGTCATTTTAAAATTTAAAAATAAACAGAAAATGATTTCGCGATTGTCGTGTTTGTCGATATCGTTTGCTCACTGAAATATTCAACAGAGTAAACGGGATTTCTATGAAAAAGACACTTGTTGCATTAATTCTGGCTAACGCTTTTACCGCAACGTCTGCATTTGCAGCGGCAGATACAGGCACCTGGTATAGCGGTGCTAAATTCGGCTGGTCACACTATTTTGACGCCAACACCGGCTCGAAAGCGAGCGATAATAATAATGGCTCGAACCAGTATAATATCGATCATGATAATGTCGGTGGTGGGGTATACGCGGGTTATCAGATGACTCCGTGGCTGGCACTGGAAGGCGGTTACGATTATTTAGGCAATATGCAGATTAAAGGCAAACATAGCGCGGGGGCACAAATGAAAAGCCAGGGGCTACAGATGTCCTTAAAAGCCAGCTATGCCGTGACCGACAGCTGGGATATCTATGGTCGTGCCGGGGCGATGGCCTATCGTGCTGAATCTGATGTAAGTGGTCACAATCGTTTTGAAACAGGCGTTCGCCCGCTTGCCGCAGTCGGGACGGAGTATGCGTTTAACAAAAATTTAGCGGGCCGTCTGGAATATCAATGGGTAAGCAACGTGGGTAATGCCAACCAGATTGGCGTCAGCAGCGACGTAAGCTCTGTGACTGCTGGACTGACATGGCGATTTGGACAGCACGATTAATCCTTGCCATCCTTTCCGTTACAAAAGCCCGACTGTTCAGCAGTTGGGCTTTTGGCATTTAACCGGTGACTAAAGGTTGAAGGACAATGTTAATCTTTTGCAGTCCCGTGACGTTTTTATCTTTCAGGTACTGCTGATTAACCATTTCCAGCTGCTCAAGTTTAGTCAGCGAGGCGAAGACCGGCTGAACAGGGCTATCTTCGGTAAAAATATCTTTCGCGGTAGTCTGTTGTAAATAATCTGATTTCAACTGCGCAGTTAAACGGTCAATCTGAACTTTATTTTCCTGATACAGCGCAGCGATACGCGATGCTGGAATTTCTGGCGGTTTTTCTCCCGGCAAAACTAATGGGATCTGCAGATGATGGATTTGTTCAACCTTATCAGGCGCAGACGCGCTGCAGGCGGTTAATAAACTGAGGCTGAGCAGAGTCAGTAATAATGACCGTTTCTTCATGGGGGACTCGTGTTAAATAAGCAGAGCGGACATTATCGTAAACAACCGATACATCTTCAGATTAAACTTGTTTAATTTTAAATATCCCGGCGGGAATAATCAGCCAGGCTGACGCAACCACCCCGTCTGCGTCAGTCATGCACGCAGGGGAAACAATCCGGCAAGAAAACGCTATACGTTATAGCCATCAGGATCCCGTAAGGCTATGCTTCATTCAGCACGATAATAATTACAGAGGCAATGTCATGGATAAAGAACTACTGGATGCGGGTTACCGGGCCTATACCGGGGAGAAAATTGACGTCTACTTCAATACCGGGATCTGCAAACACTCCGGTAACTGCGTTCGCGGCAGCGCAAAGCTGTTTAATCTGAAACGTAAACCGTGGATCATTCCTGATGAAGTGGACGTGGAAACCGTTGTACGCGTGATTGATACCTGCCCGAGCGGTGCGCTGCAGTATCGCCAAAAATAAGCGAGGAACCATGGATATTCTGGAAGGCCATAACAAGTTTTATGTGAACGATGCGAACGGCAATCAGGTCGCAGAGATTGTCTTCGTACCCACAGGTGAGCACCTGAGTATTATTGAGCACACTGATGTCGATCCGAGCCTGAAAGGGCAAGGGGTTGGCAAGCAGCTGGTGGCGAAGGTGGTGGAGAAAATGCGCGGTGAGAATCGCAAAATTATCCCGCTGTGTCCGTTTGCGAAGCATGAGTTTGATAGCACGCGGGAATATGACGATATTCGGGCGTAAAACACACCGGCGATGGCCGGTGTTTTTTTATCTCACCTGCTCCAGCAGCAATCCCAGCGCGATCGCCACCATAATCCCCCCTGAGGCCATGCTCACCGCACGTGCCGCCTGCGGACGGGTCGCCAGCACCGCTTTCGAACCATACCCCACCAGCAAATAGACCAGTGTGCAGGTGATAAGATGCATCACACCCAGGGCTGACATCTGCGTGGCAATCGACCAGCTTCCCTTTGGATCGGTAAACTGCGGAAGCAACGCCAGAAACAGTAAGAAGACTTTTGGGTTGAGCCCGCTGATACATAATCCCTTCACCGCCCACTGTTTCCAGTTTCCTGCATGCTGCACGGTGCTTTCCGGCGCGGCAGGATGGCGTAACAGCGTGATGCCGAGCCACAGCAGATAAACCGCCCCCGCAATTGTCAGCCCTGATAATGCCAGTGGATGTTGAGCCATCAACACACCCACGCCCGCCACTACGACCAGCGTGGCGAGCAGATGCCCGGACATCAGTCCCATCACCGCCGGCACTACGCGCCGCCCGTTGATCCCGGCGCTGATCGCATAGGCCCAGTCTGCACCCGGTGTCATGATGAGCAGGAAGGACACCACCCAAAAACCGGCCACAATACTCATTTCCATCGTCTGTGAAACTCCTGTACCTGAATTACCCGGAGAGAAAGAATATCGGTATCGGTACGAAATGAGTTTTCAATGTTATGCTCATAAAACGCTAAAATTGAGAAAATCTTCCATATGGATAGCATTGATCGAAAAATTCTTGCTGAACTGCAGGCTGATGGCCGTTTATCTCTTACGGAGCTGGCGGAGCGGGTGAACCTGAGCCTCTCTCCGTGTCACCGACGCGTACGTGCGCTGGAGCAGAGCGGAGCCATTACGGGGTATCGCGCCAATCTCGATCCCGCCAAAATGGGGTTTAATTTCCTGGCGATTGTGTTTGCCACCCTGAAAGAGGGTGATAAGAAAGCGGTCAGCGCGTTCGAAGAGGCGGTGGAAGAGATCCCGCAAATCGTGCTGGCCCAGCGATTATTTGGTGATCCCGACTACCTGATGCATGTTGTCACCCGCGATCTGTCGGCTTTTCAGAAACTGTATGATGAGAAACTTTCTGCCATGCCAGGCGTACAGCATCTTCGCTCTACGCTGGTGATGAAAACGGTCGTGCAGGACAGACCGTTTCCACTGTAAAAATCAGACGCGCCCGGCAGAAGGCCGGGCACGCGAGGGTTAGCCGACAAACATCACCGACACGCACAGCACGCCAACAATGAGCGTGAGCAGGCTGCCAATGGAGCGATACGGCTTCAGGGCGGGGATCAGGTACGTCGACAGCGTCGGCATGATAAACAGGATCATGGCGATAAGCGGACCGCTGATGGCGTAAATCATCGAAATGGCGTTCGGGTTAATGCAGCAGACCGCAAAGGTGATCAGCGACACGCCCAGAATAGAAATCGCACGGTTAAAGGCGCGGCTCTTCTTCACGCCGACCTGATTCAGCGACGACTTTACGATTTCCGTCGCCCCTTCAATCACCCCAAAATAGGTGCCCAGGAACGATTTCGACATGGCAATAATCGCAACAATAATGCCGGAAATGCCGAGCCAGGCCGGAGAAGAGGGCATCATCGACAGCGCTGACAGGATCGTCACCCCTTGCTCTTTTGCGGTCACAATATAGGACGGCGGAATCGAGAGCAGGCAGCTGAACACAAAGAACAGCACGCTCAGGCAGATGATCAGATACGCCACCTTCATGATTTTCTTGCACTTGTCCATGGCTGCTTCACCGAACTTCTCGCGGCGATCGACGGCAAAGGTGGAGATAATCGGCGTATGGCTAAACGCGAACACCATCACCGGGATTGAGATCCACACCTGATGCAAAGTGTGGCGATCAAACGCCATCTGGCTGGTGAGCAGTGAGGGTTGCCAGCTGCCGGTCAGGTACAGGGAGACAAACAGGAAATAGGCGATCAGCGGAAACACCAGGAAGCCCATCACTTTGATCGTGATATGTCGCCCCATCAGGAAGATAAGATTCAATACCAGCACCACGCCAAAACTGACCAGCACGCGAGTGGCGGTATCCACCGTCATCCTTTTTGCCAGCTGCTCGGTTAATGAATTGGTGATGGCCACGGCGTAAATCTGCACCACCACGAAGAAGGCGATGAAATAGAGCGTGGTGATCAGATTCCCAATTTTCCTGCCGTAGTAGTGGGAGACCGCGCCGGTGATCCCTTCATTGCCTTTCATTTTTGACGACAGGATAAATTGCGCCAGCGCTTTATGCGGCCAGTAGGTTAATGGGTAGGCCACAAGGGCAGTAATGAACAGGACAATAGCGCCTGCGGAGCCCAGCTGGATGGGCAAGAACAGCGTTCCTGCGCCCACGGCCGTGCCATAGAGAGCGAAACTCCACAGAGTCTCATCTTTTGACCAAATTTTCGACATTAGAGCAACGTATCAACTAGCAAACCATTCAGAATGGAGTGCAATTTACCATAGTTATGCGTTGAGAGCGCAGTTGCTTCGACGGAGTTTGGCCGGACCAGTCGTCCGGCCAGGGGGGAGTTAGCCCGCCAGGGCGCGTCGCTGCTGACGACGCTTCAGGAATTTCTCACGTAACGTGTCATACGCCCAGTTGTAGAACATGGTGTAGGGCAGGAAGAACAGGAAGAAACCTATTTCCAGCGTGAATGCCTGCAGCAGCGTGACGCCCAGAACCGCGGCGACAATCGACACGCCAATCACGATAAACCCACATTCGAACCCCAGGGCATGCAGCGCGCGGACTTTTGCCGTGCGTTTTACGCACTGGACAGGCCAGAAACGGTCGAAACCGAAGTTATAGATAATGTTCCAGAGCATGGCCGTAGTGGCGAGGATAATGGTCAACCCACCCATTTCCACCACGGAACGCTGCATCAGCCACGCTGCCGTTGGGGCGAGGATCGCCGTGGCAATCCCCTCAAAGCAGACCGCGTGGAAGATCCGCTCCGGCAGTTTACGTTGGAGTGCATCCTGATGTTGCATAGCTTTCGACCTCGTTAATTCGCCGGTATGGGCGTTGATGGCGCCTATTTTTATCGCTAAAGGTGATATATTAAAGATGGTATCCATCGATAAAGTAGATAGGTTATGCGCTACTCACCTGAAGCCCTTACCGCGTTTGTTGAAACCGTGGCAGCGGGCTCTTTCTCTGCTGCCGCACGGCGGCTGCGTAAAAGCCAGTCAACAATCAGCACCTCAATTGCCAATCTTGAAGCTGACCTCGGCTTTGATCTGTTCGACCGTTCGGCGCGCCAGCCGGTGTTAACCGCTCAGGGAGAGCAGGTGCTGGGCTATGTCCAGGCGATCCTCGCCGCCAGCACGCGGCTGGACGAACTGGCGGTATCGTTGACCGCGCAAACGGAGGCGCGCCTGACGTTTGTCCTCTCTGATACGCTTAACCCGGACGTGCTGGAAGATCTGATGAACCAGTTTGACCAGCGTTTTCCCCATACGGAATTTGAGTGCCTGATTGGCGAGGAAGAGGACGTCATCGATCTGCTGCAAAAGGAGAGGGCGCAGGTTGGCCTGACGGAGGCGCGTGACGCTTACCCGACCGATATCGGCGTCACCCGGCTGCCGATGCAAACCCGGATGGCGATTTATGTCGCGACCACGCATCCTCTGGCCGGGCAACATGAAGTGCAGGCCGATGAGCTGCACGGCTGGCGGGAACTGCGGCTCAGCACCTACCTGGAGCGCGAGGCAACGCTCGCCCGGGGGCCGGTCTGGTCGGCACCGAATTACCTGTTACTGCTGAGTATGGCGGTGCAGGGATTTGGCTGGTGCGTGTTGCCGTGTGCGCTGGTGGAAGAATTTGCCGCCGCGAAATCGCTGGTGCAGTTGAATGTTCCTGGCTGGCCTCGCGCGATCGGTATCGATCTGCTGTGGAATAAACGATCCCCTCCCGGCGTCGCCGGAAGCTGGCTGCGGCAGTATTTGCAGGACGCACGCTGATCCTTGTGATTAAACTCACTATTTTTAAACAATTAAGATAAATGCCAGTAACAATCCTCTACTATCGTCATGTCCTTTAACGCAGAGGTGGTGATGAAAGATGTCGTTATAGTGGGTGCGTTGCGTACAGCTATCGGCTGTTTTCAGGGAGCGCTGGCGCGTCACTCGGCTGTTGAACTGGGTAGCGTGGTGGTGAAAGCGCTGGTGGAGCGCAGCGGGATCCCGGCACATGAAGTCGATGAGGTGATCCTCGGACAGGTCCTGACGGCCGGCGCCGGGCAAAACCCTGCCCGTCAGGCGGCGCTAAAAGGCGGCCTGCCCAACACCGTCTCGGCAATCACCATCAACGACGTCTGTGGCTCAGGGTTAAAGGCGCTGCATCTTGCCACGCAGGCCATCCAGTGTGGTGAAGCGGATGTGGTCATTGCCGGTGGGCAGGAGAACATGAGCCGCGCGCCGCATGTCCTCACCGACAGCCGCACCGGCGCGCAGCTGGGTAACAGCCAGCTGCTCGACAGCCTGGTGCATGACGGGCTGTGGGACGCGTTTAATGATTATCATATGGGCGTGACGGCGGAAAACCTGGCGCGTGAGTACGGTATAAGCCGTGAGCTGCAGGATGCTTACGCGTTGAGCTCGCAGCAGAAAGCGCGTGCCGCGATTGATTCCGGGCGTTTTCGCGATGAAATTGTCCCGGTGTGCACCCAGCGCCAGAACGGTCAGACGATTGTCGTCGACACCGATGAGCAGCCGCGAACCGATGCCAGCGCAGAAGGGCTGGCCATGCTCAATCCTGCTTTTGAAACGCAAGGGTCGGTCACGGCGGGAAATGCCTCTTCGATTAACGACGGTGCGGCAGCGGTGATGATGATGAGCGAAAGCAAAGCGCAGGAACTGGATCTCCCCGTGCTGGCCCGGATTAAGGCGTTTGCCAGCGTGGGGGTTGATCCGGCATTAATGGGGATCGCGCCGGTGTATGCGACCCGCCGCTGCCTGGATCGCGCGGGCTGGCAGCTTTCCGATGTGGATCTGATTGAAGTCAACGAGGCCTTTGCCGCGCAGGCGATCTCAGTGGGCAAAATGCTGGAGTGGGATCCGCTGCGGGTGAATGTCAACGGCGGTGCGATTGCGCTCGGTCATCCCATCGGTGCTTCCGGCTGCCGCATTCTGGTATCGCTGGTTCACGAGATGAAAAAGCGTAACGCCCGTAAAGGCATTGCCACGCTCTGTATCGGCGGTGGGCAAGGAGTAGCGCTGGCTATCGAACGTTAATCCCTTCCTTCATAAAAAAACCTCCCGATGGGAGGTTTTTTTATGCGCGTTATTCCTGCCTGACGTGATCTCCCTCCATTAATTTCGCCTAAATCCCACTTGTTTGTTGACGTGTATCACGCCGATTTGTACCGAAAAAAATGAAACAAATAATTACGATCTTGCTCACTAAAATAGCATTTATTAAAAAATAAACTGCCATTTCATAAAAATGAAACGTTATTTTAATTGAGGGTTTTTGTCATGTTTAACAAATCTCTGGTTGTAGCTTCTCTTATTGGTACCTCTTTCGCCGCGCAGGCGGTGACCGTCGATCTGCGTCATGAATACATCGACAACGGCGCAAATGCAGACCGTGTTTCAGTCTCGCATCGCTTTGCGAATGGCGTCGGTTTTTCTGTAGAAGCGAAATGGAAATCGGGTGGTGATAAGGCCGACCAGCCTTTTGCGGATGTGGTGGGTAACGGTCATGAAGATCAAATTAGCTGGCGCTGGAAAGCGACAGAGAATATTGCGCTGACTCCCGCGTTCACGCTTGAGAGTAACGACAGCCGTACCATTTATAAACCGAACCTGCACCTGCAATACAGTTTCGATAATGGCTTTTACGTGGCCGCGCGTTACCGTTATGAATATACCCGTTATCCGTCGAGCTCTAATAAAGACGATGACAAAGTTAACCGTGGTGATGCCTGGGTCGGCTGGGTCATGGGAGACTGGCGTACCGAACTGAATTATGTTTATGCAAAAAGTACGGAAGGGATGGTCCGTAATAATAATAAAGATTATTCCACCGAATATAACGCGAAGCTGGCGTATAAATGGGATAAAAACTGGGCGCCGTATGTTGAGGTGGGTAATGTGGGGGTAAAAGAGAGCGATGAACGTCAGACC
Source organism: Enterobacter cloacae complex sp. 2022EL-00981 (assembly GCF_028737495.1). Classification (NCBI taxonomy): domain Bacteria; kingdom Pseudomonadati; phylum Pseudomonadota; class Gammaproteobacteria; order Enterobacterales; family Enterobacteriaceae; genus Enterobacter; species Enterobacter cloacae complex sp. 2022EL-00981. Next base: position 85,849 of record NZ_JAQZRK010000004.1, read on the forward strand.
CGCTTCCGTTTAGGCGTGGCGTATTCCTTCTGATATTTCCCTCCAGGCCCGGTGAGCGCAGCGTCACCGGGCAAAACGTTCAGAGCAAAAAAAGCCCTCCGTAAGGAGGGCAAGGCCAGTTACAGAAACACATTTTTAAATCATGCAGACAACATATCCGGTTGCGCGGGGAGTTTCGCAATATAGAGGGCAGGTTTACCGTCTTTATCGGAACTGAATAGCACCGCTTTCTCGTCCGGTGTAAAGGAGGGATGCGGATGGGTGACCTGGCGGCTATTTTCTACCGTCGCCCAGGAGGTGTCATGACGGGCGATGCGATAGTAGCGCTTTTTCGCCACGTCAAAGGCGTAGAGATAGGGATCGTTATCGATGGTGTAACCGTGGGTGTCTTTCACATCCACCGGTGTGCCGGAACCGTCGCCTACCAGTAACGTGCCGTCGAAATTACTCATCAAATGTGAACAGGATGGCATCTGCATTATCGTCTCATTCACGCCGGTTTGTGGATCGAAGCGGCAGATGGAACGACCCTGCTGGCCTTTCAGATACGAGACGTATACCAGCGCGGAGCCATCCGGGACCCAGAATTCGTGGGTACAGCTTTCACCTTGTGCATGCGTTTTGACTTTACGTATGTCGGTGCCATCTTCGTTGACCAGCCACATCCGGGCATCGACCAGATCGTGTGGTCCCTCGTGACAAAACGCCACCGTATGGTCATCAAACGGACGATAGATAGGATGCCCCAGCCACTTCTTCTCTTCATGAATGATTGAGCTCTCGCCGGTTTTCAGATCCACGCGCAGCAGCCGGCAGTGTGGCCCTTTATGGAAGAAGTCGTGGAAAATTTGCCAGTCGTTCAGCGGCGTCCAGTCGCGTTTCGCAATTTCAATGCCCACAAGGCTGGTGCAGTCGCTGTTCGCCACCCAGGTGCCGTAACCGACCCAGTCATCCGGGACGCGGTACACTTCACGCTCTGCCCGTGTCTCAAGAGAGACCTCCATAAGCGTGCGATCGTTCTTCACATAGTAGAAGGCGCGATCGTCCGGGGAGAGAAATCCGCCAAAGGTGTTATCGCCTGCGCCCTCCGTCAGCTGTACGGCTTCGGCGTTCTGCAGATCCAGCAGGTAATAGTTCCAGTGACCATCGAACGCTCCGGCGAACAGCAGATGACTGCCGTCATTAAAGAAGCACTTCTGGTAAAAGTAGTTGCGATGACAGGTTACTTCAGGCGGGGTCAGACGCGTGACTTCCACGCCTGTATCCGGATCCCGGCCGATCTCGTAGTTCAGCTTGACCCGCATACCTTTAGCCATAATGCGCTCCTTTCGGCAATAAAAATAAGATTAAAAAGTAGGTGTTAAATTATCAAAACACTGTTTTATTTGGTGTGACTTATCGCGCAGTTTGTCAGTTTGAGGGAGATGAAGCGGCGAATCCTGACGCTTCCGTGATCGGAACACCATTTCTGGTATAAAGAATCACAAAAAATGAAACGATGTTTTAAATGTAATTGAAAACCCCATTATGGGCGTTTACACTGTGCTTATCCTTAAAACGGAACGATGTTTCGTTAATTTTCTGCCTTCGGGCACGATCCATTCTGGAGGTTATCGTGGACGTCAGACAAAGCATCCACAGCGCGCACGCCAAAACCCTCGACACGCAGGGGCTGCGCAGTGAATTTTTAGTTGAGCAGGTGTTCGAAGCCGATCGCTACACCATGGTCTACAGCCACATTGACCGCATTATTGTGGGCGGAATTATGCCGGTGACCAAAACTGTCTCCGTGGGTGGGGAAGTGGGTAAGCAGCTCGGCGTGAGCTATTTCCTGGAACGGCGTGAACTGGGCGTGATTAACATTGGCGGGCCGGGCACCATTACGGTTGACGGCCAGTGCTACGAAATTGGTCACCGCGACGCGCTGTATGTCGGCAAGGGCGCGAAAGAGGTGGTTTTTGCCAGCGTCGACGGCAGCACGCCAGCGAAGTTTTACTACAACTGCGCCCCGGCTCACACCACCTGTCCTACCAAAAAAGTTACCCCGGCAGACGTAGCCCCGGTGACACTGGGCGATAACCTCACCAGCAATCGTCGCACCATCAACAAATACTTCGTTCCGGATGTGCTGGAGACCTGCCAGCTCAGCATGGGGCTGACCGAGCTGGCGCCGGGCAACCTGTGGAACACCATGCCGTGCCATACCCACGAGCGCCGCATGGAGGTCTATTTCTACTTCAACATGGATGAGGATGCCTGCGTATTCCACATGATGGGGCAACCGCAGGAAACACGCCATATCGTGATGCATAACGAGCAGGCGGTTATCTCTCCAAGCTGGTCAATTCACTCCGGTGTGGGGACGAAGGCGTATACCTTCATCTGGGGAATGGTCGGTGAAAACCAGGTCTTTGATGACATGGACCACGTCGCGGTAAAAGATCTGCGCTAGTCGCGGGCAGTTAAGTATAAATCTGCCTGTTGCTGACAGGCATCGAAAGAGTAAGGAACAAACATGATTCTGGATGCATTCTCTCTGCAAGGTAAAGTGGCTGTGGTTTCCGGTTGTGACACCGGTCTGGGCCAGGGCATGGCGTTGGGGCTGGCAGAAGCGGGCTGCGATATCGTGGGCATCAACATCGTCGAGCCTACGGAAACCATCGAGCGCGTGACCGCGCTGGGCCGCCGTTTCCTGAGCCTGACCGCGGACCTGCGTAAAATCGACGCCATTCCTGACCTGCTGGATCGCGCCGTGGCGGAATTCGGTCATATCGATATTCTGGTCAATAATGCCGGGCTGATCCGCCGTGAAGACGCGATTAACTTCAGCGAGCGCGACTGGGACGACGTGATGAACCTGAATATCAAAAGCGTGTTCTTTATGTCTCAGGCGGCGGCGAAACACTTCATCGCTCAGGGGAACGGCGGCAAGATTATCAATATCGCTTCCATGCTCTCCTTCCAGGGGGGCATCCGGGTGCCGTCTTACACCGCGTCAAAAAGCGCAGTGATGGGGGTCACCCGTCTGCTGGCGAACGAATGGGCGAAGCACAATATCAACGTTAACGCCATTGCCCCGGGCTACATGGCGACCAACAACACCCAGCAGCTGCGTGCGGACGAGCAGCGTAGCGCGGAAATCCTTGACCGAATCCCGGCAGGGCGTTGGGGGCTGCCGGACGATCTGAAAGGACCTGTGGTGTTCCTGGCATCGAAGGCGTCGGACTACATCAACGGTTATACCGTAGCGGTTGATGGCGGCTGGCTGGCACGTTAATTCGCGCTGACGAAAGAGCCTCTGCCTGCGGGTGGAGGTTTTTTTTGCTCAAAAATTGTCATTATCCATATCGACAAAGATGAAAAATCCATACTAAAAAATCATAAATGACGCGCATCACAGTTTTATTACTTAAATATTAATCAATTAGTAAAATATGGCGATATTTCACCGCGAGTTGAAATTGTAATGTCCATCACAGATCGCCATGCCATAGCGAAATAATCCATATCTTCGCGAATTCCGGCCTGACACTTTTCTTCGCTATCTCGTAATTTCACTTAACGAATTTCTCTGTTCAGGCAGGAAACTATGACATCTATAAATGACTCTACCCTCATGCCCGCGGCGCTGCGCGATACTCGCCGCATGAACCAGTTTGTCTCCATTGCGGCGGCAGTGGCTGGCTTGTTATTTGGACTGGATATCGGCGTCATTGCTGGCGCATTACCGTTTATTACCGATCACTTTACGCTGAGCAGTCGCCTGCAGGAGTGGGTGGTGAGCAGCATGATGCTTGGCGCGGCCATCGGCGCGCTGTTCAACGGCTGGCTCTCGTTCCGTCTCGGGCGCAAATATAGCCTGATGGTTGGGGCGATCCTGTTTGTGGCAGGCTCCATTGGCTCTGCGTTCGCTACCAACGTGGAAGTGCTGTTGCTCTCCCGCGTCCTGCTGGGCGTGGCGGTCGGGATTGCCTCCTACACTGCGCCGCTGTATCTCTCGGAGATGGCGAGCGAGAACGTGCGCGGCAAGATGATCAGTATGTACCAGCTGATGGTCACGCTGGGTATCGTACTGGCGTTTCTGTCAGATACTTACTTCAGCTACAGTGGTAACTGGCGCGCCATGCTGGGCGTGCTGGCGCTGCCCGCGCTGTTGCTGATTGTACTGGTGATTTTTCTGCCGAACAGCCCGCGCTGGCTGGCGCAGAAAGGTCGTCACGTGGAAGCGGAAGAGGTGCTGCGCATGCTGCGTGATACCTCAGAGAAAGCGCGTGAAGAGCTGAACGAGATCCGCGAAAGCCTGAAGCTGAAGCAGGGCGGCTGGTCGCTGTTTAAAGCCAACCGCAACGTGCGTCGCGCGGTGTTCCTTGGCATGCTGCTGCAGGCGATGCAGCAGTTCACCGGGATGAACATCATCATGTATTACGCGCCGCGTATCTTCAAAATGGCCGGATTTACCACCACCGAACAGCAGATGATTGCAACGCTGGTGGTCGGGCTGACCTTTATGTTTGCCACGTTTATCGCGGTATTTACCGTGGATAAAGCCGGTCGTAAACCGGCGCTGAAGATTGGCTTTAGCGTAATGGCGCTCGGTACGCTGATCCTCGGTTACTGTCTGATGCAGTTTGATAACGGCACCGCCTCAAGCGGTCTCTCCTGGCTCTCTGTCGGGATGACCATGATGTGTATCGCCGGGTATGCCATGAGCGCCGCACCGGTGGTGTGGATCCTGTGCTCTGAAATTCAGCCGCTGAAATGTCGCGATTTTGGTATCACCTGTTCCACCACCACCAACTGGGTGTCGAACATGATCATCGGCGCAACCTTCCTGACGCTGCTGGATGCTATTGGCGCAGCAGGAACGTTCTGGCTCTACACGGTACTGAACGTGGTGTTTATCGGGGTGACCTTCTGGCTGATTCCTGAAACCAAAGGCGTGACGCTGGAGCATATTGAACGCAAGCTGATGAGCGGGGAGAAATTACGTAATATTGGCGTGTAATGTTATTGCCCGGTGGCGCTTCGCTTACCGGGCCTACAATACCTTGTCGGCCCGGTAAGGCGTCGACTTTTAACGCATCGCCCGCTTCAGAATACGCTCAGCCTGACGCTGGAAATCTGCAGCGGTCTCTTCCACCGATTTCTGACCATAGTCGATATACTGCAGCGAGGTGCCGAACTGCGCCACAATCTGCGGATCGTCAAAGTAAGGTGACACGCTGAGTTTTGCAGGCAGCGACTGCGCCAGACGCAGGCCAGCAACCGACGGGTCGTTTTCTTTAATGGTACCGGCTTCAGTCAGGTACTGAACCGCCACTTTGCTCAGCGGTACGCCACGCTCCAGGCCCAGCGTCTCCACGCCCTCTTTACTGTTCAGCAGGAAGTTAATCAGCTTTGCCGCCGCTTCCGGGTTTTTGGTCGATTTACCGATCGACAGCATCTGTGCCGGTTTGAAGAACAGGCCCGCATCCGTGGCACCCGGCAGCATCGGGTAACTGCCCAGCACCAGTTTTGCCGGTGGCTTGAGGTTATCGGAGTATTTATTGATGGTGGAGTTCCACATATAGGTGCCGCCCCATTCCCCCTGGATCCACGGCTTCATCTCATACATGTTGCTCTTGCCAAACGACGCATAGTATTTGGTGTCCGGCATCACATGGCTATCAATCAGTTTTTTGTAGGTCTGGAAGAACTCCACCCATTGCGCCTTGCTGTAGGTGAATTTTTTGGTTTTCTCGTCCACGGCAGGGATGTTGTATTTCTGAACCATGTAAGAATTTAGCAACGCCAGCGTGTCCTGGTGTTCCAGTATGACAGGGTAATACTGCTTGCCGAGCTTGCTTTCGAAGGTTTTACCGGCGGCCATCAGTTCGTCCCAGGTTTTTGGGTAGTCGATGCCCGCTTTTTTCCACGTTTCGTCGTTAAAGTAGAAGACGCGCGCGGTCACGGAAATTGGGATCCCGTTCAGCTTGCCGTTGACCGTTGTGGACTGGAGCTCTTTGGCATCAAACTGGCTTAGATCTACCACGTCCTTCATTTTGTTCAGATCGTAAAAGCCGTCGCCGGTTTTCGAGAAGATCGGCAGCCAGTTCCAGTTGGTTTGCATCACATCCGGCTCTGTGCCGCCTGCGATCTGGGTGGTCAGACGGGAAAGATGGCCGTCCCAGCCGGTGTATTCCGCCTTAACGTTAATGTCAGGGTTCTGTTTATGGAACTCTTCTAACGCTTTCAGCGTCACCTGGTGACGGCCATTACCGCCCCACCAGGACATACGTAAATCGGTATTTTGCGCCATCGATGGCAAAGCAGTAAGGCCCAGGGTAGCGGAGATTGCTGCGCTTAAAAGCACATTTTTCATTTTTCTTGCTCCATCAGAGAGAGAGGTTCAGTTCAGTTTTTGCGTCAAAAATATGGCACTTATTCATGTCGAAGCGGAAATAGACTTTGCGGTTAAGCCCTTTAGCAATCATCGGCTTAGCCTCTTCCGAAGGGATTCTGGCGGTCAGTTCGTGGTCCGCTACCTTCAGGTACACAAAGAATTCGTGGCCCATGTTCTCCACGCGCACCATTTCGCCGCTGCACCCATCCGGGAAAGGCGAGTCTGAGATCGACACAAATTCCGGGCGCACGCCGTAGAACACGTCCTGACCGGCGTAAGCAGCGACTTTTTCCTGCGTTTGTGCATTGAGCGGCATGGTTTCATTGCCGAGGGTGATGTGCAGTTGACCGGCTTTTTCCACCAGCTGGCTTTTACGAATGTTCATCTCCGGTGCACCGATGAATCCCGCGACGAACATGTTGTTGGGCTTGTGGTAGAGGTTATCCGGGGTATCGACCTGCATGATGTGGCCCAGCTTCATTACACAGATACGGTCGCCCATGGTCATCGCTTCGGTCTGGTCATGCGTGACGTAGACGGTGGTGGCCGGTTTACCGGACTGCTTCAGCTGCTTATGCAGATCTGAAATACGAATACGCATCGAGGCACGGAGCTTGGCATCAAGGTTTGACAGCGGTTCGTCAAAGAGAAACACGTCCGGCTTTTTCACAATCGCGCGGCCAACCGCGACGCGCTGGGCCTGTCCACCGGAAAGCTGACGCGGCAGGCGGTCAAGCAGCGACTCCAACTCCAGGATTTTGGCCGCTTCGTTTACCTGCGACTCAATTTGCTCTTTCGGCAGTTTGCTCAGCTTCAGACCAAAGGCCAGATTTTCGCGCACCGTCATGTGCGGGTAGAGCGCGTAGTTCTGGAACACCATCGCAATGCCGCGCTCCTTCGGTGCGAGGTTGTTCACGATCTTATCGCCGATCCGCACTTCACCGCCGCTGATGGTTTCCAGCCCCGCCAGCATGCGAAGGGTGGTGGACTTGGCACAGCCGGATGGACCGACGATCACCATAAACTCCCCCTCGGCGATCTTCAGGTCGATAGCATGTACGGCTTTGAAGCCGTTGGAGTAAACCTTTTCCAGTTTATTGAAGACAACTTCAGCCATGATATTTCCCTCTTAACCTTTAATTCCGCTGCTGGAGACGCCCTGCACGAAGTAGCGTTGGGCCAGGAAGAACACAATGATGGATGGCAGAATGGAGATGCTCGCCATTGCCAGAATTTCGTTCCACGGCGCACCTTCGGTAACGTCGATGGACATTTTCAGCGCTAATGCAATCGGGTATTTATCCACGCTGTAGACGTAAATCAGCGGCCCGATAAAGTCATTCATTGACCACATGAACTGGAACAGGGCGACGGAGATAATGGCCGGTTTCAGGATCGGCACCACCACGTACCACAGCACCTGAAGGGAGTTACAGCCGTCGATTTGCGCCGCCTCTTCCATGTCACGCGGCACGCCGCGCAGGAACTGGATCAGCATAAAGACGAAGAACCCCTGCGTGGCGAAGGCCAGCGGCAGGTACAGCGGCATGTAGCTGTTCAACATGCCCATTTCACGGAACATCAGGTACTGCGGAATCAACAGCACGGTGCTGGGCAGCAGCATGGTAGTGATGAGCGTGGCGAACCAGAATTTTTTCCACGGGATCTCAAAGCGGGCAAAACCATACGCCACAATGGTGGAGGAGATAATGGTCAGGATCACTTTGGGGATCACATACTTAAAGGTGTTCAGCATGTAATGGCCGAAGGTGTACTCGGTCCCGGTCTTCCAGCCGTTGATAAACCCGTCCCAGGTGGCATGCGCCGGCCACAGGCTCAGGGTAGTGAAGATCTCGTGGTTAGGTTTGAACGACGCTGAGAACATCCACACCAGCGGGTAGAGCATCAGCAGGCCGACAAACAGCAGGATCGTATAGCGAACGGTGGCGTTGATTTTCTCTCTGCGCTGCGTACGGGCAACCTCGCGTTCGGCGACGCTTCTTGCCGCGGAAAGGTGTTGAATATCAGCCATTTTTGCCTCCTTTATCGGCGGAGTAGAACACCCAGTATTTCGACGACTTAAAGGCGATACCTGCAAAGACGGCCACCACCAGGAACAGGATCCACGCCAGCGCCGCGCCATAACCCATATCGAAATATTTGAACGCCGTGTCGTAGATGTAGAGCGAGAACAGATAGGTCGAGTAGGTTGGCCCGCCGCCGGTAATGACGTACGGCCCGGTAAATTCCTGGAATGCCTGAGTGGTTTGCATGATGAAGTTGAAGAAAATCACTGGCGTAATCAGCGGCACGGTCACTTTCATGAACATTTGCCATCTGGACGCGCCGTCGATCATTGCCGCTTCATACTGAGACTGCGGAACGTTTTGCAGCGCCGCCAGGAAGATGACCATCGCGGAGCCGAACTGCCAGACGCGCAGCAGGGTCACGGACATCAGCGCCAGAGAGGGCTCACCCAGCCAGTTCACCGGGTCGAAGCCAAATACGCCAATAAAGCTGTTCAGCAGACCATCTATCGCAAATAAGGCGCGCCACAAGACAGCAATCGCCACGGAGCTGCCGAGGATCGACGGAATATAGTAAGCGGTACGGAAAAAGCCGATCCCGCGTAATTTGAAGTTGAGAACAAACGCAATCCCTAATGCAAACGCGAGCTTCAGCGGAATGGTCAAAAATACATACGCGAACGTGACACCCATTGATGTCCAGAAGAGCGTGTCTTCAGTAAACATATAGCGATAGTTTTCGATGCCGTTAAACACCGGTGGGCTCATCAAATCGTAATCCGTAAAACTGAGGAAAAACGATGAGACGAAGGGGAAAGCCGTAAAGAGTATCAACCCAATAATGTAGGGGGATATCCATGCGAGCCCCAGCAGCTTGTTTTCATTCATACAGACCTACCTGGCAATCAGTGGGTGAAATGACGGTATGAGTTTCAGGACATCCGAACCGTAGTTTTCGAATAATAAAACAGTGTTTTATTTTATATTATGGCTATTTTTTCCCGCGTCATTCGCTTAATGATGGAAATGTGATCAGCATCGAAACGCTGTTTCAATAAAGTGAGGAGGGTGGCATTTTGCCGCTATTTCTGGCGATCAAGGCAGGTCTTGCATGTAAGCAGAAAGAAAAGCGGATGATTAATAACAATAATACCGGAAAGGTACTAACTACCAACTTTGATAGCCAGTACACAGATAGATCAATATCGCGTTCAGATTATTCTTACTTTCTTGTATCATCGGACCACTTGAACTCACGAGGCAGAAATTACCTGCACTCTTAACAGAAGAACGTCTATGTCAGCGATGGATTTCAAAAAAAACACGGACCTCGATTTTCCTTCTTATGCCACCCCGGCTGTCAGCACTAAAGAAATCGACCTTTTGGGGCTGTTAGACATCCTGCTTGCCGCCAAAAAACGCATCATCGCAATTGCGTTCGCGTTTGCGCTGGCCGGACTGGCGATTGCCTTTTTACTGCCGCAGAAATGGACCAGTAAAGCGGTGATCACGCCTGCCGAACAGACGCAGTGGAACCCGCTGCGCCAGATGATGGTGGCACTCCAGGTTTTGGATGTGGACGTAAAAGTGTCCCGTGATGAAGTGTTTGGACTGTTTATCAAAAAGTTTCAGTCGCAGTCATTGCTTGAAGAGTATATGAAATCCTCCCCTTACGTTATGTCACAGCTTGAGGGGACAAACGTGGATCCGCTGGAGCTGCATCGTGCGGTGGTCAATATCTCTGAGAAGATGAAAGCGATTGATAACACTCAGGTAAAAGACGCGGATAAAGCGCCTTACGTCTCCTGGACGCTCAGCTTCACCGCCCCCACGGCGGGAGATGCGCAAACCGTTCTGGAAGGGTATATCAAGTATATTGCCGCGATTGTCGAGCAAGAGATCATGCTGAATATCCGTAACCAGCTCGCCCTGAAAACGAAGGTGGTAGAGCAGCAGCTGGATCTGGATCGGGTGCGTCTGACCAATATTCACAACACCAATCTGCAGCGTCTTAACTATTCGCTGGAAGTGGCTAACGCGGCGGGTATTAAGAAACCTGTCTACAGCAACGGACAGGCCGTAAAAGACGATCCGGATTACTCCGTTGCCCTCGGCGCTGACGGTATCGCGCAGAAATTGCAGATTGAGAAAAATCTCAAGGATGTGTCTGAGCTGAATGCAGACTTCCAGAACCGTGAATATTATCTGGCGCAGCTGAAAAAACTCTCCGTTGAAGACGTTAAACTGGAACCCTTCAAATATCAGCTTTCGCCTTCCATGCCGGTGAAAAAAGATGGCCCGGGGAAAGCGCTGATTGTCATGCTGGCGGGGATCCTGGGTGGGCTGTTCGCCTGCGGTAGCGTATTGCTTCGTGAAGCGATGCTTAGCCGTAACCCGCTGCCAGAGCCGGTAGCGGAATAACTGACGCAGAGAAAAAGGGCGCTGAAATCAGCGCCCTTTTTTATTGCAGAAAATCTTCCCGTACGGGGGTAAAGGTATCCAGCAGGGTGCCGGGTTGAAGACATACGCAGCCGTGCATGACGTGTGGCGCTTTGTAGAGCGTATCGCCGGCCCTGACGATATGCTTCTCTTCACCAATGGTGAATTCGAACTCACCGGACAGCACATAGGTTAGCTGTTCATGCGGATGGCTATGCATCGGGCCAATCGCGCCCTGGGCGAAATTCACTTCAACCGCCATCATCTTACCGCTATGGGCCAGGATCCGACGGGTTACGCCGTTACCCAGATCGTCAAGCGTGGTCTCGTTGTGGAAAATAAACATGCTTTCCCTCATCATAAAATGAAATATTGTTTCATTTAATTTATATCACCTCTTTTTAAAAAGAAACGGCGCGACAAAGAACTGGAAACGCGATCACAAGTTTGCTTCACTGAGATAAACAAAGAAGGAGGGATAATGAAAACAATCGGCCTGCTGGGTGGCATGAGCTGGGAATCGACCATTCCCTACTATCGTTTAATTAATGAAGGGGTGAAGCAGCGCCTCGGGGGACTGCATTCTGCCAGTTTGCTGCTGCACAGCGTGGACTTCCATGAGATTGAAGCGTGCCAGTCGAGCGGTGAATGGGACAAAGCCGGAGAGATACTGGCGCAGGCGGCACTCGGGCTTCAGCGTGCCGGTGCCGAAGGGATTTTGCTCTGTACCAACACGATGCATAAAGTCGCTTCGCACATTGAAGCGCGTTGCCCGCTGCCGTTTTTGCATATTGCGGATGCGACCGGGCGCGCGATTGGCGCGGCGGGGATGCGTCGCGTGGCGCTGCTGGGCACGCGCTACACCATGGAGCAGGATTTTTACCGTGGCCGGTTGAGCGGTGAGTTCGGTATCGAAAGCCTGATCCCGGATGACGCCGACCGGGCGCGCATTAATCAGATTATTTTTGATGAGCTTTGCCTCGGCACCTTCAGTGAATCTTCCCGGGCGTATTACGTCAGCGTGATTGAACAACTTGCCCGGCAGGGGGCAGAAGGGGTGATCTTCGGCTGTACCGAGATCGGCCTGCTGGTACCGGCTGAGCGAAGCCCGATCCCGGTATTCGACACTGCCGCCATTCACGCTGCTGATGCGGTGGAGTTTATGCTGTCATAACGGATTTTGCCGGTCAGGTAAGCGAAGCGCCACCTCACGCGCATGCTCAACTAAATGCCCGGTAAAGGCATCTACCAGTGCCGACGCCGGGCGATGCAGGGGGCGGATCAGGCTGACGGTAAACGGGACGGAGAGGCTAAACGGGCGAATCACAATCTCGCTCCCGGCATAGTCCAGTGCCGTAAGCGGGTTAACCACGGCTACGCCTACCCCGGCACGTACCATCGCGCATATTGAGGCCGCGCTGTGCGTTTCCACCACCATCCGGCGTTTTACCTGATGTTCGGCAAACAGCGTGTCCAGCAGCTGTCGATAGCTGTCGGTCTGCGACAGGCTAATGTAATTTTCCCCGTGGAAATCAGCGGGGGTCAGCATTGCTTTACTGGCAAGCCGGTGCCCGGCAGGAAGCACGCAAACCTCATCCAGCGTGAGCAGTTCCGTGCGCTCCGTACCTGCAGGGGTGGTGAGGGTTTCGGTTAACCCCAGGTCGTGACGCTGCGCTGAAAGCCACTCTTCCAGCAGCGGAGATTCCTGCGGCACGATAGTGAGACTGACCTCCGGATATCGGGCCAGAAAAGGCTGCAGCAGCGTCGGTAAAAAGGATTGTGAAAAGACGGGCAGGCAGACAATCGACAGTTCGCCCTGACGAAACTCGCGCAGGCTTTCCGCGGCACTGACAATTCTGTCCAGCCCATACCACGAGCGCTGAACTTCCTCGAACAGACGCAGCCCTTGTACCGTTGGGTGCAGCCGGCCCCGGGTGCGTTCAAACAGTTTCAGTCCCAGCACTTTCTCGAACCGTGCCAGCTCGCGGCTTACCGTAGGCTGCGAGGTGTGCAGCATCTGCGCGGCTTCGGTGAGGTTGCCGGCGGTCATCACGGCGTGAAAAATCTCAATATGGCGTAAGTTGACGGCGGGCATAGGGCACCTGAAAGCGAAGGACTGTCCATATCATTTTTGCATAGACTCGCGATAAAACGATATTTTTTATTCTCTTTCTGCTGTGGCGTAATCATAAAAAAGATGACCACCCGGAGAAGACCATGCCACGCCCGCTTAACCAGACTGACACCGATTTAAATGCCGACAACCTGCTGCGCCTGCCTGCCGAGTTTGGCTGCCCGGTATGGGTCTACGATGCGCAAATCGTTCGCGAGAAAATTGCCGCGCTGCATCAGTTTGACGTGGTGCGTTTTGCCCAGAAGGCGTGCTCCAATATCCATATCCTGCGCCTGATGCGCGAGCAGGGCGTGAAGGTTGACTCCGTGTCGCTGGGTGAAATCGAGCGCGCGCTGGCGGCTGGTTACGATCCTAAAACCGATCCTGACGCAATTGTCTTTACTGCGGATCTGATCGACGACGCGACGCTTGCCCGCGTGCATGAACTGCAGATCCCGGTTAATGCCGGGTCTGTGGATATGCTGGAACAGCTTGGACAGGTTTCTCCCGGCCACCGCGTCTGGCTACGTGTGAACCCCGGTTTTGGGCATGGTCACAGCCAGAAAACCAACACTGGCGGTGAAAACAGTAAACACGGCATCTGGTATGCCGATATGCCCGCCGCCCTGGAGGTATTACAGCGTTACAACCTGAAGCTGGTGGGCATTCATATGCACATTGGTTCGGGCGTGGATTACGGTCACCTGGAACAGGTGTGCGGCGCGATGGTGCGTCAGGTTATCGACTTTGGGCAGGATCTGGAGGCGATTTCCGCCGGTGGTGGCCTCTCGATTCCTTATCGTGAAGGGGAAGAGGCGATCGATACCGATCACTATTACGGCCTGTGGAGCGCCGCCCGCGACAAAGTTGCCGCGCATGTGGGGCATCCGGTGAAGCTCGAAATTGAACCGGGTCGTTTCCTGGTGGCGGAATCTGGCGTGCTGGTTGCTCAGGTGCGTAGCGTGAAAGAGATGGGATCGCGCCACTTCGTGCTGATTGATGCGGGCTTTAATGACCTGATGCGTCCGTCCATGTATGGCAGCTACCACCATATTTCAGCGCTCGCCGCCGATGGCCGCGATTTAACCGACGCCCCACGTATTGATACGGTTGTCGCAGGCCCGCTGTGTGAATCGGGCGATGTCTTTACCCAGCAGGAAGGGGGTAAAGTAGAAACCCGCGCGCTGCCGGAGGTGAAACCCGGGGATTATCTGGTGCTGCACGATACCGGCGCTTATGGGGCGTCGATGTCTTCTAACTACAATAGCCGCCCGCTGCTGCCGGAAGTGCTGTTTGATAACGGCAAGGCGCGGCTGATCCGTCGCCGCCAGACCATTCAGGAGCTGCTGGCGCTGGAACTCGTCTGAGTAAAATATGGCCCCGTGGTTACCGAGTCGCGTAGTACCAGCGTACCGGTAAACGGCGGGATCGCTTCTACCGGCTGGTTTTTTGCCAGCCGGATCGCCTGGTCGATGGCCGTGACAATCATATTATCTATCGGCAGATAGACCGATGAGAGCGCAGGCTCCAGCCATTTTGCGCTGGGCGCATCGTCAAAGCCAAACAGTGAAATATCCTGCGGGATCTTCAGCCCTGCCTGGTGCAAGGCTTTGGAGGCTCCCAGCGCCATATCATCGTTACAGGCAAACAGGGCGCTAAACGGCACACCGTCGGCAATCAACTCCCTGCACAACTCATACCCCCGCGTCATGCCCGCATCGCCGTACTTAATCCGGCGCTCATCCAGACGAATGCCGTGCTTTTCCAGCGCTTTACGGTAGCCCATCAGGCGGGCTTTACCGGTAGGGGTGTGGATAGGGACGGTAATACAGGCGATCTCACGGTGGCCCTGGTTTATCAGGTAATCCACGGCCTTAAAGGCGGCATCCTGCTGTTCGAAGAAGACGCAGCGATCGGGAGCCTGGCTGACTTCCCGGTTGATGACCACCAGCGGGGTTTGCACGGAGTGGATCAACTTCATGATCGCTTTTTCGCTCATGTACCGCGTGTAGAGCACAATGGCGTCACACTTGCGATCGGCCAGCATCTGTACCGCCTGTTCTTCCTGTTCCGGCGCGTCATGACCATCGGTGACGATCAGCTGCTTCCCGTGCGTTTCGGTCTGCCGGGAGGCCTGCTGAAGGAGGCGGCCAAAGTAAAAGCCATCGAAGGTCGAGACCACCAGACCAATGCTGTTGCTGGTCTGGTTAGCCAGCGAACGCGCGAGAAAATTCGGGCGATACCCCAGCTCTTCCATTGCCGCGAACACCTGCTGACGCGTGCTCTCTTTGACCTGACCTGTGCCGTTCAGCACGCGCGATACCGTGGCTTTTGATACACCTGCGCGCAGTGAGACATCCAGCATTGTTGCCATTAGACATTCCTGATTCCACGTAACGATCTGCAGTTTAACACAGACCATCCGGCGCATAAGCGACGCGGGAAGGGCAAAACGCCCATCACGATCACGCTTTTCAGTAACGATCTGTCAGAACCGAAGAAATTGCTGCAATTGGTATACCAAATTGGTCATAAATCACGATCTGGAATACCGCTGGTGGTGTTGAGAGCTTAATCACAGAACCATTACCCTCATAAAGCTATTTTTGGTATGCCAATAGTATCCGGCTGTACACCTTATTCAATAAAAGCCCTTTTACTGAGGTAATACCCTATGGCATTGCAGGAAAAACTGATCGACGCTCTGGGCAGTTTCGCCACTAAATTCAACAGTTATCGCTATATCATGGCGATCAAGTCAGCCTTCATTACATTAATGCCGGTCATCATCGTTGGGGCGTTCTCTGTGCTGATCTCCAATATGGTGCTGGATCCGAAAAACGGCCTGGCGAGCTTCTCGTCGCTGTCGTTCCTCGCCGCGCTAAAGCCGATCACCAGCGCGCTGAATTACGCCACGCTGAACTTCCTTAACATTGGTGCGGTATTCCTGATTGGCATTGAGCTGGGGCGCATCAACGGTATCAAATCCCTTTTCCCGGGGCTGCTGGCGGTGATCTGCTTTATTTGCGTGACGCCCACCACCGTGGAGATGCTGGTGGATGGCGAAATGCACGTGGTGAAAGACGTGCTGCTGCGCCAGTTCTCAGATACCCGCAGCCTGTTCCTCGGCATGTTTATCGCCATTCTGTCCGTTGAAATCTACTGCTGGCTGGAGAACCGCCCGGGGCTGAAGATCCGAATGCCGGACACCGTGCCGCCTAACGTGGCCGCGTCGTTCTCCGCGCTGATCCCGGCGATTATTACCACCACCGCCATTGCCACACTGGGGTTTGTGTTTCATCAGATCACCGGGATGTATCTCTACGACGCGGTGTATCAGGTGGTGCAACAGCCGCTGGAGCGGGTGGTGCAAAGTCTGCCTGGGATCCTGCTGCTGATGTTCGTTGCACAGCTTTTCTGGGTGATTGGTATCCACGGCAACCAGATGATCAAGCCGATCCGCGAGCCGCTGCTGCTGGGGGCGATCACCGTCAACATGAGCGCGTTTGAGCAGGGTAAAGAGGTGCCGAACATCATCACCATGCCGTTCTGGGATGTATATATGAGCATCGGCGGTTCGGGCCTGACTATCGGCCTGCTGATCGCGGTGATGATTGCCACCAAACGCAAGGAGATGAAAGAGATCGCCAAGCTTTCCATCGGCCCGGGGATTTTTAATATCAACGAGCCGGTGATCTTCGGTATGCCAATCATGCTTAACCCGATCCTCGCCATTCCCTTCATTATCACTCCACTGGTGACGGGCTCCATCGGCTACTTCGCCACCGTGACCGGGTTTGCCGGTAAAGCGGTGGTGATGGTGCCGTGGACGACGCCGCCGCTGATCAACGCCTGGCTCTCTACGGCAGGTTCGATGGGGGCGGTGATCACCCAGCTCATCTGCATTGTGACTGCCGTCATTATCTATCTGCCGTTTGTGAAAATCGCTTCACGCCGCGCAGAGCAGGCCGCGCTGCAGCAGGCCACTGACAACCTGTGAGGATGCGATGAGCACAAAACAGATAGCCATACCGCAGGATTTTATTCTCGGCGCGGCCGCATCGGCCTGGCAGACCGAAGGCTGGAGCGGTAAAAAGCCGGGGCAGGATTCATGGATCGATCTCTGGTACAAGAATGACCGTCACGTCTGGCACAACGGCTATGGCCCGGCGGTGGCGACCGATTTTATCAACCGTTTTCGCGAGGATGTGGCCCTGATGAAGCAGGCGGGGCTGACGCACTACCGCACCTCGATCAACTGGTCACGCTTTTTAACCGACTACGAAAACGCGACGGTGGATGAAGAGTACGCTGCCTACTACGACGCGCTGTTCGATGAGATGCACCGTCAGGGCATTGAGCCGATGATCTGCCTCGAACATTACGAACTGCCGGGCGTGCTGCTGGATACCTACGGCGGCTGGGCGTCAAAGCATGTGGTTGAGCTGTTTGTCCGCTATGCGGAAAAGGTCTTTGCACGCTACCACGGTAAAGTGACCCGCTGGTTTACCTTCAACGAGCCGATTGTCGTCCAGACCCGCGTCTATCTGGACGCGCTGCGTTGGCCGTATGAGCAGAACACCGGCACGTGGATACAGTGGAATCACCATAAGGTGCTGGCGACGGCAAAGGTGGTGAAGCTGTTTCGCGAGAAAGGCCATCGCGGTTCTGTGGGTTGTATTCTCAACCCGGAGGTGACCTATCCCCGCTCCTGCGCCCCGCATGACCTGCGGGCCGCTGAGATGTATGACCTGTTCTACAACCGTGTCTTCCTCGACCCGCTGGTGCACGGGCGCTATCCCGCAGAGCTTTTTACCCTGCTGGAGCAGCATCAGGTTGAGTGGGAGTACACCGCGGACGAGCTGGCGTTGATTGCGGATAACACCGTCGACGAACTGGGGATTAACCTCTACTACCCGCACCGTGTGAAGGCACCTTCCCGCGCCTGGCATCCGGACACGCCATTCCACCCGGCATACTACTACGAGCCGTTTGAACTGCCGGGGCGGCGCATGAACCGTTCCCGCGGCTGGGAGATCTACCCGCGCATTATTTACGACATGGCGATGCGGATTAAAAATGACTATCGCAATATCGACTGGTTTGTGGCGGAAAGCGGAATGGGAGTGGAAAACGAAGCGCAATTTCGCAATCGCGATGGGATTATCGACGACACTTACCGCATCGATTTCATCAGCGAACACCTCTACTACACGCTGCTGGCGCGGGAGGAGGGGGCGAACTGCCATGGCTATATGCTGTGGGCATTTACCGACAACGTCTCGCCGATGAACGCGTTTAAAAACCGCTACGGGTTGATTGAGATCGATCTGGATAACCAGCGTGCCAGACGAGCAAAAAAATCAGCCTTCTGGTTCCGGCAGCTACGCGATACGCGGAGGCTCACGCTTCAGGTTGATGATGAATGGAAGTAGGCGAAAAGCATGCCGGTTCTGGTAAAATAGCGCACAAACTGGCCGGGAGGACGCCCGGTCTGCGCATTAACTGAAAAAACAGGTGAAAACGTGGATAAGGCTGTCATCCTGCCGGAAAAAAAACAGTACCAGGAAATTGGCGAGGATTTACGGGCGCAGATTATCCAGGGGCACTATCCCGTTGGTTCGCGCCTTCCTCCTGAGCGCAATATTGCCGAGAAGTACGGCGTAAGCCGCACCATCGTGCGTGAGGCCTTACTGATGCTGGAGTTGCAGGGCACGGTGGATATTCGCCAGGGCTCCGGTGTTTATGTGATGCGCATCCCCGAAGAGCATGAAAACGAAGAAGAGCGTTTTCTCAATAGCGACGTGGGGCCGTTTGAGATTTTACAGGCCCGTCAGCTCCTCGAAAGCAATATTGCCGCGTTTGCCGCCAAAATGGCGACCCGTGCAGACATCGACAATCTGCGCCGTATTATCGAGCAGGAGCAACGCGCGATTGCCGCCGACGATAATAGTCAGGACAACAATAAGATGTTCCATCTGGTCCTGGCGGGCGCGACGCAAAATCAGATGCTGCTGGCGACGGTGGAGAGTATCTGGCATCACATGGACAGCAGTCCGCTGTGGCAGCAGTTTAATGGCCACATCGCCAGCCGCGCGTACCGCCTGAAATGGCTGGGTGACCGGCAAACCATCCTGGCCGCGCTGCGCCGCCGTGACGTCATGGGCGCCTGGCAGGCAATGTTCCAGCATCTGGAAAACGTGAAAAAGAGCTTACTTGAACTCTCAGACGAAGACGCGCCGGACTTTGACGGCTATCTCTTTGAATCTGTGCCTATTTTCCAGGGGAAGCTGGTATGACTATTCTGCCGCTCTACGCCGCACCGCAGTATGCGGAGCAGGTGACCGACTGGATCTGGCAGGCCTTTGGCGACGGCCTGCCCCGGGCGTTTTTCCACAGTATTGTTGAGCACAGCCAGACGCCGGGCGCATTACCGCTGACCTTTATTGCCCTGGAGAACGAACAGCTTGTAGGCACCGTGGGGCTCTGGCGCTGCGATCTGATCACCCGACAGGATCTTTGCCCCTGGCTGGCAGCCCTGTATGTGGATGATGCGGCGCGAGGCAAGGGGCTGGCGGGGCTGCTGCAAAAGCATGTTATCCACTATGCCGCACAGGCCGGGTATGACACGTTGCATCTCTGGTCTGCCTGCCGTGACTTCTACGAACGTTACGGCTGGCAGTATATCGGCGATGCGCTGGAGTACCCGGACAAAACGGTACATCTCTATCGCTATTCGTCCGGGGCTTCGGCGGGTGCCCCAACAGAGTGACGGCGCACTAACGTTGGACTAAACAGGTGGGTGATTTCCGGTGGCTGACGCTGCTCGGCGAGTGCTAACGCCAGCTCGGCCGCCTGCGTGGCCATGGTGATAATGGGGTAGCGGACGGTGGTCAGGCGAGGGCGCACGTAGCGGGAGACCAGCACATCATCGAAGCCAATAAGGGAAATTTCTCCCGGCACCTCAATCCCGTTGTCATTTAACACCCCCATAGCTCCGGCTGCCATCGAGTCGTTATAGCTGGCGACTGCGGTGAAGTTCCTTCCACGTCCTAACAGCTCTGTCATTGCCTGTTCGCCGCCGCTCTCGTCGGGTTCACCGTAAGCCACCAGCCGGTCATTGCACGGCAGACCGTTTTCGCGCAGGGCATCGTAATACCCCTGCAGGCGATCTTCGGCATCGGAAATGGGGTGGTTTGAGCAGAGATAACCAATGCGGGTGTGACCCTGTTGAATCAGATGGCGGGTGGCAAGCCAGGCACCGTAGCGGTCGTCGAGCGCCACGCAGCGTTTCTCAAACCCGGGAATAATCCGGTTGATGATCACCATGCCGGGGATCTGCTTCATCAGATGAATGAGTTCGGCGTCGGGGATCATTTTGGCATGGACAACCAGCGCCGCGCAGCGGTGGCGGATCAGTTGCTCGATAGCCTGGCGTTCTTTTTGTTCATTATGATAGCCATTGCCGATCAGCAAAAAATTCCCGGTTTGATAAGAAACCTGCTCAACCGCTTTCACCATGGCGCCGAAAAAGGGGTCAGAGACATCACCGACAACCAGCCCGATGGTTTCGGTTGACTGTTGAGCGAGTGCACGGGCGTTAGCATTAGGATGGTAGTTCAAAGATTCCATGGCGTTTTGCACCGCCTGGCGTGATGCGTCACTGGCTTTTGGGGAGTCGTTGATCACGCGCGACACGGTCGCGACGGAAACACCTGCCAGACGGGCCACATCCTTTATTGTCGCCATTCATTACCTTCTTAGTGGGGGTAAGCGTTTACACGCCAATAAGTGTTGCGGAAAAGCGCCGTGCATTCAAGGGGGGCGCACTTTCCCTCTCCACAAACGTGACGCAGCACAACCCCGGCGGTGTAATCGTTACACGGCCAGACATGTCGGAATAATGTCAATCTGAACCTTTAGTTACACTTTGCCTCAGGCTGTTGCGATTGTCCGATAGCGGGAAAGAAGACGACATTGATAAAGTTGAGATCCCAGAGGTATTGATTGGTGAGATTTCTTAGTACGGTTTCGTACTCATCTCTTGCACCAACCTGCGCGGATGCGCAGGTTTTTTTTCGCCTCTATTTTTGCTGTCGCTCCTGTACCACTTCTCGTGTAATCTGCCACCATTTACTTACCCTTCACACTGGCTGGCAAAGGGAGTTGAGATGCTTTTTGGGTTCTTTCGCACACTGTTCCGTATCCTCTTTCGCGTCCGTTTAACGGGCGATGCAACGGCGCTCCGCGGCGAGCGTGTACTTATCACACCAAACCATGTTTCCTTTATCGACGGCATCCTGCTGGCGCTGTTTCTGCCTGTGCGCCCGGTGTTTGCGGTCTATACCTCTATTAGTCAGCAGTGGTACATGCGCTGGCTCACCCCGCTGATTGATTTTGTGCCGCTCGACCCGACAAAACCGATGATGATTAAACATCTGGTACGTCTGGTTGAGCAGGGACGTCCGGTGGTGATTTTCCCGGAAGGGCGGATCTCGGTCACCGGCTCGCTGATGAAAATCTACGACGGGGCAGGGTTTGTGGCGGCGAAGTCAAAAGCGACCGTTGTGCCACTGCGTATTGAAGGGGCGGAGCTCACCCATTTCAGTCGTCTGAAAGGGTTAGTGAAGCAGCGCCTGTTCCCGAAAATTACCCTGCATATTCTGCCGCCAACCTCATTACCGATGCCCGACGCGCCGCGTGCGCGCGACCGCCGTAAAATCGCCGGTGAAATGCTGCACCAGATCATGATGGAAGCGCGGATGGCCGTCCGCCCGCGCGAAACGCTCTATGAATCTCTGCTGTCGGCGCAGTACCGCTATGGCGCGAAGAAAAACTGCATTGAAGACATTAACTTCACCCCGGACACCTATCGCAAGCTGCTGACCAAAACCCTGTTCGTGGGACGTATTCTTGAGAAATACAGCCAGAAAGGCGAGAAGATTGGCCTGATGCTGCCTAACGCCGGGATCAGCGCGGCGGTGATTTTTGGCGCGGTTTCCCGGGGCCGTATCCCGGCGATGATGAACTACACGGCGGGCGTAAAAGGGCTGGCCAGTGCCATCACCGCGGCTCAAATCAATACCGTTTTTACCTCGCGCCAGTTCCTCGACAAAGGCAAGCTGTGGCACCTGCCGGAGCAGCTGACGCAGGTACGCTGGGTCTTCCTGGAAGATCTGAAAGCGGATGTGACGACGGGTGACAAGCTGTGGATTTTCGCTCACCTGCTGATGCCGCGTCTGGCCCAGGTCAAACAGCAGCCGGAAGATGACGCCATTATCCTCTTTACCTCTGGCTCAGAGGGGAACCCGAAAGGGGTGGTTCACAGTCACAAGAGCATTCTGGCAAACGTGGAGCAGATTAAAAGTATTGCTGACTTTACCGCCAATGACCGGTTCATGTCGGCGCTGCCGCTGTTCCACTCCTTTGGCCTGACAGTGGGGCTTTTTACCCCGCTGTTGACCGGTGCCGAAGTGTTCCTTTACCCAAGCCCGCTCCATTATCGCATTGTGCCGGAGCTGGTGTATGACCGTAACTGCACCGTGCTGTTTGGCACCTCAACCTTCCTCGGTAATTACGCGCGCTTTGCCAATCCGTATGACTTTTACCGCGTGCGCTATGTGGTGGCCGGGGCGGAAAAACTGCAGGAGAGCACGCGCCAGATTTGGCAGGACAAGTTTGGTCTGCGCATTCTTGAAGGCTATGGCGTTACCGAATGCGCGCCGGTGGTCTCGATCAACGTGCCGATGGCGGCGAAGCCGGGGACGGTGGGCCGTATTCTGCCGGGAATGGATGCGCGTCTGCTGGCGGTACCTGGCATTGAGGACGGTGGCCGTCTGCAACTCAAGGGGCCAAACGTGATGAACGGTTATCTGCGCGTGGAAAATCCGGGCGTGCTGGAAGTGCCGACGGCGGAAAACGTCAATGGCGAGAGTGAGACGGGCTGGTATGACACCGGAGATATTGTCCGTTTCGATGAACAGGGCTTCGTGCAGATCCAGGGCCGGGCAAAACGCTTCGCCAAAATTGCGGGTGAGATGGTCTCGCTGGAGATGGTTGAGCAACTGGCGACAGCGGTATCCGCTGACAAGCTGCATGCTACGGTTGTGAAGAGCGATGCCAGCAAAGGCGAAGCACTGGTGTTGTTCACCACCGACAGCGAACTGAAACGCGACCGGTTGCTACAGCATGCGCGTGAACATGGCATTCCTGAGCTGGCGGTACCGCGCGATATTCGTTACCTGAAGCAGCTTCCGGTGCTGGGCAGCGGGAAGCCTGATTTCGTGACCCTGAAGGGTATGGTTGACGAGGCGGAACAGCAAAATGCGTGAGTCAGTACACACTAACACCTCACTCTGGTCGAAGGGCATGATGGCGGTCATTGCCGCCCAGTTTCTCTCTGCCTTTGGTGACAATGCGTTACTGTTTGCCACCCTGGCATTGTTGAAGGCCGAGTTTTATCCAGACTGGAGCCAGCCCATCCTGCAGATGGTGTTTGTGGGTGCTTACATTATTTTCGCTCCGTTTGTCGGACAGGTGGCGGACAGCTTCCCGAAAGGCCGGGTGATGATGTTTGCGAACGGCCTGAAACTGCTGGGCGCCGCCAGTATTTGTTTTGGTATCAACCCGTTTATCGGCTACACGCTGGTGGGCATTGGCGCAGCGGCGTACTCCCCGGCGAAGTATGGTATCCTGGGGGAACTCACGACCGGCGATAAGCTGGTGAAAGCCAACGGGCTGATGGAGTCCTCTACCATTGCGGCGATCCTGCTCGGTTCTGTCGCAGGGGGCGTGCTGGCGGACTGGCATGTGCTGGCGGCGCTGAGCGTGTGTGCAGTGGTGTATGGCGGGGCGGTGGTAGCCAACCTGTTTATTCCAAAATTGCCGGTGGCTCGCCCGGGGCAATCCTGGCGCTTTACGCCTATGACAGGCAGTTTCTTCAACGCCTGCCGCGTACTGTGGCGTAACGGTGAAACGCGCTTCTCCCTGATGGGCACCAGCATGTTCTGGGGCGCAGGCGTCACGCTGCGTTTTCTGCTGGTGCTGTGGGTGCCGGTGGCGCTGGGGATTACTGACAATGCGACACCGACTTATCTTAACGCAATGGTGGCGATTGGGATTGTCGTTGGGGCTGGCGCGGCGGCGAAGCTGGTGACGCTTGAGACCGTTGCACGCTGCATGCCTGCGGGGATCCTGATTGGCGTGGTGGTGCTTATCTTCTCGCTGCAACACGCCTTGCTACCCGCCTACGCGCTGCTTGTCCTGATTGGTATTCTGGGGGGCTTTTTCGTTGTGCCGCTCAATGCGCTGTTGCAGGAGCGCGGCAAGCAGACCGTCGGCGCAGGGAATGCCATTGCAGTGCAAAATCTCGGTGAAAACCTGGCGATGCTGTTAATGCTGGGGCTCTATTCGCTGGCCGTTAAAGTCGGTGTGCCGGTGGTGGGGATTGGCGTAGGATTCGGTGCGCTGTTTGCGCTGGCGATTGCCGGATTATGGCTCTGGCAGCGTCGCCGTTGATAAGAGCGGCCTGACGCCCTCACCACGGCCCTCTCCTGCGGGAGGGGGCGCAAACATTAAAAACGGCAACCAGGTTGCCGTTTGCTTTTATTACGGTGCCGGGTAGGTGTATACCTGATGCACCGCTTCAATCTCTGCTAATACCTCTTCGCTCAGATTCAGATGGAAACTCTCGATATTCGTTTTCAACTGTTCCATGGTCGTTGCGCCCAGCAGAGTGCTGGCAACAAACGGCTGACGACGCACGAAGGCCAGAGCCATCTGAGCCGGATCAAGACCGTGACGTTTCGCGATATCCACATAGGCCGCCACGGCTTTTTGTGTCTGCTCACCGCTGTAGCGGGTAAAGCGGCTGAACAAGGTGTTACGCGCTCCGGCAGGTTTCGCGCCGTTAAGGTATTTCCCTGTCAACGTACCAAAGCCCAGACATGAATAGGCGAGCAATTCCACCTCTTCGTATTGCGTCACTTCGGCCAGACCCACTTCATAGCTGCGGTTGAGCAGGCTGTATGGGTTCTGGATGGTGACGATGCGGGGCAGGTCATGTTTGTCCGCCAGGTGCAGATAGCGCATCACGCCAAAGGCCGTTTCGTTAGAGACACCGATGTAGCGGATTTTTCCCGCTCGCTGGCATTCGGCCAGGGCTTCCAGCGTTTCCAGTAGCGTAACGGCCGGGGCGCTCTCATTCCAGCTATAACCCAGCTTTCCAAAGCAGTTAGTGGGACGCTGCGGCCAGTGAACCTGATAGAGATCGAGATAGTCGGTTTGCAGGCGCTTCAGGCTGGCATCCAGCGCGGCGCGGATATTTTTGCGATCGAGGATCTGGTTTGGACGGATCCCGGCATCGTTGTTGCGTGCGGGGCCGCTGACTTTTGACGCAACAACCAGCTTTTCGCGATTCCCGCGTTTGGCGAGCCAGTTGCCGACGTAGGTTTCGGTAAGCCCCTGCGTTTCCGGACGAGGCGGTACAGGGTACATCTCTGCAACATCAATCAGGTTAATGCCCTGGCTGACGGCATAATCGAGTTGTGCATGGGCATCGGCTTCGCTGTTTTGTTCACCAAATGTCATCGTGCCCAACCCCAGTTGGCTTATTTCCAGAGCGCTGTGGGGGATACGGTGATAATGCATAGCCGGCTTCCTTCATTAGAAATACAGACCACGTCAGGAACCTCCCGACAAAGGAATATAAACATGGCAGAGGGGAAGCAAAAGAGGAAGAAAAAAAATCAAAAAGGCCAGCAAGCCACTGACCTTTATCTGTTTATCGCTCGATAATCTGTGAAACTTCGTCGCGATTGATCTGCATTTTATTACCCTGCTGGTCATGGTAGCTGACCAGGCCGGTATCATCGTCGACTTCGGGTTTACCGTCGGTCAGGATCATTCGGCCATCTTTCGTCGCCATAACGTAATCGCTGCTACAGCCCGATACCGCAAACGCTAAACCCACTGCTGAAATCAACACTGCCCATTTTTTCATCGTTATCGTCCTCACCTGGCTCGTATCAAATCATAGTGTAGTATTAACCTGATATATCGAAAGGAGAAAGGGGGAAAATCTTAAATCCCCGTCGATTATGTTTGATAGTTCGCAAAATGAGTAAAAAACTATGTTTTCAGTAAGAAATGGCGAGCCAGCAGCGCACCTGTGAAGTTCTTTTTGAGATAAAAGCCGCGCGGCAACGTGAGTATCGGTTCGCCCTGGGCGCCGATAGCCTCGGTGAGGGCTTTGCTGTTGGCAGCTTTCGGACGCAGCTGTAAAACTTCTCCGTGTCGGGCCGTGATGCGCTCTACCTGCCCAAGGACGATCATATCCATCAGCTCTTCCCAGTCCAGTCTTAGCTGCCGCTCTTCATCTTCATTGGGACTCCAGAGCAGCGGCGCGCCTACCCGGCGTTCAGCCAGCGGGATCTGGCGTTCACCCTCAACCGGAACCCAGAGCACGCGCTTGAGTTTATGGCGAACATGGCTGGTTTCCCACGTCACGCCGGTATTTCCGGTTAATGGCGCAACGCAGACAAAGGTGGTTTCAAGGGGCTTTCCCAGACGGTCTATGGGGATGGTTTTTAGCTCAACGCCCAGAGCCGCAAAATCCTGCTCGGGTTTACTCCCCGCACTAGCCCCCAGCCATAGCTCAAGCAACATGCCGATCCAGCCCTTATCCCGTTTCAGATCCTTTGGGATCGGTAACCCTGCCATCGCTGCCAGTTCGCCAAGCGAAAAGCCCGCCAGACGCTGCGCCTGCCCAAGCAACTGGGCTTCGCTTGTTGGCGGAGAAAGCTTGGGTGAGAGCGCAAGCATGACGGCAACCTTTTGATTAAAAAATAAACTAAGAAACTATCCCCTGTGGATAGAGTTTAACTTTTTCTGTACGAATATGCCATGTGCATGATTTTTAGGTTTTTTTAGTCATGCCAGACCGTTCTTTATGAAACGAAAAACGGGTTGTTCAATTCTGGTCACTGACAATAAACAGGATCTTACACCATGTTATCCACAGAAAAGTGGGATAACTGGGAATAACCCTGACTACTGTTTCAATTTACAGCCTTGACGTGCGACGAAAATCGAATTTTCACACAAATTGTGCCTAACTTATTGGCACAATCTGTGGATAAAACCGACGCTGTTCGATCTTTCATCAGCATAACGATCACAGGTGTGATGATCGTCACGTAATTCCTTCCTGGGGCGCTAAAAACAGAGCTAATTAAATGAATATTATAGGAATGTTTTCAGCGGGTGACACGGTGTAGCGAAGGGCTCTTCAGGTTGTTCATCGGTAATTCCACACTTCTTCACAACTATATCCACAGAAAAGGTGAATAAAATTGCCCTTGTTGCCGCTTATCTGTTTATAACTCTGCGCATATTTGTGAGTTATTCAAATGTTATTAGGTTGCAGGCCTGTAAGAGAGTGGTTTACCGCCTCCCTGTAGTGTGAAACAATCATTCATATATCAGATTTAGTTTGGGGTAGTCCGGTGATTGATGACGATGGCTACCGCCCGAACGTAGGAATAGTAATTTGTAATCGTCAGGGCCAGGTGATGTGGGCCCGGCGATATGGTCAGCACTCCTGGCAGTTTCCGCAAGGCGGGATCAACCCAGGGGAGTCCCCAGAACAAGCGATGTACCGGGAGCTGTTTGAAGAGGTCGGTTTAAGCCGAAAAGATGTTCGCATCCTGGCTTCGACCCGCAACTGGTTGCGTTACAAGTTACCGAAACGTTTGGTGCGTTGGGACACAAAGCCGGTTTGTATCGGCCAGAAACAGAAGTGGTTTCTGTTGCAATTGGTGGGCAACGATTCAGATATCAATATGCAAACCAGCAGTACGCCGGAGTTTGATGGCTGGCGCTGGGTGAGTTACTGGTATCCTGTTCGTCAGGTCGTGTCATTTAAACGCGATGTTTACCGTAGGGTGATGAAAGAGTTCGCAAGTGTTGTCATGCAGCTTCAGGAGATCCCGCCTAAGCCGCAGAGCGCACCTGCCTGGCGACGTAAAAGAGGTTAAGCTACGCAAATCATGCTCACCCGCTTGCGAGAAATAGTCGAGAAAGTGGCCAGTGCGCCTCGTCTGAACGAGGCGCTGAATATTCTGGTCACTGACATCTGTCTTGCGATGGAAACTGAAGTCTGTTCGGTGTATCTGGCCGATCATGACCGACGTTGCTACTACCTGATGGCGACCCGTGGTTTAAAAAAACCACGTGGTCGTACCGTTACGCTCGCCTTTGATGAAGGTATCGTAGGCCTGGTGGGGCGACTGGCTGAACCCATCAACCTTGCCGACGCGCAAAAGCACCCCAGCTTTAAATACATTCCCTCCGTAAAAGAAGAGCGTTTCCGCGCCTTCCTGGGCGTACCGATCATCCAGCGTCGTCAACTGCTTGGCGTACTGGTCGTTCAGCAGCGCGAACTGCGTCAGTATGACGAAAGCGAAGAGTCTTTCCTCGTGACGCTAGCCACGCAGATGGCTGCGATCCTCTCTCAGTCTCAGCTTGCCGCCCTGTTTGGGCAGTACCGTCACACGCGTATTCGTGCGCTGCCGGCCTCGCCTGGCGTGGCGATTGCTGAAGGCTGGATGGATGCCACCCTGCCGCTGATGGAACAGGTGTACGAAGCCTCAACGCTGGATGAAGCGCTTGAGCGCGAGCGCCTCACGGCGGCGCTGGAAGAGGCAGCAAACGAATTTCGGCGTTACAGCAAACGCTTTGCCGCCGGGGCGCAAAAAGAGACGGCGGCCATTTTTGACCTCTATTCGCACCTGCTCTCCGATGCACGTCTGCGCCGTGAGCTTTTTGCCGAGGTTGATAAAGGTGCCGTAGCGGAATGGGCCGTTAAAAAGGTCATCGAAAAATTTGCGGAGCAATTTGCCGCACTGACAGACGGTTACCTGAAAGAGCGCGCGGGAGATCTACGTACACTCGGTCAGCGTCTGCTGTTCCACCTTGATGACACGATCCAGGGGCCGAATGCCTGGCCAAAACGCTTTGTGCTGGTTGCCGATGAACTGTCTGCGACGACGCTGGCGGAGCTCCCGCAGGACAGGCTGGCAGGTGTGGTGGTGCGCGATGGCGCAGCTAACTCCCATGCGGCTATTATGGTTCGTGCCCTGGGTATCCCCACCGTTATGGGGGCAGATATTCAGCCCTCGGTGCTGCACCGACGCACGCTGGTGGTGGATGGCTATCGCGGTGAGCTCCTGGTCGATCCTGAGCCGGTCCTGCTCCAGGAATACCAGCGCCTTATCAGTGAAGAGAATGAATTAAGCAAGCTGGCGGAAGATGACGTCGACCTGCCTGCACAGCTCAAAAGCGGCGAGCGCATCAAAGTTATGCTCAACGCAGGGTTAAGCCCCGAGCATGAAGAGAAGCTCGGCAGCCGCATTGATGGCATCGGCTTATATCGCACTGAAATCCCGTTCATGCTGCAAAGCGGCTTTCCCTCAGAAGAGGAGCAGGTCGCACAGTATCAGGGCATGTTGCAGATGTTTAACGACAAACCGGTTACCCTGCGTACCCTGGACGTTGGGGCGGATAAACAGCTGCCGTATATGCCAATCAGTGAAGAAAACCCGTGCCTGGGCTGGCGAGGGATCCGCATTACGCTGGATCAGCCTGAGATCTTCCTGATCCAGGTGCGCGCCATGCTGCGCGCGAATGCGGCGACCGGGAACCTCAGCATTTTACTGCCTATGGTCACCAGCATTGATGAGATCGACGAAGCGCGACGGTTGATCGAACGTGCAGGCCGTGAAGTCGAAGAGATGATCGGTTACGCGATCCCCAAACCGCGGATCGGGGTAATGCTCGAAGTGCCATCCATGGTCTTCATGCTGCCGCAACTGGCGAACCGGGTCGATTTTATCTCTGTCGGGACCAACGATCTGACGCAGTATATTCTGGCCGTCGATCGTAACAACACGCGTGTTGCCAGTATTTATGATAGCCTGCATCCGGCCATCATTCGGGCGCTGGCGATGATTGCCCGTGAAGCGGAGCAATACGGTATCGATTTGCGGCTGTGTGGCGAAATGGCCGGGGATTCAATGTGCGTTGCGATCCTCATCGGCCTGGGGTATCGCCATCTGTCGATGAACGGCCGCGCTGTCGCACGTGTGAAGTACCTGCTGCGCCATATTGACATCGAGGATGCCCGCGAGCTGGCCGAGCGCAGTCTTGAAGCGCAGCTGGCAACAGAAGTGCGTCATCAGGTCGCCGCGTTTATGGAGCGACGTGGCATGGGCGGCCTGATCCGCGGTGGCCGCTGAAGTTTTTATCTCTCTACCTGTAGGCTGAGGGATCCACAATGATTCATAAACAGAAGTAATAACGCTGCTCTCAGAATGACCACCAGAGCAGTGTGTTCCCCCTCACCCCAGCGCTCTCCCAGGAGGAGAGGGAGCCGTCCGTGCGTAATTTTTCTGTGGGGATCCCTCAGCCCCGTGGGGGAGGGCAACATCCCATACCATCCTCTATACACATCTTTTACATCTCTGGCGCATCCTCCGCGTCCGCCTTGTGCTATGATTCGCAACTTTGGAGCCTCTGCTGACCGCCGGGGCGCATCTCTACCGCTGTCCACTTTCAGCGGAATAACAACATCTTGTGGTGACAGATGAACAGTGGTTATCTGCATTTTCCGGAATTTGATCCGGTCATTTTCTCAGTAGGACCCGTTTCGCTTCACTGGTACGGTCTGATGTACCTGGTGGGCTTCATTTTTGCTATGTGGCTTGCTGGCCGTCGCGCCAGTCGTCCTGGCAGTGGCTGGACCAAAAACGAAGTCGAAAACCTGCTTTACGCGGGCTTCCTCGGTGTGTTCCTTGGTGGGCGTATTGGCTATGTCTTGTTCTATAACCTCCCGGTATTCCTCAACGATCCGCTCTATCTGTTCCGCGTCTGGGACGGGGGGATGTCCTTCCATGGCGGCCTGATTGGTGTGATTCTGGTGATGGTGATTTTTGCCAAACGCACCAAACGCAACTTCTTCCAGGTATCGGATTTTATCGCGCCATTGATTCCGTTTGGTCTGGGGGCTGGTCGTCTGGGCAACTTTATCAACGGCGAGCTGTGGGGACGTGTCGACCCGAGCGTTTCCTTTACTATGCTGTTCCCGGGCTCGCGCGCGGAAGACCTGGCGCTGCTGCCGTCTCATCCTGAATGGCAATCCATTTTTGATACGTACGGCGTTCTGCCGCGTCACATGTCTCAGCTCTATGAACTGGCGCTGGAAGGCGTGGTGCTGTTTATCATCCTGAATCTGTTTATCCGCAAACCGCGCCCGATGGGGGCTGTCTCCGGCCTGTTCCTGATTGGCTACGGTGCGTTCCGTATCATCGTTGAGTTCTTCCGCCAGCCGGATGCGCAGTTCACCGGCGAGTGGGTACAGTACATCAGCATGGGGCAAATCCTCTCCATTCCGATGATCGTGGCGGGTGCCATTATGATGATTTGGGCGTATCGTCGTCGTCCACAGCAACAACTTTCCTGAGGAACCATGAAACAGTATCTTGAATTGATGAAAAAAGTGCTCGACGAGGGCACGCCGAAAAATGACCGTACCGGAACCGGCACGCTCTCCATTTTTGGCCACCAGATGCGCTTCAACCTGCAAGAAGGCTTCCCCCTGGTGACGACAAAGCGCTGCCACCTGCGCTCGATCATTCATGAACTGCTCTGGTTCCTGCAAGGCGATACCAACGTTGCCTATCTGCACGAAAACAATGTCTCTATCTGGGACGAATGGGCAGATGAAAACGGCAATCTGGGCCCGGTGTACGGCAAGCAGTGGCGTGCGTGGCCAACGCCTGATGGCCGCCATATTGACCAGATCACCACCGTGATGAACCAGCTGAAAAACGACCCGGACTCGCGCCGTATTATCGTTTCTGCCTGGAACGTGGGTGAGCTGGATAAAATGGCGCTGGCACCGTGCCATGCGTTCTTCCAGTTCTATGTGGCTGATGGCAAACTCTCCTGCCAGCTTTACCAGCGCTCTTGCGATGTCTTCCTCGGCCTGCCGTTTAACATCGCCAGCTATGCGCTGTTAGTACATATGATG
The DNA here is from genome assembly GCF_028737495.1 of Enterobacter cloacae complex sp. 2022EL-00981. Classification (NCBI taxonomy): domain Bacteria; kingdom Pseudomonadati; phylum Pseudomonadota; class Gammaproteobacteria; order Enterobacterales; family Enterobacteriaceae; genus Enterobacter; species Enterobacter cloacae complex sp. 2022EL-00981. Next base: position 117,897 of record NZ_JAQZRK010000004.1, read on the forward strand.
GCCCAGCAGTGCGATCTGGAAGTGGGAGATTTTGTCTGGACCGGTGGGGATACGCACCTGTACAGTAACCACATGGAACAGACGCATCTCCAGCTGACCCGTGAGCCGCGTGCACTGCCGAAGCTGATTATCAAACGTAAACCGGAATCGATCTTCGATTACCGCTTTGACGACTTCGAGATTGAGGGATACGACCCGCATCCTGGCATCAAAGCGCCTGTCGCAATCTGATACGGCAAATCGTTACATAACCGGCGCATTTACGCGCCGGTTTTTTTTCGTCTGTACTCTGTTCCCCGAGGCGTTATCCAGTCGGCGTGCAACGCGCTGCAACGGATAACATTCTCTGGATAACGCCTCGTAAAACCCCGAATCGTGGCTCGTCATGTTCACGGCGTTTCGCCACACTCCCGGCATGAAAAAAGAGCATGGCTTTACGCTTATCGAAACTCTGGTTGCCATTTCGCTGGTTATTATCCTCAGCGCGACAGGGCTCGCCGGCTGGGACAACTGGCAACAGCGGCAGAGGTTGTGGCAGGTCGCCTGTCAGGTCCGCGACTATCTGGTGTTTCTGCGAAACGATGCCAATCGTCACAACCGTGACCACCTGATCACGCTTCAGCAGGACGACAGAGGTGCCTGTTTGATGAGCTCTGCGGTGCAGGGCTGTGAGAACAACAGCCCGTATGTGCTCAGACCGTTGTGGCCTGACGTCGTGCTAAGGGAGGTTACGCCTTCATTAGGATTCTACGGATTAAGGGACACGGCGTGGGCAGGGCGGATACGGATACAGAGCAGGGCAGGAGAATGGATGATTGTCGTCTCAAACGGAGGGCGTATCAGGATGTGCACTGTTACAGGGGAAAATGCATGCCGATGAACCAGCACGGCTTCTCACTCACAGAGGTGCTGGTTGCAATGGCGATCAGCAGCATTCTGTTACTCAGCACGTCGCGTTTTTTACCGGAGCTGCAACGGGCAGTTTTGCTGCAATCCAGGGCGCAGGAGCGTGAAGAAGAGATCTGGCAACGCCTGTTCGCCATTGGCAAGCAGTTACAGCGCGCGGGGTATTGCGCGGGTAATTGTCAGGGGCAGAGCCTGACCATCGGCAGAGAGGGAAGCTGTGTGATTGTCCGGTGGGATGCAAACAGTAACGGCACCTGGGACACCTCAGCATCGGATAACGAAAGTACGGGGTTTCGTCTGGAATCAGGCGCGCTGGAAACCCTGCGTGGCGCGACGGGGTGTGAAGGAAAAGGATGGGAGAAACTTACCGACCCGGCCCGGCTTATGATCCACACATTTGTGGTACGTAAACATGAGCACCCGGGATTTGCGCCAGCATTCTATCTCGAGTTGACCGCCAGCGGGGTGAATGATAAGCACGCTGCCCCTTACCAGGCTCGCTATGGCGTTACGGGGTTTAACTTGTGAGCCGCCAGAATGGGATTGCCTCACTGACGCTGGTTCTGCTGTTACTGGTGTTAGGCACACTGATCCTGACCGGCCTTAACCAGCAACTCATAACATTTACCATGCTGGTTGGCGACGAGAGCCGCGCCATCCAGCAGCAGGCAGCCACGCATTCTGCGCTGGAGTGGGGGCGCGTTCAGCACTGGTCGTTGCAGCCTCATGTACAGTGCAAACAGAGACAAACGCAACGTGTTTGTTTGCGTGTACTGAATGAGTCGCAGGTGTTACTCATCGCTGGAGATGGAGAGCTGTTGCTCTGGCGTGGCGGGGAGATTGTCAACGGGCACATACGCTTTTTACCTCATGGCTGGAGTGATTTTTGCCCGCTAAAGGAGCGTGCGTTATGTCGGTTGCCGTAAAGAATGAAAAGGGGTTCAGCATGGTCGATGTGTTGCTGGCGATGCTGCTGCTGGTGGCGATCGTAACGGCGCTGTCCGGCTATCACCGGGCGCTGGCTTCCCGCTTTGCCCTGTTTAGCCAGTATCGTCAGCTCTGGCACATCGCCTGGACGCAGTCGCAGATGGATGCTGGTGCGCTGCCAGCAGGCTGGCAGATAAACCGGATGCAGACAACGCAGTCTGGATGTGTCAGCATCACGGTTACACTTATTTCTCCTCTGGGTCGACGCGGTGAGATGACGCGTCTGCATTGCCCGGTTAGCCAGTAGTCGGGAGCGTCTATGTTAAGGGTCTACCACTCAAATCGTCTGGATGTGCTGGAAGCGCTGATGGAATTTATCGTTGAGCGTGAGCGGCTCGACGATCCGTTTGAGCCTGAAATGGTGCTGGTGCAGAGCACCGGTATGGCACAATGGCTGCAGATGTCGCTTTCCCGTAAATTTGGCATCGCGGCGAATATCGATTTTCCGCTTCCCGCGAGCTTTATCTGGGAGATGTTTGTCCGCGTGTTGCCTGACATCCCGGAGCAGAGCGCGTTTAACAAACAGAGCATGAGCTGGAAGCTGATGGCGCTTTTGCCAGATATGCTCACGCATGATGAGTTTGCCATGCTGCGCCACTACCTGCATGACGATACCGACAAACGCAAGCTGTTCCAGCTGGCATCACGTACCTCGGATCTCTATGACCAGTATTTAGTGTATCGTCCGGAATGGCTGACTCGCTGGGAGGCGGGTGAGTTAGTGGAAGGTCTGCCGGAGGCGCAGGTCTGGCAGGCGCCGCTGTGGAAAGCGCTGGTGGAGCATACCGAAAAGCTGGGTCAACCCAAGTGGCACCGTGCGAACCTCTACCAACGCTTCATCTCCATACTGGAAAATAGCACTGACCGACCGGCCCGGCTGCCCTCCCGCGTATTTATCTGCGGTATTTCCGCCTTGCCACCCGTCTATCTGGATGCGCTGAAAGCGCTCGGAAAACACACCGACATCCATATTCTGTTTACTAACCCTTGCCGCCATTACTGGGGCGACATTCAGGATGACCGGTGGCTTTCGCGGCTTGTGACGCGCCAGCGGCGACGTCTCTTTGAAGAACGCACGGTGCCCTTGTTTAAAGACAGCGCCTCTGCCGCGCAGCTTTTTGATGAGCAGGGCATTCAGAACCTGCCAAACCCGCTGCTTGCCTCATGGGGCAAGCTGGGCCGGGACTACATTCATATGCTCTCTGATATCACCTCGTCAGGCGAAGGCGACGTGGATGCGTTTGTTGAAATCACGCCGGACAGCCTGCTGCACAATATCCAGTCCGATATTCTGGATCTGGAAAATCGCGCGGTGATGGGCGTGACGGCAGAAGAATTTGAACGCAGCGACACGAAGCGGAGACTGGATCCCGAAGATCGCAGTATCACGGTGCATGTTTGCCACAGTGCGCAGCGTGAAGTCGAAGTCCTGCACGATCAGTTGCTCGCCATGCTACAGGACGATCCTGACCTGACACCGCGTGATATCGTGGTGATGGTGGCGGATATCGACAGCTACAGCCCCTTTATTCAGGCCGTTTTCGGCAGTGCGACGGGAGAGCGCTACCTGCCTTATGCCATCTCTGACCGTCGGGCTCGCCAGTCTCACCCGGCCTTGCAGGCATTCGTTACCCTGCTGTCACTGCCCGACAGCCGCTTCATTTCCGAAGATGTCCTGGCATTGCTCGATGTCCCCGTGCTGGCCGCTCGTTTTAACATTAACGAAGAGGGGTTACGCTACCTTCGTCAGTGGGTAAACGAGTCTGGCGTACGTTGGGGGATCGATGACGACAACGTACAGGAGTTTGAGCTTCCCCCTACCGGGCAGCACACCTGGCAGTTTGGTCTGACGCGTATGCTGCTGGGGTATGCAATGGAAAGCAGCCAGGGCGAGTGGAACGAGGTCCTGCCTTATGATGAATCCAGCGGGCTCATCGCGGAGCTTGTCGGGCATTTAGCCTCGCTGCTGATGCAGCTTAACCGCTGGCGACGTGCGCTAATGCAGCCGCGTCCGCTGGGGGAGTGGCTGCCGGTTTGCCGGGAACTGCTCAATGATTTCTTCCTGCCGGACAGTGACACGGAAGCCGCAATGGCGCTGATTGAAACACAGTGGCAGGCGATAGTCGATGAGGGGTTGAACTCCCACTATAACGAAGCGATCCCGCTTTCGCTTCTGCGGGACGAATTGACCCTGCGCCTCGATCAGGAGCGTATCAGCCAGCGCTTCCTTGCCGGGCCGATCAATATCTGCACGCTGATGCCCATGCGTTCCATTCCCTTCAAAGTGGTGTGTCTGCTTGGTATGAATGACGGTGTTTATCCGCGAGCCCTGCCGCCGCTGGGCTTTGATCTCATGAGCCCGGCACCGAAGCGGGGCGACCGTAGCCGTCGTGATGATGACCGCTACCTCTTCCTTGAGGCGCTTATTTCCGCGCAGAACAAGCTTTACATCAGCTATATCGGTCGGTCGATTCAGGACAACAGCGAGCGTTTTCCCTCTGTTCTGGTGCAGGAACTGGTGGACTATATCGGACAGAGCCACTACCTGCCGGGGGATGAAGAACGTAACTGCGATGAGAGCGACCAGCGGGTGAAAGCGCATATCACCTGTTGTCACAGCCGTATGCCGTTTGACCCGATAAACTACGTCGCCAGCGAATTGCAGAGCTATGCCCAGGAGTGGCTCCCCGCGGCGAAGAAAGAGGGGAGGGCGCACAGCGATTTCATTCAGGAGCTCGACGCGCGGCCCATTGAAACCCTGACCTTCGAACAGCTGCAACGGTTTTGGGCGCACCCGGTACGCGCCTTCTTCCAGCAGCGGTTGCAGGTAAATTTCCGCTCGGAAGAGAGCGAAATTCCTGACGCAGAACCGTTTACGCTGGAAGGGCTGGAACGTTATCAGTTAAACCTCCAGCTGCTGAATGCGCTGGTGGAGCAGGAAGATGCTGACAAACTGTTCCGCCGCTATCGCGCTGCGGGGCAATTACCGTATGGTGCGTTTGGGGAGATCGTCTGGGAGGCGCAGTGCACAGAGATGAAGGCGCTTGCCGAGCGTGTTATCGAATGCCGACAGCCGGGAACAAGCCTTGAAATCGACCTCAACTGCAACGGTATCCAGCTGACGGGCTGGCTGACGCAGGTTCAACCGGACGGGCTGCTGCGCTGGCGGCCTTCCATGCTGAGCGTTTCACAGGGTTTGCAACTCTGGCTCGAACATCTTGTCTACAGTGCTGGCGGTAACCAGGGTGAAAGCCGGATGTTTGTACGCAAGGAGGGCGAGTGGCGTTTCCCGCCAATGGAGCCGGAGCAGGCGTTACATTACTTATCCTTGTACATTGAAGGTTACCGTCAGGGGATGAACAAGCCGCTGCTGCTGCTGCCTGAAAGTGGCGGGGCGTGGATAAAAGCCTGTTATGACGCGCAGAATGATGCGATGTTAACGGATGACGCTTCACTGCAGAAAGCGCGGAGTAAATTTGTTCAGGCCTGGGAAGGTAACATGATGGTCCGTGGTGAAGGCGATGATGTCTGGTATCAACGGTTATGGCGAACGCTTGAGCCAGAATACTTTGAGACCATCACGGAAGAGGCACAACGTTACCTGTTACCGTTGTTCAAATTTAATCAGTCCTGAGCGCTGTATAAAAATTGCGCAGTAAAGGGTGTTCATTTATGATGCACCTGCTATCACGGACTGATGTACAGAAAGAAAGAGATGCTGGCGTGTCCAGCACGAAGTTTGTTAATGATGTAGCCGTGATAAAGAGGTCGTTAATGCCAGGCAGCACCTTGTTCAAAGCGTTTGTTTTGTTTGTCGCCCTTTGGGCTCCCGTCACTCAGGCAGACTCCGGTTGGCAACCCGTTCAGGAAACTATCCGTAAGAGCGAAAAAGATACCCGTCAGTATCAGGCTGTCCGCCTTGATAACGGGATGACCGTGCTGCTGGTTTCCGATCCGCAGGCGGTGAAATCCCTCTCGGCGCTTGTGGTACCCGTTGGGTCGCTGGAAGATCCCGAAGCGCACCCGGGTCTTGCGCACTATCTGGAACATATGACGCTGATGGGGTCCAAAAAATACCCCCAGCCGGATAGCCTCTCCGAATTTCTGAAAATGCATGGCGGCAGCCACAACGCCAGTACGGCACCGTATCGGACGGCGTTTTATCTGGAAGTCGAAAATGATGCGCTGGAAGGGGCGGTGGATCGTCTCGCCGATGCCATTGCCGCACCGCTGCTGGATAAAAAATACGCTGACCGTGAACGTAATGCCGTCAATGCTGAATTGACCCTGGCCCGTACGCGAGACGGTATGCGCATGGCGCAGGTGAGCGCCGAAACCATCAACCCGGCGCACCCTGGATCCCGTTTTTCCGGGGGTAACCTCGAGACGCTGAGTGACAAACCAAACAGCCCGGTGCTTGATGCGCTGCATGCGTTTCGCGACAAATACTACTCCGCAAACCTGATGAAAGCGGTTATCTACAGCAACAAACCGTTGCCAGAACTGGCTGCCATGGCGGCGCAGACCTTTGGACGGGTACCAAATAAAAACATTGACCTGCCGCAGATAAACGTACCGGTAGTCACCGACGCGCAGAAAGGGATCGTGATCCACTACGTGCCCGCACTGCCGCGCAAGGTGTTACGCGTTGAGTTCCGCATTGATAACAACACCGCACAGTTCCGCAGTAAAACGGATGAACTGGTCACCTATCTTATTGGTAACCGCAGCCCGGGAACGCTTTCTGACTGGCTGCAAAAGCAGGGGCTGGTGGAAGGGATCCGTGCCGACTCCGATCCAGTGGTTAACGGCAACAGCGGTGTGCTGGCGATTTCCGCCACCCTGACCGACAAAGGGCTGGCGCACCGTGATGAGGTGGTCGCGGCTATCTTCAGCTATCTCTCGTTGCTGCGCGATAAAGGCGTCGATAAACGCTACTTTGACGAACTGGCACACGTGCTGGATCTCGATTTCCGCTATCCGTCCATTACCCGCGACATGGACTATGTTGAGTGGCTGGCGGATACCATGATCCGCGTGCCGGTTGAACATACCCTGGACGCGGTCAACATTGCCGACCAGTATGACGCTGAGGCGATAAAAGCGCGCCTGGCAATGATGACCCCACAGAATGCCCGCATCTGGTACATCAGCCCGAACGAGCCGCATAACAAAACGGCCTATTTCGTGGATGCCCCTTACCAGGTGGATAAAATCAGTGAGCAAACGTTCGCAAACTGGCAGAAAAAGGCCAGCGAGATCGCGTTGAAGCTGCCGGAACTGAATCCCTACATCCCGGATGATTTCTCCCTGATTAAAACCGCGAAAGCGTACCCACACCCGCAGCTTATTGTTGATGAGCCGACGTTGCGCGTGGTGTACACCCCAAGCCACTACTTCGCCAGCGAGCCAAAAGCCGATGTCAGCGTTGTTCTTCGCAACCCGAAAGCGATGGATAGCGCCAAAAATCAGGTGATGTTTGCGCTCAATGACTATCTGGCCGGTATCGCACTTGACCAGCTCAGCAACCAGGCCGCCGTAGGTGGGATCAGCTTCTCTACCAACGCCAATAACGGACTGATGGTCAATGCAAACGGCTATACCCAGCGTTTGCCTCAGCTGTTCCAGGCGTTGCTGGAGGGCTATTTCAGCTACACGCCAACGGAAGAGCAGTTTGAGCAGGCGAAGTCCTGGTATGCGCAGATGATGGATTCCGCTGAGAAAGGCAAGGCGTACGATCAGGCGATTATGCCGGCGCAGATGCTGTCGCAAATCCCTTATTTCCAGCGTGAAGATCGCCGGGCGCTGCTGCCATCCATCACATTAAAAGAGGTGCTGGCCTACCGCGACTCGCTGAAAACTAACACACGTCCGGAGTTTCTTATCGTCGGCAACATGAGCGAGGACCAGGCCAAAACGCTGGCGGAGAACGTACGTCAGCAGCTCGGTTCAAAAGGCGACGAGTGGTGCCGTAACCAGGACGTGCTGGTTGAGAAAAAACAGAATGTGATTTTTGAAAAAGCAGGTAACAGCACGGATTCCGCGCTGGCCGCCGTGTTTGTTCCTACGGGCTATGATGAATTTGCCAGCTCTGCGCAGAGTGCCGTTCTGGGACAAATTATACAGCCGTGGTTCTACAATCAGCTGCGCACTGAAGAGCAGCTTGGCTATGCGGTCTTTGCCTTCTCCATGAACGTTGGCCGCCAGTGGGGGCTGGGTTTCCTGCTGCAGAGCAGCGATAAACAGCCCGCTTATCTCTGGCAGCGTTACCAGGCTTTCTTCCCGCAAGCGGAAGCTAAACTGCGAGCCATGAAGCCGGATGAGTTTGCCCAAATCCAGCAGGCCGTCATCGCGCAGGTGATGCAGCCGCCTCAGACGCTGGGTGAAGAAGCATCCCAGCTGAGCAAAGATTTCGATCGCGGTAATCTGAAATTTGATTCGCGTGATAAAGTAGTGGCCGAGATAAAACAGCTGACGCCTCAGAAGGTTGCCGACTTCTTCCATCAGGCGGTGGTTAAACCGCAGGGAATAGCCATTCTGTCTCAGGTTTCTGGTAGCCAGAACGGAAAAACGGACTACGTTAACCCGAAAGGCTGGAAAATCTGGAAGAGCGTCAGCGCCCTGCAGCAATCTATGCCCTGGAGTAAGAAAGAATGACCGACACCGCTGAGTCCCTTGATCCCTTACGTTTACCTCTGCAGGGTGAACGATTGATTGAAGCCTCAGCGGGAACGGGAAAAACCTTCACCATTGCCGCGCTTTATCTGCGTCTGTTGCTGGGGCTTGGCGGCCAGGCCGCTTTTCCGCGTCCGTTAAGCGTGGAGGAACTGCTGGTGGTGACCTTCACCGAGGCCGCCACCGCTGAGTTGCGCGGCCGTATCCGTGCCAATATTCATGAACTGCGTATCGCCTGTCTGCGCGAAAGCACGGATAACCCTCTCTACGCGAGCCTGCTGGAAGAGATTGCCGATAAACAGCAGGCTGCACAGTGGCTGCTTCTGGCTGAACGGCAAATGGACGAGGCCTCTGTCTTCACCATCCACGGTTTTTGCCAGCGCATGCTGAGCCTGAATGCGTTTGAATCCGGCATGCTGTTTGAACTGCAGCTTATTGAAGATGAGTCTGAGCTTCGCTACCAGGCCTGTGCTGATTTCTGGCGTCGCCACTGCTATCCGTTACAGCGGGAGATCGCGGAAGCGGTACATGCGTTGTGGAAAGGCCCTGAGGAGCTTCTGCGCGCCATTGAGCGCTATCTGCAGGGGGAGGCCCCGGTCATTAAATCTCCACCGCCTGCGGATGAAACGCTGGCCTCGCGCCATGAAAAAATCGTCGCGAAGATTGCAGCCGTTAAGCAAAAATGGATTGAGTCTGTCGGCGAGATCGACGCCATTATCGAAAACTCCGGGATCGACAGGCGCAAGTTTAACCGTGGCAATCAGGGGAAATGGATCGATAAGATCACTGCCTGGGCGCAGGAAGAGACGCGCGGTTACCAGCTCCCGGATGCGCTGGAAAAATTTTCCCGGCGTTTTCTGGTTGAGCGAACCAAAGCCGATGGCATTGTTCCGGAGCACCCGCTGTTTGTTGAGATCGAAACCCTGCTGGCAGAGCCATTAACCCTTTACGACCTGATGATCACCCGCGCCATGGCGGAGATCCGTGAAGCGGTGTCGCGTGAGAAACGCCGCCGGGGTGAGCTGGGCTTTGACGATATGCTAAGTCGCCTGGACGCGGCGTTGTGCAGTGAAAATGGCGAGGCGCTTGCCGCCGCCATCCGCACGCGCTTTCCGGTGGCGATGATTGACGAATTTCAGGATACCGATCCCCAGCAGTACCGCATTTTCCGCCGCATCTGGCGACAGCAGCCCAACACGGCACTGTTGCTCATTGGCGATCCAAAACAGGCCATTTATGCCTTCCGTGGCGCGGATATTTTCACTTACATGAAAGCCCGCAGCGAGGTTGAGGCGCACTACACCCTGGACACCAACTGGCGCTCCTCGCCGGGGATGGTGGAGAGCGTCAATGCGCTCTTCAGCCGCATGGATTCGGCGTTTATGTTCAGGGAGATTCCCTTCCAGCCGGTAAAGTTCGCCGCCAGAAATGCTTCGTTGCGCTTTGAATTCAACGGCGTGAACCAGCCCGCCATGAATTTCTGGCTGCTGGACGGCGAGGGGTGCGGCGTTACGGACTATCAACATGCGATGGCTCAGCACTGCGCCGCGCAGATCCGGGACTGGCTCAGCGCAGGTACGCGCGGTGAGGCGTTGCTGTGGAAGGGGGACACATCAGCCCCGGTAAAAGCATCCGATATTACGGTGCTGGTGCGCAGCCGTCAGGAGGCGGCGCTTATCCGTGATGCCCTGACGTCACTGAACATCCCGTCCGTGTATCTCTCTAACCGCGATAGCGTCTTTGAAACGCTGGAAGCGCAGGAGATGCTGTGGCTGCTGCAGGCCGTGCTGGCGCCGGAGCGGGAAAGCACCCTTCGCAGCGCGCTGGCAAGCAGCATGCTGGGACTGAACGCGCGCGATATTGATGCGCTAAATTGCGACGAAGCCGCCTGGGATGCGGTGGTCGAAGAGTTTGTGCAGTACCGCGAGCGCTGGCAAAAACGCGGCGTGATGGCGATGCTGCGTGAACTGATGAGGCAGCGCCACATTGCCGAGAATATGCTCGCCACAGCGGGCGGCGAGCGCCGTCTGACCGATATTTTGCATATCAGCGAACTGTTGCAGGAGGCGGGCACGCAGCTGGAGAGCGAGCATGCCCTGGTGCGCTGGCTGGCGCAGCAAATTGCCGATCCGAACAGTAACTCGTCGAGCCAGCAGATGCGTCTTGAGAGTGATAAACACCTGGTGCAAATCGTCACCATTCACAAGTCGAAAGGCCTGGAGTATCCGCTGGTCTGGCTGCCTTTTATCGCCAATTATCGGGTGCAGGATCAGGCTTTTTATCACGATCGCGAGTCGTTCGAAGCGGTGCTTGATCTCAGCAAAGCAGAGTCCAGCGTAGAACTGGCCGAGGCCGAGCGCCTGGCGGAAGATTTACGCTTGCTCTATGTGGCCCTGACCCGCTCGGTCTGGCACTGCAGTCTGGGTATCGCTCCGCTATTTCGCCGCCGTGGCGAAAAGGCAGGCGAGACCGATTTTCATCTCAGCGCGCTGGGCAGGCTGATTCAGCTTGGTGAGCCAAAAGATGCTGCCGGGCTGCGTCAGTGTATTGAAAGACTGTGCGGGGAACATATTGCCCTGCATATCCCGTCGCAACCCGATAACAGTCGCTGGCAGCTGCCAGAACAGCAGACAACCGACCTGCAGGTCCGGCAGATTACGCGAACCGTTGCAGACGACTGGCGCGTGACCAGCTATTCCGGTTTACAGCAGCACGGGCAGAGCATTGCGCAGGATCTGATGCCTAAGCTTGACGTGGATGCCGCAGGTACCGGCAGTGTGCCGGATGAACCGGTGCTGACCCCTCATCAATTTCCGCGCGGCGCGTCACCGGGCACATTTTTACACAGCCTGTTTGAAGAGCTGGATTTCACGCAACCTGTCTCTGAGGAGTGGGTGCTGAAAATGTTGCAAAGCGGCGGCTACGACGCGCAATGGCAGCCGGTGCTCAGCGAATGGATCACCGCTATCCTTCACGCCCCGCTCACGACACAGGGTATTTCGCTCAGCCAGCTGACCGCCAGAGATAAGCAGGTGGAGATGGAGTTTTATCTCCCCATCGCCAGCCCGCTAAGAGCCGAGGCGCTGGATGCGCTGATCCGCGAGCACGACCCGCTATCAGCCGGTTGCCCGCCACTTAACTTCCGTCAGGTTCAGGGGATGCTGAAGGGCTTTATCGATCTGGTGTTCCGCCATGAAGGGCGTTACTACCTGTTGGATTACAAATCGAACTGGTTGGGTGAAAACAGCGAAGCCTATACCCAGCAGGCGATGGCCTCTGCCATGCAGATGCATCGTTACGATCTGCAGTACCAGCTGTATACCCTGGCGCTGCATCGCTATCTGCGTCATCGCATTGCAAATTACCGCTACGAAGACCATTTTGGCGGGGTGATTTACCTCTTCCTGCGCGGGGTGGATGCCGCCGATCCGCAGTCTGGTATTTTTAGTACGCGCCCGGACGCGGCACTGATTGAGAAAATGGACAGTTTATTTGCCGCAGGCACGGAGGAGTTGGCATGACGATGCAGGAATTACTGCTGGAAGCCGTAGAACAGCGTTTACTGCGCCATCTTGATGTGCAGTTCGCCATCATGGTGGCTGGCGAGCAGCCGGCCGTAATGCTGGCTGCCGCTATCCTGAGCAACGACGCGGGGGAAGGGCATGTCTGCCTGCCGCTTTCGCGCCTGACCATTGATGAGAAAATGCCTGCGGCTCTTCAGTCCTGTTTTGCCCTGCTGGGCGAGTCGGTAGACTGGCAGAGCGTTTTGCTAAGCTCTCCTGCTGTCAGCAGAGCCGATACCCAGACGCCCATGATCCTTATTGGCGACCGGTTGTACCTTAACCGGCTGTGGCGTAATGAACTGACGGTAGCGCGCTTTTTCAGCGAGACAAATGCGCCGCTTCCCTGTGAAGAAGCGCGGCTCCGGCAAACGCTGGATGCCCTGTTTACCTCAGATGAGGCGACAGACTGGCAGAAAGTGGCGGCGGCCGTCGCCTTAACGCGGCGGATCTCGGTGATCTCGGGCGGACCGGGCACGGGTAAAACCACCACCGTGGCAAAACTGCTTGCGGCGCTGATTCAGCTGTCGGGTAAGCAAAAATGCCGTATTCGCCTGGCGGCGCCCACCGGCAAAGCGGCGGCCAGGCTGACGGAGTCGTTAGGTGGCGCGCTGCAAAAACTGCCGCTCACGCAGGAACAGCTTGCGCTTTTCCCCAATGAAGCCAGCACCCTGCACCGGCTACTGGGCGCCCAGCCGGGCAGCCAGCGCCTGCGTTACCACGCCGGAAACCCGCTGCATCTTGACGTGCTGGTGGTGGATGAAGCGTCGATGATCGACCTGACGATGATGTCGCGGCTGATTGACGCCTTACCTCCCCACGCGCGCGTAATTTTCCTTGGCGATCGTGACCAGCTTGCCTCGGTGGAAGCCGGGGCCGTGCTGGGCGATATCTGCACGTATGCGAGTCTTGGGTATACCGCGGAACGTGCTGAGGAGTTAGCCCGCCTCACCGGATGTTCGCTCGCAGCCGAAAGTCAGTCTCTCGCGGCGGCGCTGCGAGACAGCCTCTGTCTGCTGCAAAAAAGCTACCGTTTCGGGAGTGATTCCGGCATTGGCCAACTGGCGGCGGCCGTGAACAGAGGGGATCGGCATGCGACCAGTGCCGTTTTTGACGGCAGCTTCAGTGATATTGAGAAGAAATCGCTGCAAACCGGGGAAGAGTATCAGGCGATGCTGGATGATGCCCTGCTGGGCTATCAGCACTTCCTGACGAGCGTGCAGCAGCAACATACGCCTGAGCAGGTCATTGCCGCGTTTGGCGAATATCAGCTGCTGTGTGCGCTGAGAGAGGGGCCTTTTGGTGTCAGCGGCCTCAACGACAGGCTTGAGCAACTGCTTGCGCAAAAGCGCAAAATCATCCGCACGCCGCATTCACGATGGTACGAAGGTCGGCCAGTGATGATCTCCCGTAACGATAGCGCGCTGGGGTTGTTTAACGGCGATATTGGCATTGCGCTTGACCGTGGACAGGGGCTGCGCGTCTGGTTCCTGATGCCGGACGGAAGCGTGAAGTCTGTGCAGCCCAGTCGCTTGCCTGAACATGAAACAGCATGGGCGATGACGGTACACAAGTCCCAGGGCTCGGAGTTCAACCATGCGGCGTTGATCCTGCCCACCCAGCTTTCACCGGTGATTACCCGCGAGCTCATCTACACCGCCATCACCCGCGCGCGTCAGCGCTTGTCGCTCTATACCGACGAGCGTGTGCTGGTGCAGGCGATTGCCACCCGTACAGAACGGCGAAGCGGCCTGAGCGCGATATTTGAGTCCCTCTGAACGAGGTGAGAAAGAGAGGCCGGGTCGGCGCAACGCCACCCGGCGAAGGATCTGTTATCCCAGGTCGGCCATCAGCACCTTTGAGCGGCGTTGATAGTTGTACATCTCTTTTTTACTTTCAGGCAGCAAATCAATATCCACGGGCGTAAATCCGCGCTCCTGAAACCAGTGAATACTGCGAGTGGTCAAAACGAACAGCTTGCTCAGGCCCATCTGGCGCGCCTGAGCCGCCACGCGCTCAAGCAGCATCTCGCCGCGTGAAGAGCTGCGGTAGTCTGGATGGACGGCAACGCAGGCCATTTCGCCGATCTTCTCCTCCGGGAACGGATAGAGCGCGGCGCAGGCGATGGTCAGATTATCGCGCTGGATAATCGTAAATTTGTCGATCTCCATTTCCAGCTGTTCGCGGGAACGGCGTACCAGGATCCCTTGCTGCTCCAGCGGGCGAATTAACTCCAGAATGCCACCGATATCGTTAATGGTGGCGCGGCGGATCTGCTCCGCACTCTCCATTACAATCTGGGTGCCGATACCGTCGCGGGAGAACAGCTCCTGCAGAAGGGCACCGTCTTCCTGATAGCTGATGAGATGGCTGCGACGCACGCCGCTGCGGCAGGCTTTCACAGCACCGCGCAGGAACCGGACGGTACCAGAGTAGTAATCTCCCTCGGCTTCCAGCGCTTCCACGCGGGCCTGGGCCTCATTCGGGAAGAGCTCTGGCACGATCACCCCTTCTTCGTTCACGACGCCCTGTGAGGAGCAAAACCCAATCATTTTCTCCGCCTTCAGTTTGATCGCCAGCTGGGTGGCAATCTCTTCTGAAGTGAGGTTAAAGCTCTCGCCGGTTACGGAAACGGCCACCGGCCCCATCAGCACAATGGCACCGCTGTCCAGTTGACGATGAATGGCTTCCTCATCAATACGACGAATGCGTCCGCTGTGGCAATAGTCCACCCCGTCGTCCACGCCAAGAGGCTGAGCGATGATGAAGTTACCGCTGACGACGTTGATATGCGCCCCCTGAAGCGGCGTGTTGTTCAGGCTCATGGACAGACGCGCGGTGATATCAAGCTGCAGCAGACCCGCTGCCTGTTTCACCAGCTCAAGGGTTTTGGCATCCGTAACGCGGGTATGTTTGTGATAAATCGGCTCGTGATGGTGTGCGGCCAGGTTCGCATCGATCTGCGGACGCGCACCATACACCACCACCAGGCGGATGCCGAGGCTGTGCAGCAGGCCAATGTCATTGACGATGCTGGAAAAGTTTTCATGCTCAATGGCTTCGCCGCCGAGCATGATGACAAACGTTTTTCCCCGATGGGCGTTGATATAGGGAACAGAATGGCGGAATCCCTGGACCAGTTCGGTTCTACGTTCCTTCACCATGGCACAACCCTTAATGAATGTTTATTCGTAATTTATGTATTTTTATTCGATCTTGGCCGCATGTGCAAGCCTAAATTTTCTGCGACCCACAGAAATTAATAAGTAATCCGTGCGTTAACGTATGATTGTTTACCCTTTTATAGATGACAGTTTATGCGTCATTCGTTAAAGTTTTCGGTCAATTTTGATGTTTTGTCTGTCAATCAGATTTCTTGCTCGGGAGAAGCATGTCGGGATCCAATTCAGCAATAAGCCGCCGCCGTTTGTTAAAAGGGGCAGGGGCGATGTGGCTGCTCAGCGTCAGCCAGGTGGGTCTTGCCGCCACAAGTCAGGTGGTGGCGGTGCGCGTCTGGCCGTCGTCAACCTATACGCGTGTGACGGTGGAATCCAATCGGGTGCTGAAATATAAGCAATTTGCCCTGAGCAACCCTGAGCGTGTGGTGGTGGATCTCGAAGGCGTTAACCTGAACTCCGTTCTGAAGGGGATGGCGGCGCAGATCCGCGGTGACGATCCGTTTATCAAATCGGCGCGCGTTGGGCAGTTTGATCCGCAAACCGTGCGCATGGTGTTTGAACTCAAGCAGAACGTGAAACCGCAGCTGTTCGCCCTTGCGCCTGTGGCATCGTTCAAAGAGCGTCTGGTGATGGATCTCTATCCGGCGAATGCAACGGACATTCAGGATCCGCTCCTGGCGTTACTGGAAGACTACAACCAGGGCAATCTGGAGAAACAGGTTCCGCCTGCGCAGAGTGGTCCGCAGCCCGGAAAAGCAGGGCGCGATCGCCCGATTGTGATCATGCTCGATCCTGGCCACGGCGGAGAAGACTCGGGTGCGGTAGGCAAATACCGGACGCGGGAAAAAGATGTGGTGTTGCAGATTGCCCGCCGTCTGAAGGCGTTAATCGATAGAGAGGGCAACATGCGCGCCTACATGACGCGTAACGAAGACGTTTTTATTCCGTTGAAAGTCCGCGTGGCAAAAGCCCAGAAGCAGCGGGCGGATCTCTTCGTCTCTATCCATGCTGATGCTTTTACCAGCCGTCAGCCGAGTGGATCGTCAGTATTTGCGCTCTCAACCAAAGGGGCAACCAGTACCGCGGCGCGTTACCTCGCGGACACGCAGAACGCCTCGGATCTCATCGGTGGTGTGAGCAAAAGCGGCGACCGCTACGTCGATCATACCATGTTCGACATGGTGCAATCGCTGACCATTACCGACAGCCGGAAGTTTGGTAAAGCGGTACTGGGCAAGCTGGGGCGGGTCAATAAGCTGCACAAAAACAGCGTCGAGCAGGCCGGGTTTGCGGTGCTGAAGGCACCGGATATTCCGTCTATCCTGGTTGAAACGGCGTTTATCAGTAACGTGGAAGAGGAGCGTAAGCTCAAGACGGCCAAATTCCAGCAGGAAGTGGCTGAGTCGATTCTGGCAGGGATCCGAGCGTATTTCTCTGACGGGGCGACGCTGGCACGACGTGGATAATGCTCAACGCCGGGTTAACCCCCGGCAAATTCACAAACGACAGATACAAAAAAACACCCTTAAGGGTGTTTATTGTTTTTAGAAGTATTGGTTGCGGGGGCCGGATTTGAACCGACGACCTTCGGGTTATGAGCCCGACGAGCTACCAGGCTGCTCCACCCCGCGGCACCGTACTGCTTTTACTTCATCAAATTTGATTGGTTGCGGGGGCCGGATTTGAACCGACGACCTTCGGGTTATGAGCCCGACGAGCTACCAGGCTGCTCCACCCCGCGTCACCGTACTGCTTATACTTCATCAAATTTTAATTGGTTGCGGGGGCCGGATTTGAACCGACGACCTTCGGGTTATGAGCCCGACGAGCTACCAGGCTGCTCCACCCCGCGTCCGTGGAAGCGCACTATACTCGGTTAGGTTTGTGATGCAACCCCTTTTTCACATAATTCATTAATTTTGTATGTAAATTGAACGACATTGAAACCTTTGGACTATTTTTTGCTCAGAATTTGCCAAAGGGCATGTGATTCCGTTTCATTAGAACAGTGGGTTTGTTATCTTCATCACGCGGAAATGGGCAACTTAAAGACGAGATATAATGAAAGGACGTTGGGCAAAGTATCTGATCACGGGCGCAATGGTAGCCATTCTTGCGGCCTGTTCTTCTAAACCGACCGATCGCGGTCAACAGTATAAAGACGGGAAGTTATCCCAGCCTTTCTCTTTAGTTAACCAGCCGGATGCTGTCGGCGCACCGATCAACGCCGGTGATTTCTCCGAGCAGGTTTACCAGATCCGCAATGCGTCGCCGCGCCTGTATGGTGCCCAGAGTAGCGTCTATAACGCGGTGCAGGACTGGCTGCGCGCGGGCGGCGATACGCGCAATATGCGCCAGTTTGGTATCGACGCCTGGCAGATGGAAGGGGCGGACAACTACGGCAACGTGCAGTTTACCGGCTATTACACCCCGGTTATCCAGGCGCGACATACGCGTCAGGGCGAATTCCAGTATCCTATTTATCGTATGCCGCCAAAACGTGGTCGCCTGCCGTCCCGTGCGGAGATCTACGCCGGTGCGCTTAGCGAAAACTACGTCCTGGCTTACAGCAACTCCCTGATGGATAACTTCATCATGGACGTTCAGGGCAGCGGCTACATCGATTTTGGTGACGGTTCTCCGCTGAACTTCTTTAGCTACGCCGGTAAAAACGGCCATGCCTATCGCAGCATTGGTAAAGTGCTGATCGACCGTGGCGAAGTGAAAAAAGAAGATATGTCGATGCAGGCGATCCGCGAGTGGGGCGAAAAACACAGTGAAGCTGAGGTACGCGAGCTGCTGGAGCAGAACCCGTCGTTCGTCTTCTTCAAACCGCAAAACTTTGCGCCGGTGAAAGGGGCGAGCGCCGTGCCGCTGATTGGCCGTGCGTCGGTAGCATCGGATCGTTCCATCATTCCTGCGGGGACCACGCTGCTGGCAGAAGTGCCGCTGCTGGATAATAACGGTAAATTTAACGGCCAGTACGAGCTACGTCTGATGGTGGCTCTGGACGTTGGTGGCGCGATTAAAGGCCAGCACTTCGATATTTATCAGGGAATTGGTCCGGATGCCGGTCACCGGGCGGGCTGGTATAACCACTATGGCCGCGTATGGGTGCTGAAGACAGCGCCTGGCGCCGGAAACGTATTCAGCGGCTGATTGTGGTATTCTGAGCGGAATACGGATTACTGTTCAGGGTGAGGAAAAACCTCACCCTTTTTACATCTGAGGTTTTATGTCTGTGGTAATCAGCGACGCCTGGCGCCAGCGTTTTGGCGGTACGGCACGTCTCTATGGTGAAAAAGCCCTGCAGCTGTTTGCGGATGCGCATGTCTGCGTCGTGGGCATTGGTGGTGTGGGCTCGTGGGCGGCAGAAGCGCTGGCGAGAACCGGTATTGGCGCAATCACGCTGATTGATATGGATGACGTGTGCGTCACCAACACCAACCGTCAAATCCATGCCCTGCGTGACAACGTCGGCCTGGCAAAATCTGAGGTCATGGCAGAGCGTATCCGCCTGATCAACCCGGAATGTCGGGTCACGGTGATTGATGATTTTGTGACGGCGGATAATGTCGCAGACTATATGAGTAAGGGCTACAGCTACGTGATTGACGCGATCGATAGCGTGCGTCCAAAAGCGGCGCTTATTGCGTACTGTCGTCGTTACAAGGTGCCACTGGTGACCACCGGTGGCGCAGGCGGACAAATTGATCCCACACAGATCCAGGTGGCCGATCTGGCTAAAACCATTCAGGATCCTCTGGCGGCCAAGCTGCGTGAACGTCTGAAAAGCGATTTTAACGTGGTGAAAAACAGCAAGGGCAAGCTGGGCGTCGACTGTGTTTTCTCGACCGAAGCGCTGGTGTATCCGCAGGCGGACGGCTCGGTGTGTGCAATGAAAAGCACGGCGGAAGGGCCAAAAAGGATGGATTGCGCCTCAGGATTTGGTGCGGCCACTATGGTGACCGCCTCTTTTGGCTTTGTGGCGGTGTCTCACGCACTGAAAAAGATGATGGCGAAGGCGGAACGTCAGGCCTGAGCCTGACGGGCGGCGTCCTGCACCGCTTCGCTAAGGGCGACCAGGCCCTGACCGCGTGAGGCGCTCAGCTGCGCGCGCAGCCCTAACTCATCGAACAGAGCCAGCGGCGAGTGCGCCAGTAGCGTCGCCGCGCTTTTCCCTTCGATGGCGGTTAACAGCACCGCCAGCAGACCGCGAACGATACGTCCTTCGCTGTCGCCAAAGAAATGCAGTTTCTCACCGGATACGCTGAACCCAAGCCAGACGCGGTTTTCACAGCCCGCGATCTCTTTTGCCTGCGCTTTGAGATCGTCAGAAAGGGCCGGAAGCTGCTTACCCAGCAGGATCAGTTGACGATATTTATCTTCCCATTGTGTGAGCGGCGCGAAGGTCTGTTTTAACGTTTCTTCTGTGATCACTGTGCCAAACGGATGTCCGGCTAAAGCTGAGCTAGTCATTAATCCACCAGGAGTTCAAGGGCGCGGTCAACCGCGGAAATCAGCGCGTCGACATCGCTTTGGGTATTGTAAGGTGCAAACGAGGCGCGCAGTGTACCACTCACGCCAAGCGCTGCCAGCAGCGGCTGGGCACAGTGCTGCCCGGCACGCAGCGCAATGCCATATCCTGCCAGCAGGGTCACCATGTCGCTATGGTGTACGCCCGCAAAATCAAAGGCTAACAGGCTTGAATCCTGCACGCGGAACGAACGGAAGCCAGGGCGTTTTTTAAGCTCCTCTTCAGCCAGCGTCGCCAGACCCCGGCTCCAGCTCTCCGCCTGGACAATGTCCGTTTCGGCGAGCCATTCGAGCGCAGCGCTCAGGCCAATGACGCCCGCCACGTTTGGCGTACCCGCTTCCAGCCGGTAAGGGACGTCCTGGGTTTTAAAGCCCTCGAAAGAGACTTCCGCGATCATCTTGCCGCCACCGAGCCACGGCGTCATTTTTGCCAGCAGCTCAGGCTTACCGTACAGCGCCCCGATACCGGTTGGTCCGTAGAGCTTATGCCCTGAGAAGGCATAAAAATCGATATCCAGTTTTTGCACATCGGCCGGGAAATGGACCACGCCCTGCGCGCCGTCAACCATCACTATGATGCCGTTGGCATGCGCGATGCGGATAGCCTGCGCCAAATCCGGGCAGCCACCGGTGACGTTGGACATCTGTCCAAGCGCCAGAATGCGGCTGCGCGGTGTAATCAACTCCGGTAACTGTGCTACGTCCGGCAGGTAATCTGTCCCCAGCGGGAGCTTCACCACGCGTGCCCCTGTTTGCTCTGCCACCATCAGCCATGGGACCAGGTTGGCGTGATGTTCCGCTTCACTGACGATGATCTCGTCTCCGGGCTGAAGCAGTGGGCGTGCATAACACTGGGCCACTATGTTTATGGCTTCGGTGGTACCCCGCGTCCAGACGATGTTTTTCCCGCTTTCGGCATTGATCAGACGAGCAACCTGATCGCGTGCCGCTTCGTAGCGCGCGGTTAAGCGCTGGGCCTCGGCAAACTGGCTACGATGCACATTGCCTGCGCTCAGGCTATAAAACTGCTGCGTTGCCTCAATAACCGCCTGCGGCTTTAAGGCTGTGGCAGCGCTATCGAGATAAATACCGGCATCGGCCAGCGCCGGAAACTGTGCGCGAAACTGCGCAGGGCTGAAAGCGTTCATGGAATTCCTCATTGCATTACTGAGATCGTCGCGCAATTTCAGCGGCAGGGCAAGGAGGTTGATATCTATCAGAATTGTCTGCTTATCCCAACGCCCCAGAAAAAGCAGGTTATGCTAAATAGTGTTAGGCGGATGTTTTAGCCTGTTATAAATCGAGGTTTGAATAGCATTAATTGCTAAAGGAGAAGAATCATGAATAAGACAGCTGCAATCATTTCTGCCTGTGCGTTTACTTTTGCCCTGAGCGCCTGTTCTGGTAACAACTACGTCATGCACACTAACGATGGTCGTTCCATTGTTTCGGAAGGGAAACCGACAACCGATAACGATACCGGGATGATTTCATACAAAGATGCTAACGGGAACAAGCAGCAGATCAACCGCACGGATGTGAAAGAGATGAAAGAGATCGAGCATTAACAGATCGCTAAGCAAAAAAAAGCACCGCAAATTGGCGGTGCTACATTAATCACTATGGACAGACAGGGTAAATGTACAGGAAGTGAAAAATTGGTAGCGTTGCTACCGTGGTCTGAATCGCAGACCAATTGCAAACACAACAACACAACATCACAACCGTAAGCCAAAAGCTCTTCAGAACACGCATTCCAAAAAAAGCTTCTCGTTCCGGCTCAGGAAGTGCCGCCACTATAGGTATTTGCTGGTAGTTCCTCAACGGACAAATTATAATGGCTCAGATAAAAAAAACTAATAGGTTAAACGTTGTTTCCTGTTTGTTAAATCTCGTTAACATCTAAGCCAGATAACCATGTCCAAGCGATTGCCACCCCTAAATGCATTACGTGTTTTTGATGCAGCAGCACGTCATCTAAGCTTCACCCGCGCAGCAGATGAGCTTTTTGTGACACAGGCCGCAGTAAGTCACCAAATCAAGTCCCTGGAGGATTTTCTGGGCCTCAAGCTGTTTCGCCGACGCAACCGTTCGCTGTTGCTGACGGAAGAGGGGCAGAGCTATTTTCAGGATATTAAAGAGATTTTTTCCCAGCTCACGGAAGCCACGCGCAAGCTGCAGGCCAGGAGTGCAAAAGGCGCACTGACAGTCAGTTTATTGCCCAGTTTTGCCATTCAGTGGCTGGTGCCCAGACTCTCAAGCTTTAACTCAGCTTATCCGGGAATTGATGTCAGGATCCAGGCGGTGGATCGTCAGGAAGACAAACTGGCGGACGATGTGGACGTTGCCATTTTTTATGGGCGTGGTAACTGGCCGGGCTTGCGTGTCGAGAAATTATACGCAGAATATCTGCTGCCAGTCTGTTCACCGCTGCTTTTGACAGGCGATAAAGCGTTAAAAACGCCCGCCGATCTGGCACAACATACGCTGTTACACGATGCTTCTCGCCGCGACTGGCAAACTTATACCCGTCAATTAGGTCTTAATCATATAAACGTGCAGCAGGGCCCCATCTTTAGCCACAGTGCGATGGTGCTACAGGCTGCCATTCACGGACAGGGCATTGCGTTGGCGAACAACGTCATGGCGCAGTCCGAAATTGAGGCCGGCCGTCTGGTTTGCCCTTTTAATGATGTACTGGTCAGCAAGAATGCGTTTTATCTGGTTTGTCATGACAGTCAGGCAGAACTGGGTAAAATAGCCGCTTTCCGGCAGTGGATACTGGCGAAAGCGGCGAGCGAGCAAGAAAAATTCCGCTTCAGGTATGAACAATAACTTTTGTGTGCCGGGCACGCATTACTTTAGGACTGAAACATGACCAGCCGATTCATGCTGATTTTTGCCGCGGTGAGTGGCTTTATTTTTGTTGCACTGGGCGCGTTTGGCGCACATGTCTTAAGCAAGTCTTTGGGCGTGGTGGAGATGGGCTGGATCCAGACCGGCCTTGAATACCAGGCGTTCCATACGCTGGCTATTTTTGGGCTGGCGGTAGCGATGCAGCGCCGCATCAGCATCTGGTTTTACTGGAGCAGCGTTTTCCTGGCGCTGGGTACGGTGCTGTTCAGCGGCAGCCTTTACTGCCTTGCGCTCTCGCATTTGCGCCTGTGGGCGTTTGTTACACCTGTCGGCGGCGTCAGCTTCCTGGCAGGGTGGGTATTAATGTTTATCGGAGCTATCCGTCTGAAACGCAAGGGCGTTGTTCATGAATAAGATTGTTTTATATTGTCGCCCGGGGTTTGAGAAAGAGTGCGCCGCGGAAATTACGGATAAAGCGGCGAAGCGAGAAGTCTTCGGTTTTGCGCGCGTTAAGGATAATGCGGGCTATGTGGTGTTCGAATGCTACCAGCCTGACGATGCGGATAAGCTGGCACGCGAGCTGCCGTTCAGTTCACTGATCTTTGCGCGCCAGATTTTCGTCGCGGGTGATCTGCTGAAAGATCTTCCGCCAGAAGATCGCATCACCCCGATTGTGGGCATGCTGCAGGGCGTGGTCGAGAAGGGGGGCGATTTGCGCGTTGAAGTGGCCGACACCAACGAAAGCAAAGAGCTGATGAAGTTCTGCCGTAAGTTCACCGTACCGCTGCGCGCGGCGCTGCGTGATGCCGGCGTGCTGACAAACTACGAAACGCCAAAACGTCCGGTCGTGCATATCTTCTTTATTGCCCCGGGCTGCTGCTACGCCGGTTACTCTTATACCAACAACAACTCTCCGTTCTTTATGGGGATCCCACGCCTGAAGTTCCCGGCTGATGCGCCGAGCCGTTCAACCCTGAAGCTGGAAGAGGCGTTTCACGTCTTTATTCCGGCGGATGAGTGGGATGAGCGTCTGGCCAACGGCATGTACGCGGTCGATCTCGGTGCGTGTCCCGGTGGCTGGACCTATCAGCTGGTGAAACGCAACATGTGGGTGTCGTCTGTTGATAACGGCCCGATGGCGCAAAGCCTGATGGACACAGGGCAGGTCACCTGGCTGCGTGAAGACGGTTTCCGCTATCGTCCAACCCGCAATAACATCTCCTGGATGGTATGCGATATGGTGGAAAAACCAGCGAAAGTGGCGGCACTGATGGCCTCCTGGCTGGTGAATGGCTGGTGCCGTGAGACGATTTTTAACCTCAAGCTGCCAATGAAAAAGCGCTATGAGGAGGTCTCTCAGAACCTGGCCTATATTCAGCAGCAACTGGATGAACACGGCATTAACGTGGAGATCCAGGCGCGTCAGCTGTATCACGATCGCGAAGAGGTGACGGTGCATATTCGTCGCTGGTGGGCGGCCGTGGGCGGGCGTCGCGACGAGCGATAGGCCCCTCACCCTAACCCTCTCCTCAACGGGGAGAGGGGACTTTTAACGCTCTAATCTCAACTGCTGCAAATTCCCGTCCAGCTGTAAATCCGTCTGTAACGTCGCCACATCCCGGCAGATAAAGGCCATTTCTTTATGGGCCTCCAGCTTCTTACGCCATTTTTCCGGAACTTCATCGAGCCGGGCGTAGATCCCTTCCAGGTTCTGAAAATCCGTCAGCAGCTGTGCGGCGCTTTTAGGCCCAATACCGGCAACGCCCGGCACCTTGGAGCTGCTGATCCCCGCCAGCCCCCAGTAGTCAGGAAGTTGCTCAGGCGAGACGCCAAATTCACTGGCAATAAACGGGGCGTCGAGCCAGCGTTTCTGGAAGTAATCACGAATGCGGATAGTGGGTGAGAGCAGCTGGCAGTAGCCTTTATCCGTCGACACAATGGTTGCCTGATGCCCGGCGCTGGCCACTTTGACCGCAAGCGTCGCCGCGAGATCGTCCGCTTCATTGCCCTGGGCGCCCCAGCAGGGCACGCCGCGCTTTTCGAATGCCGAGCGAATCATCGGCATTTCTGCATGCAAATCGTCCGGCATGGGGGCGCGTCCGGCTTTATAGTCTGGCAAACGCTGATGTCGCCAGCCGGAATTACGCGCCTCGTCATCAAATACGGCCACGACATGCGTCGGTTCGCTGTGGCGAATAAGTTGCTCCAGCGCGTGCAGACAGGTGTCCTTACAGGGCGTGCCTTGCACTGCATGGATCCGGCGAATCAGGTTGAGCGCGTCGACGATAAGCAAATGAACAGCCACAGATAATCTCCCTTCTGTCTCATGAAGGAAGGGTAACACTGTCAGCGGTATGAAACTATGCGCGGCGGGGAAAACAGGAAGAAGCCTCGCAAAACGAGGCTTCCTGAGAGGCTTAATCGCAGGTCACGATCTTCATTGCCAGACCACCGCGAGAGGTTTCACGGTATTTGGCGTTCATATCTTTACCGGTTTCGTACATGGTTTCGATAACCTTATCGAGGCAGACGCGTGGCTCGCTGGTGCGGCGCAGCGCCATTCGTGCGGCGTTCACTGCCTTCACGGAGGCGATCGCGTTACGTTCGATACACGGCACCTGAACCTGTCCGGCAACCGGGTCACAGGTCAGCCCCAGGTTATGCTCCATGCCGATTTCGGCGGCAATGCAGACCTGCGCCGGGCTTGCGCCTAACAGCTCTGCCAGACCCGCAGCGGCCATGGAACAGGCCACGCCCACTTCACCCTGACAGCCCACTTCCGCGCCGGAAATGGAGGCGTTCATCTTATACAGAGAACCAATCGCACTGGCGACCAGCAAGTAGCGCGCCAGCGAGTTGGCGTTCACTTCACGGATAAACTTGTCGTAGTACGCCAGTACGGCCGGAACGATACCGCAGGCGCCGTTGGTTGGCGCCGTGACCACGCGCCCCCCTGCGGCGTTCTCTTCGTTCACCGCCAGGGCGAACATGTTGATCCAGTCTACGACGGCCATTGGGTCGGTGGTCGTTTTGTCGGTGCTCACCAGCATACGGCGCAGCGCGGCCGCACGACGCGGTACGCGAAGCTTACCGGGCAGAACACCTTCGGTGGTGATCCCGCGTTCAATCCCGCCACGCATCACCTCCCAGACGTTAGCAAAGTGCTGTTCCAGCTCCGCTTTGCTGTGCAGGGCCAGCTCGTTTTTCATCATCAGACCGGAGAGGGAAAGCCCCGTCTCCTGACAGTGACGCTGGAGATCGGCCGCAGTTTTGTACGGATACGGCACGTCAACAGATGAGGTGCTGGTTTGACCAAAGTGGTCTTCGTCGACGATAAACCCGCCGCCGATAGAGTAATAGGTCTGGCTGTAAACCGCAGTGTCGCCGGCCAGCGCGGTAATGCGCATGCCGTTTTCGTGCAGCGACAGGTTGTCCGCATGGAAATTCATGCAATGGTCAACCGGGAATTCCACTTCGTGTTCGCCGTTTGCCAGCAGCAGGCGACCGTGGGTGTTTACGTCCTGGATGAAGCCAGGGATCGCATCAATATCAACGGTATCCGGCAGGTTTCCCGCCAGGCCCATGATAATGGCGATATCGGTATGGTGGCCTTTCCCGGTCAGGGAAAGCGAGCCGTACACATCGACAACCACGCGGGTGATGTCGTGCAAGATGCCGCGTGCAATCAAGTCATCCGTGAACTGCTTACCGGCTTTCATTGGTCCGACAGTGTGAGAGCTGGAAGGACCAATACCGATTTTGAAGATATCGAATACGCTAATCATGATGCGTCCATTGCTTTCAGTCAGAGAGGAAGGAGTGCGCCGTCCGGGGACGGCGCGGGTGATAATCAGAACATGGTGTACAGGGAGTAGAAGATCGCAGAGATAGCGATAAGCCCCATGATAACCACAAAGATGTTGCTCACATGACCGCTGTACTTACGCATAGCAGGGACTTTCTGAATTGCGTACATCGGCATCAGGAACAGAATCATCGCGATAACCGGACCGCCCAGGGTTTCAATCATGCCCAGGATGCTTGGGTTCAGCGTAGCAACGGCCCAGGTGGTAAGCAGCATGAACAGTGCAGTGATTTTGTTCAGCTTGCTGATTTCAATGCTCTTGCCTTTACCGCGCAGAGATTTGATCACCATACCGTTAAAACCTTCACGTGCGCCCAGGTAGTGGCCGAGGAAGGATTTGGTGATGGCGATAATGGCGATGATCGGTGCCATCCACGCAATAATCGGTGCGTTAAAGTGGTTCGCCAGGTAAGACAGAATGGAGATGTTCTGCTCTTTCGCTGCTGCCAGGTCCGCCGGGGAGAGGCTCAGTACGCAGCTGAAGACGAAGAACATTACGGTCAGCACCATCATGATGTGTGCACGTGCCAGGATGCTGGAGCACTTCTTCTCTGCGCCTGCGCCGTACTCTTCACGCTTCGCCACAGCGAAGGAAGAGATGATCGGGGAATGGTTGAAGGAGAAGACCATTACCGGAATCGCCAGCCACAGGGTCATCATCAGGCCGTTACCGGTTGCAGATGCGCTGCTCAGGGAGAGGGTTTCCAGCGCCGCACCGTTCCACTGTGGGATCAGGTAGCAGGCCAGCACCATCAGTGCGGCAACAAACGGGAACACCAGGACGCTCATTGCTTTAACGATCATCTGCTCGCCGAAGCGCACGATGGTCATCATACCGACGATCAGGATCAGGGACAGAATGGCACGCGGTGGCGGCGTCATCTGCAGCTGGTGCGTCATGAAGCTTTCAACGGTGTTGGTGATCGCCACGCTGTAAACCAGCAGAATCGGGTAAATGGCGAAGAAGTAGAGCAGGGTAATCAGTTTCCCTGCGCCAACGCCGAAATGCTCTTCAACCACTTCGGTGATGTCTTCGCCCGGGTTTTTACCGGACAGCACGAAGCGGGTCAGACCGCGGTGTGCGAAGAAGGTCATCGGGAACGCGATGATGGCCATAATGATCAGCGGGATCAGACCGCCGACGCCTGCGTTGATAGGAAGGAACAGTACACCAGCGCCGATTGCTGTGCCGTAAAGGCCAAGCATCCACATGGTATCCGTTTTGCGCCAACCACTTCGGGATTCAATCGAAGCAACGGTGCTGGTTTGAGTGGTTTCCATCTGTATCTCCTGGAGGAAGCAAATTGTCAGGTTTGTAGTCAAATCCGATGAAAAAATGCCTGACGGTAATATGAAATTCGTTCAGTGACGGTTTTTTAATAATTTTCACCCGTAACTATTGGCGGGCGGAAAGATACATTCTACTTATGAATGTATCAGTGATCGCGATCCCAAATGCAATAATCCACTCATGATGTGGGTATATTTAGACCATTTCTCTGTTAAAAAAACATCAAAGAGAATTTACGGGCGCGAAGGCTACCATTAACAACATATGTCCGGAAAGAGCGGCCCCGAAGATAGGTGTCTTGCGCTGTAAAGATGGTGGGTTTTAGGATTTTCTGATGAGTAATTTGCTTTAAAGCTGATAATTTATGGTTTTAAAATCCAGGTAATCGTTTGCGTTGGCGTGCAGTTTATAAATTCTATAAGCAATGACTATGAATTGATGCGAAAAAAAGGCCGGGTAACGACAGAACGCGCCCCGGCCCTCAGAAGAACGATTAACGTGTTATGTGCAGATTTCGTAGCAAGGAATATAAGCCGAGCCCGGCAGCTTCATACGGTGTTGGGCGACAAAGCCCTGCAGCATGTCGTCCATGCGGCGCATCATCTCCGGGTCACCGTGGATCTTATACGGGCCAAACTGCTCAATGGCGCGGATCCCCACCTCTTTCACGTTACCCGCCACAATGCCCGAGAAGGCGCGTCGCAGGTCGGCGGCCAGCACTTCTACCGGCTGGTCAGGATAGAGTTTCAGGTTCGCCATATTCTCATGCGAAGGCTCGAACGGGATCTGCAGATCCGGCGCAATACGGATTGACCAGTTAAAGCTGTAGGCATCACCGGTATCACGACGGTTCTCTTTCACCAGCGGCATCGCTTTTTTCATCTGACGCGCCACTTCTGCTGCATCGTCAATGATAATGCGATAGTGACGACGCGCGGCTTCACCCAGCGTATGCACGATAAACTCGTCCAGCACGCGGAAGTAGTCGGCACTCTCTTTCGGCCCGGTCAGGATCAGCGGCAGAACCTGATCTTTGTTGGCCGGGTTCATCAGGATCCCCAGCAGGTAAAGCAGCTCTTCCGCCGTACCGACGCCGCCTGGGAAGATGATGATGCCGTGAGCGATACGGACAAACGCCTCAAGGCGTTTTTCGATATCCGGCATGATAATCAGTTCGTTAACCAGCGGGTTAGGTGGCTCAGCGGCGATGATCGACGGTTCGGTCATGCCGATAAAACGCCCCTCTTTATAGCGCTGCTGAGCATGGCCTACCGCGGCACCTTTCATGGGGGCTTCCATCGCTCCCGGACCGCAGCCGGTACAGATGTTCAGCTCGCGCAGGCCGAGCTGATTACCCACCCGACGGGCGTACAGATATTCGGTTTCGTTAATGGAGTGACCGCCCCAGCAGACGACCATATTCGGTGCTTCGCCAACGTGCAGGGCACGGGCGTTACGCAGAATAGAAAACACCAGGTTGGTGATATGAACCGAGCTTTCCAGGTCAAGATGCTGGAAGCGGCCCGCGTTGTGGATCTGCCCGTTAACAAACAGGATGTCACGCAGCACGGCAAACAGGTTGGCCTGCAGGGAACGAATAATCCGCCCGTCGACGAAGGCCTCTTCCGGCGGGTTGATCACTTCAAGTTTCACGCCGCGCTCGCGGCGCAGCACGTTGATATCAAAGCTTTCGAAGCGGGATAACAGTTCTTTACTGTTGTCTGTCAGGCTTCCGGAGTTCAGTACGGCAAGTGAACAGTTACGAAACAGTTGATAAAGATCGCTGCTGGCCGTGCGTTTAAGCATGTCCACTTCCAGCTGCGACAACATATCCATTGAGCCAAGCGGGCTAATATGTGTAATCAAGTGAGCTCCTTATGGGACGATTATCGTCATTCCCTGCTGATTACAATAGCCCTGCCGCGTGACGTTTCACAACCTAAAGCGCTGCATTACCCGCGCATATTGTGAAAATATTTATATTACTGACGCACCAGTCGGCCCGTTGCAGGTACAAAATCGGTATTGGTGCGCCACGGGTTAATATCCAGCCCGCCACGACGGGTGTAGCGCGCGTACACGCTCAGCGTTTCTGGCTGGCAGAAGCGCTGAATATCGCTGAAGATGCGCTCCACGCACTGCTCGTGGAATTCGTTGTGATGGCGGAACGACACCAGATAGCGCAGCAGCTTTTCCCGGTCAATTTTGGGGCCGCGATACTGAATTTGCACAGAACCCCAGTCCGGCTGGTGGGTGATCAGGCAGTTGGACTTCAGCAGATGGCTGACCAGCGTCTCTTCCACGATCTTCCCGCTTGCCGCATTTTCCAGGTACCCGGCGCTGAACTCGTAGTTATCCACCTCGATATCCTGATCGTCAATGCAGGTGCCGTTAAAATGGGCGACAGGTTGGCCTTCCAGTTCATTCAGGCGATACAGCGCAACCGTCACGTTGCCCTGGGCGCAGGCGCGTAAATCACGCTCCAGCGTGTGCTGAACCTCTTCCAGGCTGGTGAATTTGGTCTGATTAAAACTGTTGAGATACAGCTTGAAGCTTTTGGATTCCACCAGGTTAAGGCTGGCATGATCCAGCTCAACCTGGCCTACCGCCACCTGCGGCAGACCACGAGCATTCAGCCAGGAGAGCTCATACAGCGTCCAGATATCACCGCCGACAAACGGCAGCGCGTCTGCACGCAGCCCTAAAGGATCGCGGTTAAGGCTGCGCGGAACACCCTGCAGCAGGCTGGCATCGTAGGTGTCGCGGTAATCGGTCGATTTACCCAGCGTTAAGCCACTTAACGCCTGATGATTTTCGTAAGACATGTTTCATAGTCACTTTACAGGTACACTTAGGGCTGAGTTTATCCTGTCTTACCAGAAGAGAGAAATCGGTGGATATCGAAACTGCAAATGCCCTTAAGACCTTCACGACCCGTTACTGCGACGCATGGCATGACACCCGGGGCACCTGGCCGCAAAGTGCTGATCTCTATGGTGTGCCTTCGCCCTGCATTATCTCTTCGGTGGACGACTACGTTATCTGGCAGCCGCAGCCCTGGTCTGTCGAGGAGAATGTAAATGCGGTTGAACGGGCAATGGACATTGTGGTACAACCAGCGGTTCACGCGTTCTACACCACGCAGTTTGCAGGGGATATGCCTGCCCGCTTTGGTGAGGTAACGCTGACGCTGTTGCAGACCTGGAGCGAAGACGATCTGCAGCGTGTTCAGGAAAACCTGATTGGTCATCTGGTCACGCAAAAACGCCTTAAGCTTTCTCCGACACTCTTTATTGCCACGCTGGACAGTGAACTGGATGTTATTTCCGTCTGCAACCTGTCTGGTGAAGTGATCAAAGAGACAATCGGCACCCGCAATCGCGAGACCCTCGCCCCCTCACTTGCGGATTTCCTTACCCGACTTGAGCCGCTTCTGTAATCCATCATGCTACAGCGCGTGTGAGAGATCTCTTACACGGTTTGTGAGAGATCGCCGCAACGATCAGTATTACCTTACGTAATTAAGAAAAATATTATGATAATTATCAAAGGATTAATAAAATCCTGATGCAGCAAACCCGCTTTTCGGAGGCTGACAACGCTTACAGGGTGGGTTGTAAGACGAAGCGGAATAGCGGATTCTATCTCTGTCGACAGGACGCCGACACGAGAAACGAACATCAGGATGATGGCGCTTCTCACACAGGACACGTCAGGATGGCGCTGCAGGAAGGCTTCAGGATGAAGCAAAGGATAACGCAGGACGCGTAAGGGACACCTCCAGGAAGGAGAACGAGAGCCGCTCAGGATGATCGGTGGGTCAGGATGGCCAGGACGTTTCAGGATGAAACAGACACATCAGGACGATGTGTGCAGGATGCAAACAGTTTACGGATGAACAGGCCTTCGGGCTTCAGGAAAAGTTGTCACGGAAGAGCAGGGAGCATAAATTGTAGCTGGAATGCTGCGAAACGAACCGGGAGCACTGTTTTTACAGTGCTCCCTTTTTTTATTTCTGCTGCCTGCAATGCTATGCTGCGCGCCGTTCATTTTTTCAGTTGAGGTTACTATGACGCAACACGATAGGGTTCGTGCCCGGTTGCACGCCATCGAAGCTCTTTTGCGCCAACATCAGCTGTGGCAGGAGACCGCGCCGCAGCCAGAGGCGTTCGCAAGCACCCAGCCGTTCTGCCTGGATACGCTGGCACCGTTTGAGTGGCTCCAGTGGGTGTTAATTCCCCGTATGCATGCGCTGCTGGAAGGTGGACATCCGCTGCCGCAGGCGTTTGCGGTCTCGCCTTACTATGAAATGGCGCTGGAGGCCACCCACCCGGCGCGTGCTGTCATGCTGGCTGAGCTGGAAAAGCTGGATGCGTTGTTTGCCGGTGATGACGCATGACGCTTGAGATCCTCTATCAGGATGAGTGGCTGGTGGCAGTGAACAAACCGTCGGGATGGCTGGTGCACCGCAGCTGGCTGGATCGTGACGAGAAGGTGGTTGTGATGCAGACCGTGCGCGACCAGATTGGTCAGCATGTGTTTACCGCCCATCGCCTGGACAGACCCACCTCCGGTGTACTGCTGATGGGATTGTCCAGCGAAGCGGGTCGTCTGCTGGCGCAGCAGTTCGAGCAGCATCAGATCCAGAAACGCTACCACGCGATCGTGCGTGGCTGGCTGACAGAAGCCGCCACGCTCGACTATCCTCTGGTGGAAGAACTGGACAAAATCGCCGATAAATTTGCCCGTGATGACAAAGGTCCGCAACCTGCGGTAACCGAGTATCGCGGTATGGCGACCACCGAAATGCCGGTGGCAACCAGCAAATTTCCCACCACTCGCTACAGTCTGGTTGAGCTTTTGCCCAAAACCGGGCGTAAACACCAGCTCCGCCGACACCTGAAGCATTTGCGACATCCGATTATCGGTGACAGCAAGCATGGCGATCTGCGCCAGAACCGCAGTGCGGCTGAACATTTTGGTTGCGATCGTCTGATGCTGCACGCAAGCGAACTGAGCCTGACGCATCCGTTTACCGGCAAACCTCTGACGATCCATGCGGGGCTGGATGATGTCTGGATGCAGGCGCTGTCACAGTTTGGCTGGCTGGGGCAACTCCCCAAAAATGAAAGGGTTGAGTTTGTACCGGGCAACGTTCAGGATGAACGGCAAGCGCAATAATTTAGGGAACATATCATGGCTGAAGTAGGCATTTTTGTCGGCACAATGTACGGCAACTCGCTGCTGGTTGCGGAAGAGGCTGAAGCGATACTCGCAAGCCACGGGCATAAAGCCACGGTTTATGAAGACCCGGAGCTGGCAGACTGGGAAAAGTATAAAGATAAATACATTCTGGTGGTCACCTCCACCACCGGGCAGGGCGATCTGCCGGACAGCATCGTGCCGCTTTTCCAGGGCATTAAAGATATTGGCTACCAGCCGGACGTTCACTACGGCATCATCGCCCTGGGCGACAGCTCTTACGCCAATTTCTGCGGCGGCGGCAAGCAGTTCGACGCAATCCTGCAGGAACAGAGCGCCCAGCGCGTGGGCGACATGCTGCTGATTGACGCCGGAGAACACCCGGAACCCGAAAGCGAATCAAACCCGTGGGTTGAGAACTGGGCCACACTGCTTAAATAACATCCTGCCCGGCGGCGCTTCGCTTGCGCGGGCATGTGGGTTTTCCTGGCCGGGTCAGGCGTTGCCGCCACCCGGCGATAACTTCCGCACCAAACGCCAATTCCGTGAACCATCTTCCATTCTTTTAGGCTTTTGCCACAAACAACCTTTCTCATGCCCCTTAATGTTGTGTTTTTGCACGGTGAGAGAACGTGTCACTCCTTCATATACTTTCCCGGTCACAATAAAACGGCTTCAGGCCGTACCAAAACGACAAACACAAATCTCATTCTGATTACCCTACCGGTGCTGTACAGAGTGAACCAGGCGAAAGCTATGTTTCAGGAGTGCAACAATGAGTACATTAAGCCACGCGGCGAGCAGTGCGGAGAAGCGCACTAATGCTCGCTACTGGATAGTGGTGATGCTGTTTATCGTCACGTCCTTTAACTATGGTGACCGCGCCACGCTGTCGATTGCCGGCTCAGAAATGGCAAAAGACATTGGGCTTGATCCGGTTGGCATGGGGTATGTTTTCTCCGCATTTTCATGGGCCTATGTTATTGGTCAGATCCCGGGTGGCTGGCTGCTCGATCGTTTTGGATCCAAGCGCGTCTACTTCTGGTCCATCTTTATCTGGTCGATGTTTACCCTGTTGCAGGGCTTCGTCGATATCTTCAGCGGCTTCGGTATTATCGTCGCGCTCTTTACTCTCCGCTTCCTGGTGGGGTTAGCAGAAGCGCCATCCTTCCCGGGTAATAGCCGCATCGTGGCCGCCTGGTTCCCGGCGCAGGAGAGGGGAACGGCGGTGGCGATTTTTAACTCTGCCCAGTATTTCGCGACGGTGATCTTTGCGCCAATCATGGGCTGGCTGACGCATGAAGTGGGCTGGTCACACGTCTTCTTCTTCATGGGCGGATTGGGGATTGTCATCAGCTTTATCTGGCTGAAAGTGATCCACGAGCCGAACCAACATCCGGGCGTGAACAAGAAAGAGCTGGAGTACATTGCGGAAGGCGGGGCGCTGATCAACATGGATCAGAAAAGCCAAAAAGCAAAAGTTCCGTTGAGCCAGAAATGGGCGCAGATCAAGCAGCTTGTCGGTTCGCGCATGATGATTGGCATCTACCTGGGGCAGTATTGCATTAACGCCTTAACCTACTTCTTTATCACCTGGTTCCCGGTCTATCTGGTGCAGGCACGCGGTATGTCAATTCTGAAAGCGGGCTTTGTCGCCTCCGTACCGGCTATCTGCGGCTTTGTGGGGGGCGTACTGGGTGGGGTGATTTCCGACTGGCTGATGCGTCGTACCGGTTCGCTGAACATCGCCCGTAAAACGCCAATTGTGCTCGGCATGTTGCTTTCAATGACCATGGTGTTCTGTAACTACGTCAGCGCGGAGTGGATGATCATCGGCTTTATGGCGATGGCCTTCTTCGGGAAAGGGATTGGTGCGCTGGGCTGGGCAGTGATGGCGGATACCGCGCCAAAAGAGATCAGCGGCCTGAGCGGCGGTCTGTTTAACATGTTCGGCAACATCTCCGGGATTGTCACCCCGATTGCCATTGGCTACATCGTCGGGACCACGGGCTCATTCAACGGTGCGCTGATTTATGTGGGTGTGCACGCCCTGGTGGCGGTCCTGAGCTATCTGGTGCTGGTGGGTGATATCAAACGCATTGAACTCAAACCTGTAGCGGAGCGTGGCTGATGACAACACAATCGAGCCCGGTTATTACCGACATGAAGGTCATCCCGGTGGCCGGCCAGGACAGCATGCTGCTTAATATTGGCGGCGCGCATAACGCCTGGTTTACCCGCAATATCGTGGTGCTGACCGACAGCGCAGGGAACACCGGCGTTGGGGAAGCGCCGGGCGGTGAGGTGATTTTCCAGACGCTGTCAGACGCGATTCCGCAGGTGGTCGGCCAGGAGGTCGCCCGTCTCAATAAAGTGGTCCAGCGTGTTCACAAAGGCAACCAGTCGGCGGACTTTGACACCTTCGGCAAAGGCGCCTGGACGTTTGAGCTGCGCGTCAATGCCGTCGCCGCGCTGGAGGCCGCCCTGCTCGATTTGCTCGGTAAGGCGCTGAACGTTCCGGTCTGTGAACTGCTGGGGCCGGGCAAACAGCGTGACGCGGTGACGGTACTCGGCTATCTGTTTTATGTTGGCGATCGGCAAAAAACCGATCTGCCTTATCTGGCGCACTCGCCGGGCCACCATGAGTGGTATCACCTGCGTCACCAGGAGGCGCTCTCCAGTGACGCGGTGGTTCGGCTGGCCGAGGCGGCACAGGACCGCTACGGTTTTAAAGACTTCAAACTCAAAGGCGGGGTATTACCCGGCGAGCAGGAGATTGAAACCGCGCGTGCGCTCAAGAAACGTTTTCCGGATGCCCGCATTACCGTTGACCCTAACGGTGCCTGGCTGCTGGATGAGGCTATCGCCCTGTGCAAAGGGCTGGGCGATGTCCTGACCTACGCGGAAGATCCGGTTGGGGCTGAACAAGGCTTCTCGGGTCGCGAGGTGATGGCGGAATTCCGACGTGCCACCGGGCTACCGATCGCTACGAACATGATCGCCACCAACTGGCGTGAAATGGGCCATGCGGTCATGCTGAATGCGGTCGATATTCCGCTGGCAGACCCGCACTTCTGGACGCTTTCAGGCGCCGTGCGTGTGGCGCAGCTGTGTGATGACTGGGGGCTCACCTGGGGTTGTCACTCCAATAACCATTTCGATATTTCGCTGGCGATGTTTACCCACGTTGGCGCGGCGGCACCGGGTCACCCAACCGCTATCGACACACACTGGATTTGGCAGGAGGGTGAGGCCCGTCTGACGAAAAATCCGCTGGAAATTAAAAACGGCACCATCGCGGTACCGGATGCGCCGGGATTGGGCGTGGAGCTTGACTGGGATCAGGTCCACAAGGCGCATGAAGCGTATAAAAAACTGCCGGGCGGCGCGCGTAATGATGCCGGGCCGATGCAGTACCTGATCCCTGGCTGGACATTTGACCGTAAGCGCCCTGTTTTTGGACGTCACTGATAAAAGGATTGCACCATGAGCACTTTTACCACCCCTGTTGTTACTTCCATGCAGATCATTCCGGTTGCCGGCCATGACAGCATGCTGATGAACCTGAGCGGCGCACATGCGCCGTTTTTCACCCGCAATATTGTCATTATTAAAGATAACGCCGGGCATACCGGCGTGGGGGAAATCCCGGGCGGTGAGAAGATCCGCAAAACGCTTGAAGACGCCATCCCGCTGGTGGTGGGAAAAACGCTGGGCGAATATAAAAACGTCTTAAATACCGTGCGGAATACCTTTGCCGATCGCGATGCGGGTGGCCGTGGGCTGCAAACGTTTGATCTGCGCACCACCATCCACGTGGTGACCGGCATCGAAGCCGCCATGCTGGATCTGTTAGGTCAACACCTGGGGGTTAACGTTGCTTCCCTGCTGGGTGAGGGGCAGCAACGCAGCGAAGTGGAGATGTTGGGCTATCTGTTCTTTGTTGGTGACCGCAACCTGACGCCGTTGCCATACCAGAGCCAGCCGGACGAGCAATGTGACTGGTACCGACTCCGCCACGATGAAGCGATGACGCCGGATGCGGTGGTGCGCCTGGCGGAGGCCGCGTACGAAAAATATGGTTTTAATGATTTCAAACTGAAGGGCGGCGTGCTGGCCGGGGAAGAAGAGGCCGAAGCTATCTCAGCCCTGGCTAAACGATTCCCGCAGGCGCGCGTCACGCTGGATCCGAACGGGGCCTGGTCGCTTGATGAGGCGATCGTCATCGGCAAGCAGCTGAAAGGCGTGCTGGCCTACGCGGAGGATCCGTGCGGGGCAGAACAAGGTTTCTCTGGCCGTGAAGTGATGGCGGAGTTCCGCCGCGCCACGGGTTTACCTACTGCGACCAACATGATCGCCACCGACTGGCGTCAGATGGGGCACACCTTGTCCCTGCAGTCTGTCGATATTCCGCTGGCTGACCCGCATTTCTGGACGATGCAGGGCTCTGTACGCGTGGCGCAGATGTGCCATGAGTTCGGTCTGACCTGGGGCTCGCACTCCAATAACCACTTTGATATCTCGCTGGCGATGTTCACCCACGTGGCCGCTGCCGCGCCGGGCACGATCACCGCGATCGACACCCACTGGATCTGGCAGGAAGGCAATCAGCGCCTGACGAAAGCGCCGTTTGAAATCAAAGGGGGGATGGTGCAGGTCCCGTCCACACCGGGTCTGGGCGTGGAACTGGATATGGATCAGGTGATGAAAGCCCATGAGCTGTACCAGAAACATGGGCTGGGTGCGCGCGATGACGCGATGGCGATGCAGTATCTGATCCCAGAGTGGACATTCGACAATAAACGTCCGTGCATGGTACGATAAACGCATTGGGACCGCTCCCATGAGCGGTTCTTTACGTGGTGTATGCTTAACGTAACGACTATGCGTAAGGATGGCTTATGAAAATTGTTATCGCACCGGACTCGTATAAGGAAAGTTTGAGTGCGCTTGAGGTTGCGACAGCGATAGAGCAGGGTTTTCGCGAGATCTTTCCTGAGGCGGTTTACGTCAAACTGCCGGTCGCGGACGGCGGTGAAGGCACCGTCGAAGCGATGATCGCGGCAACGCAGGGACGCATTGTGCATGTTCCGGTGACCGGCCCTCTGGGCCATCGCGTGGAAGGGTTTTACGGGATATCCGGCGACGAGAAGAGCGCCTTTATCGAAATGGCGGCGGCCAGTGGTCTTGAGCTGGTTGCACCTTCGCAGCGCGATCCTCTGAAAACGACCTCCTGGGGCACGGGTGAACTTATCCGTCACGCGCTGGATGCGGGCGTTAAGCATATCATCATCGGCATCGGTGGCAGCGCCACTAATGATGGCGGTGCAGGAATGGTGCAGGCGCTGGGGGCCAGGCTGCTGGACGACCGTGAACAGCCGCTGGGGCAGGGCGGAGGCGAGCTGGGCAAACTTGCCCGTATCGACCTGAGCGGGCTGGACAAGCGTCTGGCCGAGTGCCGCATAGAAGTGGCCTGCGATGTGACGAATCCGCTTACCGGTAAGCTGGGCGCATCAGCGGTTTTTGGTCCGCAAAAGGGGGCCACACCCGAGATGATCATTACTCTGGACAATGCGCTTGCGCACTATGCGCGGATCATTGCCCGGGATCTTGATATGGATGTGCTCAACCTGGCGGGCGGCGGTGCGGCAGGTGGAATGGGGGCGGCGCTGTACGCCTTCTGCGGTGCGCAGCTGCGCCAGGGCATTGAGATCGTCACCGATGCGCTACATCTGGCTGACCAGATTGCCGATGCGGATTTGGTGATAACGGGTGAAGGTCGCATCGACAGCCAGACGATCCACGGCAAAG
The DNA here is from genome assembly GCF_028737495.1 of Enterobacter cloacae complex sp. 2022EL-00981. Lineage (NCBI taxonomy): Bacteria > Pseudomonadati > Pseudomonadota > Gammaproteobacteria > Enterobacterales > Enterobacteriaceae > Enterobacter > Enterobacter cloacae complex sp. 2022EL-00981. The sequence goes on from NZ_JAQZRK010000004.1 coordinate 156,765, forward strand.
TGCCGGTTGGGGTGGCGAAGGTAGCCAAACGCTTCAACAAGCCGGTTATCGGGATTGCAGGCAGTCTGACGGCGGACGTTGGCGTCGTGCACGATCACGGCATCGATGCGGTGTTTAGCGTGATTTACACCATCTGCTCGCTGGAAGATGCGCTGGAAAATGCCAGCGAGAACGTCAGGATGGCCGCAAGAAATATCGCGGCGGTACTGAAACTCGGGCAGGGGATGTAGTTCTCCCTCTCCCGGTGGGAGAGGGGTGAGGGTGTAGGCCCGGTAAGCGTCGCGCCACCGGGCATTTACCTCAATTTCCTAACACCTTCATAGCTTCCCGCGTCACGTTATCCATCTCATCCAGCAGCTCAAGGAACTCCGGTTCCAGTTCAGATTCTGGTGTCCCTGCGCGTAGCTGCTGCTCCAGCAACTGGCAGAGGTTTTTCAGGCGGGGCACGCCGCTGTAGCCACAGCTACCGTGCAGCTTGTGGATAGCCTGCAGCAGCTCCTCCGGGTTTTCGCCCACCAGCTGTTCTTCTACCTTATTGCGAATTTCCGGCAGAAACGCGACCAGCATCTGTAGCATCTCGCGGGCTAAATCAGGTTTCCCCGCCGCCTGGCGTAACGCAAGCTGCCAGTCAAAAGTGGCGTTCTGATTCACGCTAATCTCAACTGGTTCTGCTGATAAGGTATACGTACCGCCGATATGCCCCGGCTTATAGCGCAGCAGCAGGTTATGCAGTTTCTCTTCGTCGATAGGTTTCGCCAGATAATCGTTCATTCCGGCGCCGAGCAGCTTCTCTTTCTGTCCGGCCATCGCATGCGCGGTCACGGCAATGACCGGCGTTTGCTGTTGATGAGGTAGCTGGCGGATGAGCTCACAGGCGCGAATGCCATCCATACCCGGCATTTGAATATCCATCAGAATCAAATCGAACTGCATCTGTTTGGCCAGTTCAACCGCCTCAGCACCGCTGGCGCAGAGCTCGACATGCTGAACCTGATCCTCAAGCAGCACGCCAATCAGCTTCAGGTTTGCCGGGTTATCATCCACCGCCATCACGCTCATCGGCAGCCTCTGCTCGTCATTAACCAGCGCCACGGCATGCTCATTCAGGCGGCAGTAGGCCGTCAGGGCAGGTAACAAGCGTGTGGCGGTGAGCGGTTTAAGCAGACAGGCGGCCGCCCCGTCGTTTTTCAACTCTTCGGCATTGATTTGCGCATGGCACGGCAGCGCCAGCAGCAGGTAGTCGGTCATTGATGCGGCTTTCGCCAGCCGTTCCTGCTGCATGGTGAGCTCCCCGGTAAAGGTGACCGGGATCCCCATCAGCAGGATGTCGTAATGCTCAACGGTAAGCGCAGAGAAGGTCGGGCTGTAGACCACCTCAAGCGGCGTGGTGCTTAAGATGTCCAGCGTGCACTGGGCAGCGGCGGCGTTCGGCTCCACGTAAGCGAGGCGCTTGCCTTTCAGGCAATCCGTCACCGGGCCGTCCGTCAGCACGTTCGGGTTGAGATCCAGGTTGATATGGAACCAGAACGTCGACCCCCGGTTTGGCTGGCTGTGGAAAGAGATATCGCCACCCATCTCTTTAACCAGTTTTTGCGTGATAACCAGCCCCAGGCCCGTACCACCGTGACGCCGTGAAATACTCGCATCCGCCTGACGAAACGCCTGGAACAGACGGGATTGATCCCGTTCGGGAATGCCAATGCCGGTATCGCGGATCTGAACTTCAATCTGTACTTTGTTATTACTGATGGCACGTTTTTCCACCAGAATGTCGATGTTGCCACTTTCGGTAAATTTGATGGCATTACCGACAAGATTGGTAATGACCTGCTGCAGGCGCAGCGGATCGCCGATGACGTTATCCGGCACGTCGTTTTTAATGTTCAGCGTCAGCTCAAGCCCTTTGTCGTGCGACGAGTGCGCCAGTAGCGTAACCACCTCATCAAGCGTACTGCGCAGCGGGAACGGAATGCTCTCCAGAATCAGCTTGCCCGCCTCCAGTTTGGAGAAGTCCAGCACGTCATTAATGATCGCCAGCAGATTGTTGGCCGAACGTTCAATGGTGTGCAGGTGATCGCGCTGGGTGGGGTTAAGCTCGCTCTTCAGGGTCAGGCGGGTAAAGCCAATCACGCCATTGAGCGGCGTACGCAGCTCGTGTGACATATTGGCAAGGAACTCCGATTTAATGCGGGCAGCCTCCTGGGCACGCTTTTTCGCCAGATCCAGCTCGACGTTCTGGATCTCCATCTGTTCCAGCGTTTCGCGCAGATCCGAAGTGGCCTGATCCACGTTATGCTGCATCTCTTCGTGATAGGCCGCCAGCGACATCGCCATCGAGTTGATGCCGTTTTTCAGCATGTCCAGTTCGCCCAGCATAAACCCTTCCACGCGGCTGTCGAGCTGGCCACGGCGAATGCGGTCAACGGTGTTGACCATATTGCGGATGGGCCCGGTCACATCGCGCATCAGTCGCCAGCCGAAGATAAGCGCAATGCCGATACAGAACAGCATCATCACGCCGGAGATAAAAATCTCTTTGTACTGCTGCAGTCGCACCGACTTGAGGTCCAGCTCCAGCGCCACATATCCGAGCATATTGCTGCTGGACTTGGCGTCGGATTGCGCGGACTCATCCGGCGAATAACTTTCCGAAATTATCGGCGTGCGCAGGATCATAATATCGCCCCGTCGCATCACCGTGAGATGGCGCGGGAACGGCGAACCGTCAGGAATTTTTAACGCTGCCGGATCAAGATGAAAATTAGAGGTGACGAACAGCCGGTTATGCTCGTCATAGACGGAGATCGCACGCACAATATCCGAGTGGCGGCGATGCAACACACTGATTAACTGACCAATCGATTCGCGGTTTTGCAGATTCATCCCGTATTCGCTGGACACGGCCAGCGGTTCGATGATGCTGGCTCCGGCATCTTCCAGCTGTCGCTGCAGGTCGTTATAGCGGTGCACAACGAAGAAGATGCTCAGCAGCAAACCGATGAGAACGGTGGGGGCGAGGATCAAAATCATCATGCGCGCGCGCAGGCTGTAGTTGGTCATGGCGTTCCGTTATGGGACAATTAAGATAATTATGTATATCTGAGAAAATTCCCGGCGATGGCGCAATTCTACTCTGCAAAGCGACGCGTGACGACGCGTCAGATCATCACTGTCGAAGCCACGGACCTTGACCCTTTTGGTCAGGGCGTTGCGCATCACAATGGTAAGACACTGTTTATAACAGGTTTGCTGCCCACAGAACGAGCAGAAATTACGCTGACGGAAGATAAACGCCAGTACGCACGCGGGAAGGTGAAGCGCCGTCTGACCACCAGCCCGGAGCGCACAGAGCCACGCTGCCCGCATTTTGGCGTCTGCGGAGGCTGCCAGCAACAACATGCCAGCGTAGTTTTACAGCAAAAAAGTAAGAGTAATGCCCTGGCACGCCTGCTCAGGCATGACGTTGACGACATCATTGCCGAACAGCCCTGGGGCTATCGTCGTCGCGCGCGGCTGAGCCTTAGCTATCAGCCCAAAAACGAGCGGCTGGAGATGGGGTTTCGCAAAGCGGGCTCCAGCGATATCGTCGATATCAGGCAGTGCCCCATTTTGGTGCCCCGTCTTGAGGCATTGCTCCCGGACGTGCACGCATGCCTGTCCGGGCTGGACAGTGTTCGCCACCTCGGGCATGTGGAACTGGTCCTGGCAAACAATGGTCCGCTGATGGTGCTGCGCCATACCGCGCCGCTGTCCAAAAAAGACCGCGAAAAACTGGAACGCTTTTCGCATTCCCACGAGCTGGCGCTTTTTCTCGCCCCACAAAGCGAGATACTGGAGCAGGTTACAGGTGACGCGCCCTGGTATGCGTCAAACGGACTACGCTTAACGTTCAGTCCGCGGGATTTCATCCAGGTTAATGACGGCGTTAATCAGCAGATGATCGAAACCGCGCTGACGTGGCTGGATGTCCAGCCGACCGACCGCGTGCTTGATCTCTTCTGCGGCATGGGCAATTTCACGCTGCCGCTGGCCCGTAAAGCGGCGAGTGTTGTGGGGGTAGAAGGCGTCGACGCGCTGGTGGCGAAAGGCCAGGAGAATGCGCAACAGAACGGCTTGCAAAATGTGACATTCTTTCATCAAAATCTGGAGGAAGATGTCACGCAGCAGCCCTGGGCAAAACAGGGCTTTGACAAAATCCTGCTCGACCCGGCACGGGCAGGCGCACCGGGCGTGATGCAGCATATAATTAAACTCGCCCCGAAACGCGTGGTCTACGTTTCCTGTAACCCGGCAACACTTGCCCGGGACAGCGAGGCATTACTCAGCGCGGGTTACCAGATTCAGCGTCTGGCAATGCTGGACATGTTCCCGCACACTGGGCATCTGGAATCAATGGTGTTGTTCGAGCACATCTAATTAGTTTGGCTTGTCGACTTCGACAGGCCCTGGTCCCTAAAGGAGAGGACGATGGTTGCGGTAAGAAGTGCACATCTTAATAAAGCTGGTGAGTTTGACCCTCAAAAATGGATCGCAAGTCTGGGAATTTCCAGCCAGCAGTCGTGTGAACGCTTAACCGAAACCTGGGCCTATTGTCAGCGCACCACGCTGGGGCATCCGGACGCCGAGCTGCTGCTGTGGCGCGGCGTGGAGATGGTCGAAATCTTATCCATGCTCAATATGGATATCGAAACGCTGCAGGCCGCGCTTCTGTTCCCGCTTGCCGATGCGGACGTCGTCACGGAAGACGTGCTGCGTGAAAGCGTCGGAAAATCGGTCGTGGCGCTGATCCACGGTGTCCGCGATATGGCGGCCATTCGTCAGCTTAAAGCCGCGCACACCGATTCCGTCTCCTCTGAACAGGTCGATAACGTTCGCCGGATGCTGCTGGCCATGGTGGATGATTTCCGCTGCGTGGTGATCAAGCTTGCCGAGCGTATCGCCCACCTGCGTGAAGTGAAGGACGCGCCGGAAGATGAGCGCGTACTCGCCGCCAAAGAGTGTACAAACATCTATGCGCCGCTGGCGAACCGCTTAGGCATTGGTCAGCTCAAATGGGAGCTGGAAGACTACTGCTTCCGTTACCTGCACCCGGCGGAATATAAGCGCATAGCGAAACTGCTGCATGAACGCCGTATCGACCGCGAACACTATATTGAAGAATTTGTCAGCGGGTTGCGCCAGTCGATGAAGGAAGAGAACGTCCGTGCCGAAGTGTACGGTCGGCCAAAGCATATCTACAGCATCTGGCGCAAAATGCAGAAGAAACACCTCGCCTTTGACGAGCTGTTCGACGTGCGTGCCGTGCGTATTGTGGCGGAGCGTCTGCAGGACTGCTACGCCGCACTGGGGATCGTGCACACGCACTTCCGCCATCTGCCGGATGAGTTCGATGACTATGTCGCCAACCCGAAACCTAACGGCTACCAGTCTATTCATACCGTGGTGCTGGGCCCCGGCGGTAAAACGGTTGAAATTCAGATCCGTACCAAACAGATGCACGAAGACGCCGAGCTGGGTGTCGCCGCGCACTGGAAATACAAAGAGGGCACCTCGGGCGGAGCGCGCACCGGTCACGAAGACCGCATTGCCTGGCTGCGTAAGCTGATTGCGTGGCAAGAAGAGATGGCCGACTCCGGCGAGATGCTCGACGAAGTGCGCAGCCAGGTCTTCGACGACCGGGTGTACGTCTTTACGCCTAAAGGGGACGTTGTCGACCTGCCTGCCGGGTCAACGCCGCTCGACTTTGCCTATCACATCCACAGCGATGTCGGGCACCGCTGCATTGGTGCGAAAATCGGCGGGCGCATTGTGCCGTTCACCTACCAGCTGCAAATGGGCGATCAGATTGAAATCATCACCCAGAAGCAGCCAAACCCGAGCCGTGACTGGCTGAACCCGAACCTGGGGTATGTCACCACCAGCCGCGGACGCTCCAAAATTCACGCCTGGTTCCGTAAACAGGATCGTGACAAGAACATCCTTGCCGGTCGCCAGATCCTGGATGACGAGCTGGAGCATATAGGCATCAGCCTGAAAGAGGCGGAGAAGTTCCTGCTGCCGCGTTACAACTTTAATGAGCTCGATGAGCTGTTAGCGGCCATTGGCGGCGGCGATATTCGTCTCAACCAGATGGTGAATTTCCTGCAGGCGCAGTTCAACAAGCCAAGTGCGGCAGAGCAGGATGCGGCGGCGCTGAAACAGCTGCAGCAGAAAACCTACGCCCCGCAGCAGCGCAGCAAAGACAATGGCCGCGTGGTGGTGGAAGGCGTCGGCAATCTGATGCACCACATCGCCCGCTGCTGCCAGCCTATCCCGGGGGACGACATCGTCGGCTTTATCACCCAGGGGCGTGGGATTTCGATTCACCGCTCAGACTGTGACCAGCTTGCTGAGCTGCAGTCGCATGCGCCGGAACGCATCGTTGAAGCCGTCTGGGGTGAAAGCTACTCTGCCGGCTACTCGCTGGTGGTGCGCGTCACCGCCAACGACCGCAGCGGTCTGCTGCGCGACATTACGACCATTCTTGCCAATGAGAAGGTCAACGTGCTGGGCGTTGCCAGCCGCAGCGATACCCGCGAGCAGCTTGCCACCATCGATATGACCATCGAAATCTACAACCTGCAGGTGCTGGGCCGCGTGCTTGGCAAACTGAACCAGGTCCCGGATGTGATTGACGCGCGTCGTCTCCACGGCGGTTAAACATCCTCTTCTGTAAGCCGGGTAAGGCAACGCCGCCACCCGGCATTTTTTCATCAGGACAGTACTATGACTCAAATCGACCGCCTGCTCGGCATCATGAAACGCCTGCGCGACCCGGAAAACGGCTGCCCGTGGGATAAAGAGCAGACTTTCGCGACTATCGCCCCGTACACCCTCGAAGAGACCTATGAAGTACTGGACGCCATTTCACGTGAGGACTTTGACGACCTGCGCGGCGAACTCGGTGACCTGCTGTTCCAGGTGGTGTTCTATGCGCAGATGGCGCAGGAAGAGGGGCGCTTTAATTTTGACGATATCTGCGCCGCCATTAGCGACAAGCTTGAGCGCCGCCATCCGCATATCTTTGGCGATGCCACGGCGGGCAACAGCGCGGAAGTGCTGGCGCGCTGGGAGCAGATTAAAAGCGCCGAGCGGGCTGAAAAATCCCAACACTCCGCGCTGGATGACATCCCGCTGAGTCTGCCCGCCCTGATGCGTGCCCATAAGATCCAGAAACGCTGCTCGGCAGTGGGGTTTGACTGGCACTCGCTTGGCCCGGTACTGGACAAAGTCCATGAAGAAATCGACGAAGTGATGCACGAAGCGCAGCAGGCCGTGGTGGATGAAGCAAAGCTTGAAGAAGAGATGGGCGATTTGCTGTTTGCCACCGTCAACCTTTCGCGCCACCTGGGTGTAAAAGCGGAAACGGCCCTGCAAAAAGCCAACCTTAAGTTCGAACGACGCTTTCGCGAAGTCGAGCGCATTGTGGCCTCGCGCGGCCTGGAAATGACCGGAATTGACCTCGATGTGATGGAAGAAGTCTGGCAGGAAGTAAAACGCCAGGAATCTGATCTCTAACGGAATTTTGCGATCAAGCGCAATTTGTGTGATTTTTTAAATGACAAGCGCTTGATTTGCGTCAAAAACATTTACCCAAAAGGGGCTATTTTCTCACTCCTTATGTTTGTCATGGCCTGGAATGGAGACGGAGAATGAAAGTTTGTGGCGCTCGCCGTGTTCGGGTATACTACTTTCCCGTCCTGGTTATTCCATCGTTTCACCCTAACTTCTCAGGTTCAGCATGACAACGAACTATATTTTTGTGACCGGCGGGGTCGTATCCTCTCTGGGTAAAGGCATTGCCGCAGCCTCCCTCGCAGCCATTCTTGAAGCCCGTGGCCTCAATGTGACCATGATGAAACTGGATCCGTACATCAACGTCGATCCTGGCACCATGAGCCCAATCCAACACGGGGAAGTGTTCGTTACTGAAGACGGCGCTGAAACCGATCTGGATCTTGGCCACTACGAGCGTTTCATTCGCACCAAAATGACCCGTCGTAATAACTTCACGACTGGCCGTATCTACTCCGACGTTCTGCGTAAAGAGCGTCGTGGTGATTATCTGGGTGCGACCGTTCAGGTTATCCCGCACATCACTAACGCTATCAAAGAACGCATCATTGCGGGTGGCGAAGGCCACGACGTGGTGCTGGTTGAAATCGGCGGTACCGTGGGTGATATCGAATCCCTGCCGTTCCTGGAAGCGATTCGCCAGCTGGCGGTTGATATCGGTCGTGAACACGCGCTGTTCATGCACCTGACGCTGGTGCCTTACATGGCAGCCGCAGGTGAAGTGAAAACCAAACCGACCCAGCACTCCGTGAAAGAGCTGCTCTCCATCGGTATTCAGCCTGACATTCTGGTTTGCCGCTCCGATCGCGCGGTTCCGGCGAACGAACGTGCGAAAATTGCATTGTTCTGTAACGTGCCGGAAAAAGCCGTTATTTCAATGAAAGATGTCGATTCCATTTATAAAATCCCGGGCCTGTTGAAATCACAGGGCCTGGACGATTATATTTGTAAACGATTCAGCTTGAACTGTCCGGAAGCTAACCTGTCTGAATGGGAACAGGTTATTTATGAAGAAGCCAATCCGGCAGGTGAAGTGACTATCGGTATGGTCGGCAAGTACATCGAACTGCCGGATGCCTATAAGTCCGTTATCGAAGCGCTGAAACACGGTGGTCTGAAGAACCGCGTCTCCGTGAACATCAAGCTGATTGATTCGCAGGATGTTGAAACACGTGGCGTCGAAATTCTGAAAGATCTGGATGCGATTCTCATCCCTGGCGGCTTTGGCTACCGTGGTGTAGAAGGCAAGATCGCCACTGCACGCTATGCGCGTGAAAACAATATTCCATACCTCGGCATCTGCCTGGGTATGCAGGTTGCGCTGATCGAATTTGCGCGCAACGTAGCGGGAATGGAAAACGCGAACTCTACGGAATTTGTGCCAGACTGTAAGTACCCTGTAGTGGCGCTTATCACTGAATGGCGCGACGAAGACGGTAACGTCGAAGTCCGTACCGAGAAGAGCGATCTGGGTGGCACTATGCGTCTTGGCGCACAGGCCTGCCAGCTGTCTGACGATAGCGTGGTTCGTAAGCTGTACGGCGAACCGGTCATCACTGAGCGTCATCGTCACCGCTATGAAGTCAACAACATGTTGTTGAAACAAATTGAAGCTGCGGGTCTGCGTGTTGCGGGCCGCTCCGGGGATGATCAGTTAGTCGAGATCATCGAAGTGCCAAACCATCCGTGGTTTGTCGCCTGCCAATTCCACCCGGAATTTACTTCAACGCCACGTGACGGGCATCCGCTGTTTGCTGGTTTCGTGAAAGCCGCCAGCGAGTATCAGAAGCGTCAGGCGAAGTAAAAAAGTTAGAACGGCAACGCGTACCCTCGGTACGCGTTGTTTGTCTGGAGTTTTAGTTTAACTTGTACTGAGGAAAATCTAATGTCCAAAATCGTTAAAGTCATCGGTCGTGAAATCATCGACTCCCGTGGTAACCCGACCGTTGAAGCCGAAGTTCATCTGGAAGGTGGTTTCGTCGGTATGGCAGCTGCTCCATCAGGTGCTTCTACTGGTTCCCGCGAAGCGCTGGAACTGCGCGATGGCGACAAATCCCGTTTCATGGGCAAAGGCGTACTGAAAGCTGTTGGCGCTGTAAACGGTCCTATTGCTCAGGCAATCATTGGCAAAGACGCTAAAGACCAGGCTGGCATCGACAAGATCATGATCGATCTGGACGGTACTGAAAACAAATCTAACTTCGGTGCGAACGCAATCCTGGCGGTTTCCCTGGCGAACGCCAAAGCCGCTGCGGCAGCGAAAGGTATGCCACTGTTCGAGCACATCGCTGAACTGAACGGCACCCCAGGCAAATACTCCATGCCTGTACCAATGATGAACATCATCAACGGTGGTGAGCACGCAGACAACAACGTTGATATTCAGGAATTCATGATTCAGCCAGTTGGCGCGAAAACCCTGAAAGAAGCAGTACGTATGGGTTCTGAAGTGTTCCACAACCTGGCTAAAGTGCTGAAAGCGAAAGGTATGAACACGGCTGTGGGTGACGAAGGTGGCTACGCGCCAAACCTGGGTTCTAACGCAGAAGCACTGGCTGTTATCGCTGAAGCAGTAAAAGCCGCTGGCTATGAGCTGGGCAAAGACATCACGCTGGCGATGGACTGTGCAGCATCTGAATTCTACAAAGACGGTAAATACGTTCTGGCTGGCGAAGGCAACAAAGCGTTCACCTCTGAAGAGTTCACTCACTTCCTGGAAGACCTGACCAAACAGTACCCAATCGTTTCTATCGAAGACGGTCTGGACGAGTCTGACTGGGATGGTTTCGCATACCAGACTAAAGTACTGGGCGACAAAATCCAGCTGGTTGGTGACGATCTGTTCGTAACCAACACCAAGATCCTGAAAGAAGGCATCGAGAAAGGCATCGTTAACTCCATCCTGATCAAATTCAACCAGATCGGTTCTCTGACCGAAACTCTGGCAGCGATCAAAATGGCGAAAGACGCTGGCTACACCGCTGTTATCTCTCACCGTTCTGGCGAAACTGAAGACGCTACCATCGCTGACCTGGCTGTTGGTACCGCTGCTGGCCAGATCAAAACCGGTTCTATGAGCCGTTCTGACCGTGTTGCTAAATACAACCAGCTGATTCGTATCGAAGAAGCGCTGGGCGAAAAAGCACCTTACAACGGTCGTAAAGAGATCAAAGGCCAGGCATAATTGCTTAAGCCTTAAAATAAAAATGCCAGTCGAAAGACTGGCATTTTTTTTGGTTATTTGAAATCAACCGCCATTTGCTCCGGGATGCTCAACCCCCGGGTAGTTTGTACGCAGCGGGCAATATAGTCCGTAAAACGCGGCGGTTTAGGCATGCCCATACTGAGCAGCTTGTCGTTGCTGAAACGTACATTCAGCGTGGCAAAGGCCCCGTACAAGCGCATTGCTCTCAGCATCAGACGTTCATTGCAGGGGCCAAAAATATCCTTCAACTCACGGCGCATTCTGACCAGCGTTTCGTAGCTTACCTGGGCATACTTATCACCGACCGGGGCTTTCTCCAGCGCCTGTGCCATCGCATTATCGATATCCGCAAAGCGCACGCTGTTCTCTTCTCCGGCAGAAATATGTACCACTTCTCCCGGCTGCGCAGCGCTGTTAAGCAGCATCAGCAGCGCATCGGCGCAGTAATCCACCGGGACAACATCTATTTTGTCTTCCATTGAGCACATGAATTTTTGCAGCATCAGCCCCATGCTGAAGACCCAGAAAATACTGCTCGACGGCGTACAGCCATGACGGGTATGGCCGACCACGATGGACGGACGGGCGATGAGCAGCGGCAGGTCGGGGCAGTGCTGGCGCATCAGTTGTTCAATGGTGGATTTCGAATACGTGTATTCCACCAGATGCTCAGCGTTCTCTCTGAACTCCGCGCTTTCGGCGACCAGCGAATCCTGCTCCGGCGTGCACGACATGGCTGTTCCCACATGCAGAAATCGCTGCAAACCGGCAACCTGATTCATGCGTCTGGCGAGCGCCAGCGTCCCCTCCACATTCACTTTCCAGATCAGCGGATTGTTACCAAATGACGCGACGGCTGCGCAGTTAAGAACATGCGTCACCTGTTCCAGACGCGGGTCGTTCAGGAACCCCTCCGGCTGGCTGAGATCGCCGATAAGGATATTCTCCTCACTCAACGCGGCCAGCGTCTCCTCTGAAACCTTGAATTTACGCATGTTGTCCCGCACGCGTTCCAGCCCTTGTTGCGGGTCACTGGCGCGCGCAAGCAGCAGTAATTTTACTGAACTATTGCTGGTAAGTATTTTTTCAAGTACTGCACCGCCCAGAAAACCAGTCACGCCTGTAATAAATAACATATTAATCTATACCGTCTCATAATGATTGATGAGGCGGATTGTAGGCAGGGAAAAGTAAACGGCATTTAAATAGAAAAATGGCAAAGCTGACGGCGTCTTAAGCTTATTTTAAGGTAAGGAACTGAGGTGGAAATATTGGACACTAGCGGAGTGAGAAAAATTCAATTTATAAATTAAATAATTTTAACTTGCTGATTTTGTTCTATTATCTGTGCGGTTTTATTGCTTTTAACACTCATTGAATATGTAATAAATAAAATAATTTGTTACACCATTATGCCGCGCACGAAATAACCGTATCAGCACTTAAATGGAATCGACATCACGCCATGCAGGCTATTTTATTTAGCCTGCAAAGGGTTTTAGAGTAATAAAGGCAGCGTTGCGCTCGCGGTTTGCTGGCTAACCTCACCGTAATGGCTATCAATCGCAATCAGGGAAGTTGTAAGCAATTCAACCAGTAACATTACGCCCACTTTAGCATTGAGCGCGCCTGCGCTGAGTGGTCCTTCCGGTTTTGCGGCGACCAGCTGCATATCGCTAAGCGAAGCCAGCGGGCTGCGGGGCGTATTGCTAAGGGATAACACCTTAACGCCGCGTTTGCGTGCAAGTTTTACGACGTGGAGCAAATCCCGCGTTGAACCGGAACTGGAAATGGCCACCACCAGCGTCCCTTCTGAAAGCGTTGCTGCATTCATGGCCGCACGATGCATATCGCTAAAAAGCTGTGCAGGTTTGCCGAGTCGCAACAGTTTGTAATGTAAATACTCACCGAGGATCGCGCTGGCGGCCACCCCATATATTTGTACGGCTTGCGCCTGATGCAGCGCCTGAGCGGCCTTTTCCAGCAGTGCTCTGTCGAGCAGTCTGGCGGTATCCTGCAGCGCCTGAACAGACTCATCGACGACGTTATCAATTTCGTCCCCGGCCACGCGTGCGGGCTGACCCTGCTGAATATCCAGCGCCAGTGCCATCTTGAATTCGTTATAGCCTTTGCAGCCGAGCGTCCGGCAAAGACGCGTCACGCTGGCTTCACTGGTGTGGCTCTCCCGTGCCAGTTCGGTGATCGTCAGGTAGAGCACCCGGGCCGGATCGTTGAGAACAAACTCTCCCAGTTTTTTTTGCGTGGGGCTGTACCCGGAAGCCTCCTGGCGCAGCTTCAGCAGCAGGTTTTCATGGTCTGACATGCTAGATCCTTAATGCGTTTCTCTGCGTCCTAGTGTGGCGGAAAGCGGGGCAGGGATGCCAGTCATTTCGAAAAAGTATGATCGTCCTCCTGGTTTTTGATGGTGATTTTCACTATTAAATATAATTGTGGTAAAAATTTTCATCGTTAACTAAGGGGATGAAAAAATGATGCAAATGTTCAGTGGTGCTTCGTCCGGCGGATGGTTTGAAAAAGCGCAGCGCTTTGGCAAATCCTTTATGTTGCCCATCGCCGTACTGCCTGCGGCGGGTCTGCTGCTGGGGATAGGCGGCGCGTTATCGAATCCCAATACGCTTACGGCATATCCGTTTTTAGATGTGGGCTGGTTACAGGCTATTTTTACCATCATGAGCAGCGCCGGTTCGATTGTGTTCGCGAATCTGTCGGTGCTGTTTGCCGTTGGGGTTGCCGTCGGGCTGGCAAAAAATGATAAAGGTACGGCAGGGCTGGCGGCGTTACTCGCGTTTCTGGTCATGAATGCCACCATTAACGCACTGCTGATGCTCACCGGAAAACTGGCGCACGAGAATCCGGGGGCGGTCGGGCAAGGCATGACGCTGGGGATCCAGACGCTGGAGACCGGCGTATTTGGTGGTGTGGTCATTGGTCTTGTGACCTGCGCGCTGCATCATCGATTTAATAAGATCGCGCTGCCACAATTCCTGGGATTCTTTGGCGGGTCACGCTTTGTGCCGATTATCAGCTCACTGGCTGCGATCCTGGTCGGAGCCTTAATGACCGTAGTCTGGCCGCATTTCCAGAAGCTGATCTTTGGTCTGGGCGGGCTGGTGGAAGCGACCGGTTATCTGGGAACACTGCTGTACGGCTTCATTTTGCGCATGCTGGGCCCGTTCGGTTTACACCACATCTTCTACCTTCCGTTCTGGACCACCGCGCTTGGCGGCAGCGAGATTGTCAACGGACAACTGGTTGAAGGTACGCAGCGGATCTTCTTCGCTCAGTTGGCCGATCCCACGACGCGCCAGTTTTATGAAGGAACGTCGCGCTTCATGTCCGGGCGCTTTATCACGATGATGTTTGGTTTGCTCGGGGCCTGCCTTGCGATGTATCACACGGCTAAACCGGAGAACAAAAAACGCGTCGCGGGGTTGTTGCTTTCAGCGGCATTAACCTCCTTCCTTACGGGGATCACCGAGCCCATCGAGTTCTCCTTCCTGTTTATCGCGCCGGTGCTGTACGTCATTCACGCATTTTTTGACGGGCTGGCGTTTATGCTCGCGCATATTTTACATATCACCATTGGGCAGACCTTCTCCGGCGGTTTTATCGACTTTGTGCTGTTCGGCATTTTGCAGGGGGAGGCCAAAACCCACTGGATGTTAGTGCCGCTGGTGGGCGTACCGTGGTTCTTCCTCTACTACTTCACGTTCCGCTATCTGATTAATCGCTTTGATTTTGCCACGCCGGGTCGGGAAAAGGAGGCGGTGGCCAATGACGTGACTTTAGTCCAGAGCGAACGCGCAAGTGCGGTGATCGCCGGACTGGGCGGAAAAGACAATCTGGAAGAGGTGGACTGCTGCGCCACGCGTCTTCGCGTCACGGTTAAAGACGGCAGCAAAGTGAATGACGCGGCGCTGAAAGCCACCGGTGCGCGCGGCGTGATTGTGCGCGGGAATGGCGTTCAGGTCATTTATGGTCCGCATGTCACGATTATCAAAAACGAAGTGGAAGAGATCTTATCGTAATGAAAACTGTACTGGATACCCTGAAGGGAAAACTGGTCGTCTCCTGTCAGGCGCTTGAGAACGAACCGTTGCATAGCCCGTTTATTATGTCGCGAATGGCGCTGGCGGCGCGTCAGGGAGGGGCTGCGGCCATCCGTGCCAACAGCGTGGTGGATATTGAGGCGATCAAAGAGCAGGTTACGCTGCCGGTTATTGGCATCATCAAGCGGGAGTACCCCGACAGCGAGGTGTTTATCACCGCAACGATGAAAGAGGTGGATGAACTGATGACCGTCTCCCCGGCGATCATTGCGCTTGATGCGACCGACAGGGCGCGGCCTGGCGGGGAATCTCTGGCAACGCTGGTTACGCGCATTCGTACCCGTTATCCCTCGGTGCTGCTTATGGCTGATATAGCCACTGTTGATGAGGCCGTCACGGCGCAGGCGCTGGGGTTTGATTGTGTCGGGACCACGCTTTACGGCTACACCGCGCAGACCGCCGGACACGCCTTACCCGATGATGACTGTCAGTTTCTGAAAGCGGTACTGGCAGCCGTCACGGTACCGGTGGTGGCCGAAGGTAACGTGGACACCCCGGAACGCGCCGCCAGATGTCTTGCGCTGGAGGCGCATATGGTGGTGGTGGGCGGGGCAATCACCCGCCCGCAGCAGATTACGGAACGCTTTATGGCGGCAATTGACGCGCAAAGCACCGATCGAGCATGACCATCTCACGGGGATCTGCGATACTTATCGTTTATCCCCTTAACTGAGATGACTATGCAGTACCCGATTAACGAGATGTTCCAGACCCTGCAAGGCGAGGGTTACTTTACCGGCGTTCCCGCAATTTTTATTCGTTTACAGGGATGCCCGGTTGGCTGTGCCTGGTGTGATACCAAACATACGTGGGATAAACTCGCAGATCGGGAAGTGTCGCTGTTTAGCGTTCTGGCGAAAACCAAAGAGAGCGATAAGTGGGGTGCTGGCAGCGCGGAAGATCTGCTGGCCATTATAGGCCGCCAGGGCTGGACGGCGCGCCATGTGGTCATTACCGGGGGCGAACCCTGCATTCACGATCTGACGCCGCTGACCGAACTGCTCGAAAAGAACGGTTACAGTTGCCAGATTGAAACCAGCGGCACGCATGAAGTGCGCTGCTCCCACACCACCTGGGTAACGGTATCGCCTAAAGTAAACATGCGCGGCGGCTACGACGTACTGTCTCAGGCGCTGGAACGTGCTGATGAGATTAAACACCCGGTAGGGCGAGTACGTGATATCGAAGCGCTGGATGAACTGCTGGCGACGCTGACGGATGAAAAACAGCGCGTGATTGCGCTGCAGCCTATCAGCCAGAAAGAAGACGCCACGCGCCTGTGCATTGAAACCTGTATCGCGCGTAACTGGCGCCTGTCGATGCAGACGCACAAATACCTGAATATTGCCTAAAAAAAGCCCGGTGGCGCTAGCGCTTACCGGGCCTACGGTTCCAGGCTTTTGTTGGCCGGGTAAGGCGAAGCCGACCCCCGGCAAGCATTACTCGCCGCGATACACGCAGCCTGCCGTACAGGTCTCTTTGATCATCACTGCGCTCAGCAGCGGCACCAGCGGTTTCATCTGATCCCAAATCCATTTTGCCAGCACTTCGCTGGTCGGGTTTTCAAGGCCCGGGATATCGTTCAGGTAATAGTGATCCAGACGATCGTAAGTCGGCTTAAATGCCGCCTTCAGCTCAGCAAAGTCCATGATCCAACCGGTATGCGGATCAACTTCACCGGTGATCTCAAGACGCACCATAAACGAATGCCCGTGCAGACGGCCGCATTTATGTCCTTCAGGAACATGCGGAAGGTGGTGGGCGGCTTCGAAGGTGAAATCTTTAAACAGTGTGGTGGACATGATCGCTCTCAGTAATGCGGAAAAAACCGCCGCATAGTACCGGAAAGCACAATTTTTAGCATTAACTAAAACGGCCTTTACCTTCATTGCAGCAAAAAAGCCGTCGCTTTGTGATTTATATCCTTATTTTACAGGCGGTTAGTTTATCGCTTTTACCGTTAAGAACGATAACTAAAACAGGTTAGTCCATTTGGTTATTTATTATTTCCATCCCTTCTTTAATTGTTATTATCCTCGCCGTTAACCTTATCTTCAGTTTGGATTTATTCGCTTAAAGTCCGCTTGGCTACTGGAACATAACGACGCATGACAACACAGGCCCCACCTTCAAATTTGCTTCCCCTGAACCCGGAGCAACTGGCGCGCCTTCAGGCTGCCACCTCTGATTTTTCTCCCACCCAGCTTGCCTGGGTCTCTGGCTATTTCTGGGGAATGCTCAACCAGCAGCCTGGCGCTGTGGCTGCGGCTCCGGCAACGGCGGTAGAAATTCCTGCCATTACGCTTATCTCCGCTTCGCAGACGGGCAATGCCCGCCGCGTGGCAGAAGCGCTGCGTGACGACCTGCTGGCCGCCAAACTGAACGTGAACCTGGTGAACGCCGGGGATTATAAATTCAAACAGATCGCGTCAGAAAAACTGCTGGTGGTTGTGGCCTCAACGCAGGGCGAGGGTGAACCCGCTGAAGAGGCGGTCGCGCTGCATAAATTCCTGTTCTCGAAAAAAGCGCCCAGACTCGATGGCACTGCGTTTGCCGTGTTCGGCCTGGGCGATACCTCTTATGAATTCTTCTGCCAGTCCGGTAAAGATTTCGACAGCAAGCTGGCGGAGCTGGGCGCAGAGCGCCTGCTGGACCGCGTTGATGCAGATGTGGAATACCAGGCTGCCGCTGCAGAGTGGCGTGCGCGCATTGTTGACGTGCTGAAAGCACGCGTACCGAAAGAGACACCAGCCCAGGCAGCGATCACCGCGACCGGCGTGGTCAACGACATTCACACCAGCCCGTACACCAAAGAGGCGCCGCTGTCGGCAAGCCTGTCGGTTAATCAAAAAATTACCGGCCGCGACTCTGAAAAAGATGTGCGCCATATCGAGATCGATCTGGGCGACTCGGGTCTGCGTTATCAGCCTGGCGATGCGCTGGGGGTCTGGTATCAAAACGATCCGGCGCTGGTCAAGGAACTGGTCGAACTGCTGTGGCTGAAAGGCGACGAGCCTGTCACCGTCGAAGGCAAAACGCAGCCGCTCACTGAAGCGCTGCAGTGGCACTTCGAGCTGACGGTGAATACCGCCAATATCGTTGAGAACTATGCCACCTTAACGCGCAGCGAATCGCTGCTGCCGTTAGTGGGCGATAAGGCAAAGCTGCAGCATTACGCGGCGACTACGCCGATTGTCGATATGGTGCGTTTCTCTCCGGCACAGCTGGATGCCAACGCACTGATCGGCCTGCTGCGTCCGCTTACGCCGCGTCTGTACTCCATTGCCTCATCGCAGGCTGAAGTCGAGAGCGAAGTGCACATCACCGTGGGCGTGGTGCGGTACGACATCGAAGGCCGTGCCCGCGCGGGCGGTGCCTCCAGCTTCCTGGCCGATCGCGTGGAGGAAGAGGGCGAAGTGCGCGTCTTTATCGAGCACAACGACAACTTCCGTCTGCCGGCGAACCCGGAAACGCCGGTAATCATGATTGGCCCGGGTACCGGCATTGCGCCGTTCCGTGCCTTTATGCAGCAGCGTGCGGCGGACGAGGCACCGGGTAAAAACTGGCTGTTCTTCGGTAACCCGCACTTTACCGAAGATTTCCTCTATCAGGTTGAGTGGCAGCGCTACGTGAAAGAAGGGGTGCTGACCCGTATCGATCTGGCCTGGTCGCGCGATCAGAAAGAAAAAGTATACGTACAAGACAAACTGCGCGAACAGGGCGCAGAGCTGTGGCGCTGGATCAATGACGGTGCCCACATTTATGTCTGCGGTGACGCCAATCGCATGGCGAAAGACGTTGAGCAGGCACTGCTGGAAGTGATTGCCGAATTCGGCGGTATGGATGCCGAAGCGGCGGATGAATTTTTAAGTGAGCTGCGCGTTGAGCGCCGTTATCAGCGAGATGTCTACTAATGAGCGAAAAACATCCAGGGCCCCTGGTGGTCGAAGGTAAACTGTCAGACGCCGAGCGCATGAAGCTGGAAAGCAACTATCTGCGCGGCACCATTGCTGAAGATCTGAATGACGGTCTCACCGGCGGTTTCAAAGGCGACAACTTCCTGCTGATCCGTTTCCACGGCATGTATCAACAGGACGACCGCGACATTCGCGCCGAGCGTGCTGAACAGAAGCTGGAGCCGCGTCACGCGATGCTGCTGCGCTGCCGCCTGCCGGGCGGAGTGATCACCACGACACAGTGGCAGGCGATTGATAAATTTGCCGGTGAAAACACCATTTACGGCAGCATTCGTCTGACCAACCGTCAGACCTTCCAGTTCCACGGCATTCTGAAGAAGAACGTGAAGCCGGTACACCAGATGCTGCACTCCGTCGGACTGGACGCGCTGGCGACGGCCAACGACATGAACCGTAACGTGCTCTGCACCTCGAACCCGTATGAGTCCGAGCTGCACGCTGAAGCCTATGAGTGGGCGAAGAAGATCTCCGAGCACCTGCTGCCGCGTACCCGCGCTTATGCGGAGATCTGGCTCGATCAGGAAAAAGTTGCGACCACCGATGAAGAACCGATCCTCGGTCAGACCTATCTGCCGCGTAAGTTCAAAACCACGGTGGTGATCCCGCCGCAGAACGACATCGATCTGCACGCCAACGACATGAACTTTGTGGCAATTGCCGAAAACGGCAAGCTGGTGGGCTTTAACCTGCTGGTGGGCGGCGGTCTGTCCATTGAACACGGTAACAAGAAAACCTATGCCCGCACTGCGAGCGAGTTCGGCTTCCTGCCGCTGGAGCATACGCTGGCCGTGGCGGAAGCGGTGGTCACCACCCAGCGCGACTGGGGTAACCGTACCGACCGTAAAAACGCGAAAACCAAATACACCCTGGAGCGCGTGGGCGTTGAGACGTTCAAAGAGGAAGTGGAGCGTCGTGCGGGGATCAAATTTGAGCCGATCCGCCCTTACGAATTCACCGGTCGCGGCGATCGCATCGGCTGGGTAAAAGGCATCGACAATAAATGGCACCTGACGCTGTTTATCGAAAACGGCCGTATTCTGGATTACCCGGGCCGTCCGCTGAAAACCGGCCTGCTGGAAATCGCGAAGATCCACAAAGGTGAGTTCCGCATTACCGCCAACCAGAACCTGATTATTGCTGGTGTGCCGGAAAGTGAAAAGGCGAAAATTGAGGCGCTGGCGCGTGACCATGGGTTGATGAATGCGGTCAAACCGCAGCGCGAAAACTCGATGGCCTGCGTGTCGTTCCCGACTTGTCCGCTGGCGATGGCGGAAGCGGAACGTTTCCTGCCGTCATTTACGGACAAAGTGGAAGCGATTCTGGAAAAACACGGTATTCCGGACGAGCATATTGTTATGCGCGTAACCGGCTGTCCGAACGGCTGTGGCCGCGCGATGCTGGCCGAGCTTGGGCTGGTGGGGAAAGCGCCGGGTCGCTATAACCTGCACCTGGGCGGTAACCGTATCGGCACGCGTATTCCGCGTATGTTCCGCGAGAATATCACTGAGCCAGAAATTCTCGATTCCATCGACGAGCTTGTCGGGCGCTGGGCGAAAGAGCGCGAAGCGGGTGAAGGCTTCGGCGACTTTACGGTGCGTGCGGGCATTATTCGCCCGGTGCTCGATCCCGCAAGGGATTTCTGGGAGTAACCACGAGAGGTAATTATGTCCGTACTCGATCTAAACGCGCTTAACGCATTGCCAAAAGTCGAACGCATTCTGGCACTCGCAGAAACCAACGCCCAACTGGAAAAGCTGGACGCCGAAGGGCGCGTGGCGTGGGCGCTGGAAAACCTGCCGGGTGACTACGTGCTGTCGTCGAGCTTTGGCATTCAGGCGGCGGTCAGTTTGCATCTGGTGAATCAGATCCGCCCGGATATTCCGGTGATCCTCACCGATACCGGCTATCTGTTCCCGGAAACCTACCAGTTTATCGATGAGCTGACGGACAAGCTTAAGCTGAACCTGAAAGTGTACCGCGCGGAGCAGAGCGCGGCCTGGCAGGAGGCGCGCTACGGCAAACTCTGGGAGCAGGGCGTTGAGGGCATTGAGAAATACAATGAGATCAACAAGGTCGAGCCGATGAACCGTGCGCTGAAAGAGCTGAACGCGCAGACCTGGTTTGCCGGTCTTCGCCGCGAGCAGTCCGGCAGCCGGGCCACGCTGCCGGTGCTGGCGGTGCAGCGCGGCGTGTTTAAAGTGCTGCCGATCATCGACTGGGATAACCGTACGGTGTACCAGTATCTGCAAAAACACGGGCTGAAATACCATCCGCTGTGGGATCAGGGCTACCTGTCCGTGGGGGATACCCATACCACGCGCAAATGGGAACCGGGAATGGCGGAAGAAGAGACGCGATTCTTTGGGCTGAAGCGCGAGTGCGGGTTACACGAAGGATAATGATTTTTCCTCCCTCTCCCGGTGGGAGAGGGTTGGGGTGAGGGCATCAGGCCGCACAGCGTTCAAAAACCTCAGGCTTTCCCCGCTTTCGCCAGCTCCTTCACCAGCGGCAGCATCACTTTCACCACATCGCGGCTACGGTGCTCAATGCGCTGCGGCAGTGCGCTATCAATATGCTGCTGATTATCCAGCATCACGTTATGCCAGCTCGTCCCGTCCGGGAAGGCTTTCGTTTTAGCCCGCTGCTGATAGCCATCTTTCTTGCCTAACGCCCAGTTGGTGGCTTCGACGTACAGCACCGGGATGCCCGCTTTATCGAACACTTCACCATCGTTACAGCAGCCCGTTCCGCGCGGATAAGCCGGATTGCCGCCAGGATTGGTCGTGGCATACACGCCTTGGCTGCGCGCAATTGCCAGCGCCCGGTCACGGGTCAGTTTACGCACGGTACCCGGCGTACTCTGTCCGCTATTAAAATAGAGCTTATCGCCAACGATTAAATTATCGAGGTTAATCACCAGCAGCGTATTTTTCTTCTCCTCAGCGCTCATGCGCTTAAGGAAATTCTCCGCGCCGAGTTTGCCTTCCTCTTCACCGCTGGTTGCCACAAAGCGAATACCGTATTTTGTCGGAATGTTTTTCATTCGCTCGGCCAGTTCAAGCATCACGCCCAGACCCGCCGCGTTATCGTCCAGCCCCTGCAGCGTCAGCCCGCCCAGATTGTTATCGGTATCGGCGTCGCTCATGGGCGCGTAAGTGTCCAGGTGCGCCATAATAATGATCTGCTCAGCCGCGCTACCTTCATGTGCCGCAATAACGGTACTGCCGGTCACGTTATGCCAGTTTTTTGTTTTATTTCGTGAGGTGTAGATATAGCGGCTGTGAAACGAGCGGATATCGCTCTGGTAGCCCATATCGGCAAACTGCTGGCGAAGATAGTCAGCGGAAAGCATTTCCGCAGGGGAACCGGTCATGCGTCCGGGAAAAACGGTGGCAATATGCCGCGCCTGCATATTGGCGATTTCACCATACGGTTGATTTTTTGCCTGAGCCGGAAGGATAAAGCAAACGCCGAGCGCCAGGGCAACGTATCGGTGGCGCATTGCGGAAAACATAGTGAGTCCTTAAAAACAGAGCAAAATTATAACCCGCTTAGTATGAAACTGTGATCGGCCATACACAATTTGAATTGCTCTTAAATGCCCGAAATTTCGCGTGTTAAGCACTTTTTGATATTTGCTTTTTCATCGCGTTATTCCATTGAGTAACTACTCATTCCAATTCGTAATTTCATTCGGTCTAAGCCGCCCCCTATAGTCCCTCTATTCCTCGTTGTTAGTGAGTTGTTGCTTGTGGACTATCTGCCCCTTTTTGCTGCGATTAAAGAAAAACCGGTACTGGTTGTGGGTACGGGTGAAATTGCCGATCGCAAAATCGCGTTTCTGCAGCGCGCGGGCGCGCAGGTGCGGGTTGTCGCAGAAGCGGAGTTCGACGAGTCACAAATCGACAGCGTGGTGCTGGTGATTGCAGCGACGGAGGATCGCGAACTCAACCGACGCGTTTCCGAGGCCGCTCAGGCGCGTTACCGCCTGGTGAACGTGGTCGACGACCAGCCTTTGTGCTCGTTTATCTTCCCGTCGATTGTCGACCGCTCGCCGCTGCTGGTGGCGATCTCCTCCGGCGGTACCGCACCGGTGCTGGCGCGCGTGCTGCGGGAAAAGATTGAAGCGCTGTTACCAACCAGTCTCGGACGTATGGCAGAGAAAGCGAGCTACTGGCGCAACCATCTGAAAACCCGCCTGACCAGCGTAACGGAACGCCGTCGCTTCTGGGAGCGGGTATTCCGTGGCCGCTTTGCCAGCCTGATGCACGCCGGTAATGAGACGGCAGCGCAAAAAATCCTCGAAGACGAGCTGGATAACCCCGGCAGCACGGGCGGCGAGATCATTCTGGTAGGTGCTGGTCCGGGTGATGCCGGGTTACTGACCTTACGCGGACTGCAGGTGCTGCAGGACGCGGACGTGGTGTTCTATGACCATCTGGTCACCGACGGTGTGCGCGAGCTAATTCGTCGCGATGCCGAGCAAATCTGCGTGGGTAAACGCGCAGGCGAGCACTCGGTACCGCAGCACGACACCAATCAGATGCTGATTGCCGCAGCGAAAGCAGGCAAAACCGTGGTGCGCCTTAAAGGGGGCGATCCGTTCATCTTTGGTCGCGGTGGCGAAGAACTGCAGGCGGCAGACGAAGCGGGCGTGCCGTTCCAGGTGGTGCCGGGGATTACGGCGGCCTCCGCGGTAACGGCCTACGCAGGTATTCCGCTTACGCACCGCGATTACGCCCAGAGTGTGACCTTTGTGACTGGTCATTATAAGGCCGACAGCACGCCGTTTGACTGGTCGCATCTCGCCCAGAGCCGACAGACGCTGGCCATCTATATGGGCACCATGAAGGCGGCGGACATCAGTGAACAACTTATTCAGCACGGTCGCGAGGCGACAACGCCGGTGGCCGTGATTTCTCGCGGTACCCGCGTCGATCAGCGTGTGGTGACCGGTACGCTACAAGACCTTGCAGTCCTGGCGAAAGACGCCCCGATGCCCGCGCTTATTGTGGTGGGCGAAGTGGTACAGCTGCACAGCACGCTCGCCTGGTTTCAACATACAACAGACTCAGAGGGGTTTGGCTCCTCTGTGGTGAATCTGGCTTAAGGAACGGTTATGGACCAAAAACGACTTACTCACCTGCGACAGCTTGAAGCGGAAAGTATCCATATTATCCGCGAAGTGGCCGCCGAGTTCTCTAACCCGGTGATGATGTACTCCATCGGTAAAGATTCCAGCGTGATGCTGCATCTGGCGCGTAAAGCGTTTTATCCGGGTACGCTGCCGTTCCCGCTGCTGCACGTGGATACCGGCTGGAAATTCCGTGAGATGTATGAGTTCCGCGACCGTACCGCCAAAGCCTATGGCTGTGAACTGCTGGTGCATAAAAACCCGGAAGGGGTGGCGATGGGCATTAACCCGTTTGTTCACGGCAGCGCCAAACACACCGACATCATGAAAACCGAAGGGCTGAAGCAGGCGCTGAACAAGTACGGTTTTGACGCCGCTTTCGGTGGTGCGCGCCGTGACGAGGAGAAATCCCGCGCCAAAGAGCGTATTTACTCCTTCCGCGACCGCTTCCACCGCTGGGATCCGAAAAACCAGCGTCCTGAGCTGTGGCACAACTACAACGGCCAGATCAACAAAGGCGAAAGCATTCGCGTCTTCCCGCTCTCCAACTGGACCGAGCTGGATATCTGGCAGTACATCTATCTGGAAAATATCGAGATCGTTCCGCTTTACCTGGCGGCTGAACGCCCGGTGCTGGAGCGCGACGGCATGCTGATGATGATCGACGACGATCGCATTGATTTACAGCCGGGCGAAGTGATCAAAAAACAGATGGTGCGTTTCCGTACTCTTGGTTGCTGGCCGCTGACCGGCGCGGTGGAGTCCAACGCGCAAACGCTGCCAGAAATCATCGAAGAGATGCTGGTATCGACCACCAGCGAGCGACAGGGGCGCGTCATTGACCGCGACCAGGCAGGCTCGATGGAGCTGAAGAAACGTCAGGGTTATTTCTAAGGAGCCGCCATGAACACCACGATTGCCCAACAAATTGCCAACGAAGGCGGCGTAGAAGCATACCTGCACGCGCAACAACACAAGAGCCTGCTGCGCTTTCTGACCTGCGGTAGCGTTGATGACGGTAAAAGCACGCTGATTGGTCGCCTGCTGCACGACACGCGTCAGATCTATGAAGACCAGCTCTCTTCCCTGCATAACGACAGCAAACGTCATGGTACTCAGGGCGAAAAGCTCGACCTGGCGCTTTTGGTGGACGGCCTGCAGGCGGAGCGCGAGCAGGGCATCACTATTGATGTTGCGTACCGCTATTTCTCCACCGAGAAACGCAAATTTATTATTGCCGACACGCCGGGGCATGAGCAGTACACCCGCAACATGGCCACCGGTGCATCAACCTGTGAGCTGGCGATCCTGCTGATCGACGCCCGTAAAGGCGTGCTGGATCAAACCCGTCGTCACAGCTTCATCTCCACGCTGCTGGGGATCAAACACCTGGTGGTGGCGGTGAACAAAATGGATCTGGTGAACTTCAGCGAAGAGACCTTCGAGGAGATCCGCCAGAGTTACCTGACCTTTGCTGAACAGTTGCCGGGCAACCTTGATATTCGCTTTGTGCCGCTCTCGGCGCTGGAAGGGGATAACGTCGCCTCCCAGAGCGCCAACATGCCGTGGTACAGCGGCCCGACGCTGCTGGAAGTGCTGGAGACGGTTGAAATTCAGCGCGTGGTGGATACCCAGCCAATGCGCTTCCCGGTGCAGTACGTGAACCGCCCGAACCTCGATTTTCGCGGCTTCTCCGGCACCCTCGCCTCGGGCACCGTCACGGTGGGGCAGCGCGTCAAAGTGCTGCCGTCGGGTGTGGAGTCGTCCATTGCCCGTATCGTCACCTTTGATGGCGATCTGCAGGAAGCGGGTGCCGGTGAAGCGGTGACGCTGGTGCTGAAAGATGAGATTGATATCAGCCGCGGCGATCTGCTGGTGGATGCGCAGGAAACGCTGGCGGCGGTGCAGGGTGCTGCCGTGGATGTGGTGTGGATGGCTGAACAGCCGCTGACCGCAGGCCAAAGCTACGACATCAAAATTGCCGGTAAGAAAACCCGCGCCCGCGTGGACGGTATCCAGTTCCAGGTGGACATCAACAATCTGACCCAGCGTGAAGTGAGCGAACTGCCGCTGAACGGTATTGGCCTGGTGGATCTCACCTTTGACGAGCCGCTGGTGCTGGATAAATATCAGCAAAATCCGGTAACGGGTGGACTTATCTTTATCGATCGCCTGACCAACGTTACCGTTGGTGCAGGCATGGTGCGCGAGACTAATCAACAGGCGGCAGCGGTGTCTGAATTCAGCGCCTTTGAGCTTGAACTGAATGCGCTGGTGCGTAAGCACTTCCCGCACTGGGGTGCACGCGATCTGCTGGGAGGCAAGTAATGGCCGCCCATGATGAGAACGTCGTCTGGCATCCTCATCCGGTTACCGTCGCTCAGCGGGAGCAACTCCACGGCCACCGTGGGGTTGTGCTGTGGTTTACCGGGCTGTCCGGCTCCGGTAAATCGACGGTCGCGGGCGCGCTGGAAGAGGCGCTGCATCAGCAGGGGGTGAGCACCTACCTGCTGGATGGCGACAACGTGCGTCACGGACTGTGCAGTGATTTAGGGTTTAGCGATGAACACCGCAAGGAGAATATCCGTCGT
This sequence comes from Enterobacter cloacae complex sp. 2022EL-00981, assembly GCF_028737495.1. NCBI lineage: Bacteria > Pseudomonadati > Pseudomonadota > Gammaproteobacteria > Enterobacterales > Enterobacteriaceae > Enterobacter > Enterobacter cloacae complex sp. 2022EL-00981. Next base: position 183,416 of record NZ_JAQZRK010000004.1, read on the forward strand.
GTTGGGGAAGTGGCCAGCCTGATGGCGGATGCCGGGCTGGTGGTGCTGACCGCGTTTATCTCGCCTCACCGCGCCGAGCGGCAGATGGTACGCGAGCGCGTCGGCCAGGATCGATTTATCGAGGTGTTTGTCGATACGCCGCTGGAAATCTGCGAAGCGCGCGATCCGAAAGGGCTGTATAAAAAAGCCCGCGCGGGTGAGCTGCGAAACTTCACCGGCATCGACTCGGTCTACGAAGCGCCTGAATCCCCTGAGATCCACCTGGAAGGTCAACAATTGGTAACAAATTTAGTAAGCCAATTATTAGACCTGCTCAGACGGGACGATATTATCAGATCCTGAGACGGTATCGTTCGGGAGCTGTCTTCCCGAACGATGAGTCACGGTCACAGGATTAGCTATGCGCAACAGTGAAAACTACATGATTACCACCGGGTCGGATCCGATAGCGACCGACGACGAGACGACCTGGTCATTTCCCGGGGCCTTCGTCGGCTTCGTCTCGTGGTTGCTGGCGCTGGGCATCCCGTTTCTCATCTACGGCGGTAACACGCTGTTCTTCTTTCTCTATACCTGGCCCTTCTTCCTGGCGCTGATGCCCGTGGCGGTTGTCGTCGGCATCGCCCTGCATTCACTGCTTAACGGCAAACTCCTGTACAGCACCGTTGTCACGATTGTGACGGTGGTCCTGATGTTTGGTCTGTTATTTTTGTGGCTCATGGGCTAACTTCAGCCATAATTCAAACCGTAACCAACTGTGTGACGATATTGAGCAGGGCGATTCTGCGGAAAAAATGTGGTACATTTGCCCGCGATGTTGCGGCATCTCTGTTACTCCGGCATAGAGCGCCGGGGGCGTTGTGGGATGAAGATGCCGTTTTTCAGGGGGCAGGATGGGTAAACTAACGCTGCTGTTGCTGGCTCTGCTGGTCTGGCTGCAATATTCGCTGTGGTTCGGTAAAAACGGACTGCACGACTATAGCCGGGTAAGCGATGACGTCGCGGCTCAGCAGGCAACTAACGCCAAACTTAAGGCGCGAAACGATCAACTCTTTGCTGAAATTGATGACCTCAATGGCGGGCAGGAGGCGATTGAGGAACGCGCACGCAATGAACTCAGTATGACTAAACCGGGCGAAACCTTTTATCGTCTGGTTCCGGATGCGTCTAAACGCAATCAGGGCTCAGCACAAAACAATCGATAATCAGGCCCAGGATTACGACATGGCAGTGACTTTTTCGGACGTATGCGCCGTGGTGCCGGCCGCGGGTTTTGGCCGGCGCATGCAGACAGAATGTCCCAAGCAATACCTCTCTATTGGCGATAAAACGATCCTCGAACATGCCGTGGCGGCGCTGCTGGCGCACCCCCGAGTGACGCGTGTCATCATCGCCATCAGTCCGGGCGATGCCCGGTTCGCACAGTTACCGCTGGCCGCTCATCCGCAGATCACCGTCGTTGATGGCGGTGCCGAGCGCGCCGATTCCGTGCTGGCGGGCATCCAGGCCGCTGGCGATGCCCAGTGGGTGCTGGTCCACGATGCTGCGCGCCCGTGTCTGCACCAGGACGATCTTGCGCGCCTGCTGGCGCTGAGTGAAACCAGTAACGTCGGTGGCATTCTGGCCGCGCCGGTACGTGACACCATGAAGCGTGCCGAGCCTGGCAAACAGGCTATCGCGCATACCGTTGAGCGCGTCGATCTCTGGCACGCGCTGACGCCACAATTTTTCCCCCGCGAATTACTCCACGACTGCTTAACGCGCGCGCTTAAAGAAGGTGCGACCATCACCGACGAAGCCTCTGCGCTGGAGTATTGCGGTTTCCACCCAACGCTTGTTGAAGGGCGCGCTGATAATATAAAAGTGACGCGTCCGGAAGATTTACAGCTCGCGGAATTTTATCTTACCCGTTCGACCCATCAGGAGAAGGCATAATGCGAATTGGACACGGTTTTGATGTACACGCCTTTGGAGGCGTTGGCCCAATTATCATTGGCGGCGTGCGCATTCCTTATGAAAAAGGGCTGCTGGCGCATTCTGATGGCGACGTGGCATTACACGCCTTAACCGACGCCTTGCTGGGCGCGGCGGCGCTGGGCGATATCGGCAAGCTGTTCCCGGACACCGATCCGGCGTTTAAAGGCGCAGACAGCCGTGCGCTGTTGCGTGAAGCCTGGCGCCGTATTCAGGCGAAGGGCTACACCCTGGGTAACGTCGATGTGACGATCATCGCTCAGGCCCCTAAAATGCTGCCGCATATTCCTCAGATGCGCGTATTTATCGCTGAAGATCTGGGCTGCCATATGGATGACGTCAACGTCAAAGCGACCACCACGGAGAAACTGGGCTTTACCGGTCGCGGCGAAGGCATCGCCTGCGAAGCCGTGGCGCTGCTGGTGAAGGCGAGCAAATGACCGATTTTGACAACCTGACCTACCTGCACGGTAAACCGCAGGTGAGTGGGCTGCTGAAAGCCAGCCCCGAAGATTTCGTGGTCGTGGAAGATTTGGGCTTTGAGCCGGACGGCGAAGGCGAGCATATCCTGGTGCGCATCCTCAAAAATGGCTGCAATACCCGCTTTGTGGCCGATGCGCTGGCTAAATTCCTGAAAATCCATGCCCGCGAAGTGAGCTTCGCCGGGCAGAAAGACAAACACGCGGTCACCGAACAGTGGCTTTGCGCGCGCGTTCCCGGCAATGCGATGCCTGATTTAAGCAAATTTGAGCTTGAGGGCGGTAAGGTGCTGGAGTACGCCCGTCACAAGCGCAAACTGCGTCTGGGGGCGTTGAAAGGTAACCACTTTACCCTCGTACTGCGTGAAGTGACCGACCGTGACGACGTGGAAAAACGCTTGCAGGCCATCAATGAACGCGGTGTGCCTAACTATTTTGGCGCACAGCGTTTTGGCATCGGCGGCAGTAACCTGCAGGGCGCACTGCGTTGGGCGCAGAGCGATGCGCCGGTGCGCGACAGGAATAAACGCAGTTTTTGGTTGTCGGCGGCCCGCAGTGCGTTGTTTAATCAGATCGTAAGCGAACGGCTGAAAAAACCGGACGCGAATCAAGTTGTTGTCGGCGATGCGCTACAATTAGCGGGACGCGGTAGCTGGTTTGTGGCAACGGCTGAAGAAATGGCCGATGTTCAGTCGCGCGTGGACGCTAAAACGCTGATGATCACCACAGCCTTGCCCGGCACGGGCGACTGGGGTACGCAGGATGACGCGCTGGCCGCGGAGCAGGCAGCCGTTGCAGAAGCGCAAGAATTACAATCATTGCTGGTGCGGGAAAAAGTCGAAGCAGCACGCCGGGCGATGTTGCTCTACCCGCAGCAGTTAAGCTGGAACTGGTGGGATGACGTAACCGTTGAGTTACGCTTCTGGCTGCCGGCAGGTAGCTTTGCCACCAGTGTTGTCAGGGAACTTATCAACACGTCGGGTGATTATGCGAATATTGCTGAGTAACGATGACGGGATCCATGCCCCAGGCATTCAGACGCTGGCGAAACACCTTCGCGAATTTGCGGATGTGCAGGTCGTGGCTCCCGATCGTAACCGCAGTGGAGCGTCTAACTCATTGACGCTGGAGTCGTCGCTTCGCACCTTTGCTTTTGAAAATGGCGATATTGCTGTGCAGATGGGCACGCCAACGGACTGCGTTTTTCTGGGGGTGAATGCGCTGATGCGCCCGCGCCCGGATATCGTCGTTTCCGGGATTAACGCCGGGCCGAATCTGGGTGATGACGTTATCTACTCTGGTACCGTGGCGGCCGCAATGGAAGGCCGTCATCTTGGCTTTCCGGCGCTGGCGGTATCGTTAAATGGTCACACTCATTACGACACGGCGGCAGCGGTAACCTGTTCTATCCTGCGGGCACTTAGCCGAGAACCGCTGCGTACCGGACGCATCCTCAACATCAACGTGCCGGATCTCCCGCTGAATGAAATCAAGGGCATTCGCGTCACGCGTTGCGGAAGCCGTCATCCGGCCGATCAGGTCATCCCGCAGCAGGATCCGCGCGGCAACACGCTCTACTGGATTGGTCCTCCCGGCGATAAGTGCGATGCGGGGCCGGATACCGACTTTGCCGCTGTGGATGAAGGCTATGTCTCGGTAACGCCGCTGCACGTAGATTTAACCGCGTATAGCGCGCATGATGTGGTGTCGGGCTGGCTTGATCGCGCAGGAGTGAACGCGCAATGGTAAGCAAACGTGTACAAACTCTTCTGGAACAACTTCGCGCACAGGGGATCCGCGACGAGCATGTGCTTGACGCGCTCGCCCAGGTTCCGCGTGAGAAATTTGTAGATGAGGCGTTTGAACACAAAGCGTGGGAAAACGTGGCCTTGCCCATCGGGCAGGGCCAGACGATTTCGCAGCCCTATATGGTGGCGCGCATGACGGAGCTGCTGGAGCTCACCCCCGACTCCCGCGTGCTGGAGATTGGCACCGGGTCCGGGTATCAGACTGCGATTCTGGCGCATCTGGTGCATCATGTGTGCTCGGTTGAGCGGATCAAAGGTTTACAGTGGCAGGCGCGTCGTCGCCTGAAACAACTTGATTTACACAATGTTTCGACACGACACGGTGATGGATGGCAGGGTTGGCAGGCTCGCGCCCCGTTTGACGCTATCATCGTGACGGCGGCTCCACCGGAGATCCCTGCGGCCCTGTTGTCGCAGCTGGATGAGGGGGGCATTCTTGTATTGCCTGTTGGCGATGAGCAGCAGCTGTTAAAGCGCGTTCGTCGACGTGGCGACGAGTTTATTATCGATACCGTAGAAGCCGTGCGCTTTGTGCCTCTGGTAAAGGGGGAACTGGCCTAAGACTCGGAATTTTCCAGGGTTATTAAGGCAAATTCAGCGTATGGTGTGGCGCGAAAGAGTCGTGCCATCACGGTTAATTTTAAGTCACTGGTAGTTAACACATTCCTGGGGGATAAATGAGCGCGGGAAGCCCTAAATTCACCATCAGCCGTGTTGCGGCATTATCACTGGTTTCGCTCTGGCTGGCAGGCTGTTCAAGCTCTAACAATGCACCTGCGCCTGTCAGTTCTGTTGGCGGAAACAGCGGCTCCGGTAACACGTCCAGCGGAATGTTGATCACGCCGCCACCTAAAATGGGAACTGCTGCGCCGCAGCAAACACCACAAATTCAGCCTGTGCAACATCCTGTTACACAGCCAACACAGATTCAGCCAGTCGAACAACCTGTTCAGACCCAAAATGGCCGCATAGTGTATAACCGTCAGTATGGGAACATTCCGAAAGGCAGCTATACCGGCGGCAGCACCTATACCGTGAAACGTGGCGATACGCTGTTCTATATCGCGTGGATCACCGGGAACGATTTCCGTGACCTCGCGCAGCGCAACAACGTCCAGGCACCGTATGCGCTGGAAGTCGGGCAGACGCTCCAGGTGGGCAACGCGACGGGTACGCCGCTTACGCCTGGCAATACCGTTTCTGCAGCCGACGTGACCGCGCAAAATAACAGCGTTAAGCCTGCACAAAAATCCACCACGGTGGTTGCTTCACAACCTGTAATTACGTATTCTGAAGATTCAGGTGATCAGACTGCTAACAAAATGTTGCCGAATAATAAAGGGACTGCGACTGCTGTCACAGCACCGGCTACGGCACCTGTGGTTAGCTCTACTGAACCGACTGCCAGCAGTATGAGTTCCAGTTCGCCAATTTCAACCTGGCGCTGGCCAACTGACGGTAAGGTTATCGAGAACTTCTCTTCCTCCGAAGGAGGAAACAAAGGGATCGATATCGCAGGAAGTAAGGGACAGGCTATCATCGCGACCGCAGACGGACGCGTTGTGTATGCCGGTAACGCTCTGCGCGGTTACGGTAATCTTATTATCATCAAACACAACGATGATTACCTGAGTGCCTACGCCCATAACGACACAATGCTGGTCCGGGAACAACAAGAAGTTAAGGCGGGGCAAAAAATCGCTACCATGGGTAGCACCGGAACCAGTTCTACACGCTTGCATTTTGAAATTCGTTACAAGGGGAAATCCGTAAACCCGCTGCAGTATTTGCCGCAGCGATAAATTGACGGGGCATGCCAGCCAGGGTGTCTCGTTCAGGGATCACGGGTAGGAGCCACCTTATGAGTCAGAATACGCTGAAAGTTCATGATTTAAATGAAGATGCGGAATTTGATGAGAACGGAGCAGAGGCTTTTGACGAAAAAGCCTTAGTAGAAGAGGAACCCAGTGATAACGATTTGGCTGAAGAAGAGCTGTTATCGCAGGGTGCCACACAGCGTGTACTGGACGCGACTCAGCTTTACCTTGGGGAGATTGGTTACTCCCCACTGTTAACGGCCGAAGAAGAAGTCTATTTCGCACGTCGTGCTTTGCGTGGTGATGTTGCCTCGCGCCGTCGCATGATTGAAAGTAACTTGCGTCTGGTCGTGAAAATTGCCCGTCGTTACGGCAATCGTGGTCTGGCTCTGCTGGATCTGATTGAAGAGGGCAACTTAGGTCTCATCCGCGCAGTAGAGAAGTTTGACCCAGAACGTGGGTTCCGCTTCTCCACCTACGCGACCTGGTGGATTCGTCAGACCATCGAACGGGCCATTATGAACCAAACCCGTACGATTCGCCTGCCGATTCACATCGTCAAAGAGTTGAACGTCTATCTGCGTACCGCGCGCGAGTTGTCCCATAAACTGGACCACGAGCCAAGCGCAGAAGAGATTGCTGAGCAACTCGACAAACCGGTTGATGACGTAAGCCGCATGCTGCGTCTCAACGAGCGCATTACCTCGGTTGACACCCCGCTGGGTGGCGACTCCGAAAAAGCGCTGCTGGATATCCTGGCCGATGAAAAAGACAACGGCCCGGAAGACACCACGCAGGACGATGACATGAAACAGAGCATCGTCAAATGGCTGTTCGAACTGAACGCCAAACAGCGTGAAGTGCTGGCACGTCGTTTCGGTTTGCTGGGGTATGAAGCTGCGACACTGGAAGACGTCGGCCGTGAAATTGGCCTGACCCGTGAACGTGTTCGTCAGATTCAGGTTGAAGGTCTGCGCCGCCTGCGTGAAATTCTGCAGGGGCAAGGTCTGAATATCGAAGCGCTGTTCCGCGAATAAGCAACCTTTCGTCAAAAAAAGGCCCGTCGTGAGACGGGCCTTTTTTATCTCTTACGGCTGCGCCGTTTCGTGCAGCAGACGCCAGCTGATCTTCTCGCCATCCCGATTGAGCACCGCGGTTGACCAGCGTACGTTGACGGGCTGGTCCGGGCGGGTCTGCGTCTCCCGGTAATGAAGCACCGCACCGTTATCCCATGACTGAATCGTGGCTAGCTCATCAATGATGATTTTAAGGCCGGGTCGGCTTCCACGCTGGGCGTGCAGAAAACGGACAAGGGCGTCATGGTTTAAATGCGCCCCACTCGGGGGAACCATCAGAAAGTTTGGCTGGAAACGGGCGAGCAGGGCATCAATATTACCTTCACCGGCACCCAGCCACTTTTCCAGTGCGATATGAATATCAATGATGTCGTGTTCGAAAGGCGTCATGGTTTCTCCTGTTGCAGTTGTGCAAGCACCTGCGGGTTGTTAAGACGAAATACAGAGATGACGGGCACCAGGGTGATGGCCGAAGCAACCAGAAACATCCCGTGCCACGCGGCGACGGGGGGCAAATACCTCTGGGCCAGATCCAGCACCTGTGCCAGCAGAAAGGCACCCGCAAAAAAACTCAGCTGACGATTAAGATTCCACAGCGCGCTGGCATCAGCCATCTCTTCCCGACGCGTTGTCAGAAATGCGCTGCTCTGTGCCGTACTGCTGCAAAGACTGCCTCCTGCGCCCATTAATGCAAACGCAACGATCGCTGGCAGCGTGCCCGTGGTCGCACTGACGCTGAGCAAAAGCAGAATACCTGACGCCTGAAGCAGGCAACCCGCGATCAACAGAGGTCGGGGGCCGACACGGTTAAAGTAACGGCCCGTTGCGGTGATGGCCATAAACGATGCCAGAGACCACGGCAGCATCAGCATGCCCGTCGCGGCTGGCGTCATGTTGGCCACGCTCTGCAGATAAAACATGCCGGTGACGTTTATTCCGATAAACATGCCGGGGACACATACATAAACCATCATGGAAACGCGCAGAAGCGGATCGGCGATCAAACTCAGGTTCAGCAGTCGGTTTGCTTTTATCGCTGGCATTTCATGCTTAAGCCACAGACAGGCCAATGCAAAGGTCAGGAGAGCAACCGGGAGGGTAGCAAAAAATACCCACCGCCAGCTTAAAGCCTGACCCAGTAGGCCCCCTAACGCAGGTGAGCATGCGGGGGCAAGCAGTGCAACCAGCATGACGGCGGAAGAGAGCCTGGCGCGTTCATGCGCTTTAAACTGTTGCCAGGTCAGCGCCTGCCCTACGGGGATCAATAAGCCACCGCCCACGCCCTGCAGCACCCGCCAGGCAATCAGACTTTCAAGTGTGGCAGACAAGCCTGCCGCGGTGGAGGCTACGCTAAAGAGAACCAGCGAGAGAAGGATGACGTGCTTTGCCCCGATGCGGCGCGTCAGGGCACTGCTGAACGGGATCACCAGCGTCAGGCCGGCAATATATCCGTTACTGACCCAGGCGAGTGCAGAGGGCGTGGCGTGATAGGTCTGCGCCATTGCCGGAAAGGCGACGCTGGCAATAAACATGTTGATCAAATCAAGAAAAAAGCCCAGCAGATAGACTACGGCGACTTTGCTGCGATACGTCATGGTGGATCCTCCGGTGAGGGGGCGTATCGTATCGGCTTGTCCGGTGCCGATAAACGCAACAATTCGCGATATACTGTCAAAACTATTTTGACAATTTTGAAGGTTAACGATGCTGAATCTCCAGCGAACGGCGATGTTTGTGGCGGTAGCGGATGCGGGCAGTTTTACTGCCGCCGCAGAGTCGATGGGGCTGACAAAGGCCGTGGTCAGCTTCAATATTCGCCAGCTGGAAGATGAGCTGGGAGTCACGCTGCTGTTGCGATCCACCCGTCGCCTGACGTTAACCGAGGCGGGCGTGCTTTTTCATCAGCGAAGCGTCAGGCTTTTACAGGAGGCTGAACGCCTGCAGGACGACGTTCGCGCTAACCATGCCGGCCTGACCGGCAAATTGCGGATCACCACCACGCCCGAATACGGTTCGCAGGTGGTTGTGCCTTTGCTGGCCGAATTTAGCCAGCAGCATCCGGAGCTTCGCGTTCGTCATGTTTCGTCGTCTCAGCATGCCGATCTTATCTCGGAGCGCTTTGATGTCGCCATCCGGCTGGGAACACTCGCTGATTCGCGCTACCACGCCGCCTTGATTTCAAACTTTACTATCCTGCCGGTTGCCGCCCCCGGGTGGCTGGCTAACCATCCCGTTGAATCTCTCGAACACCTGGCGCAGGCCGAGTGGATCGTTCACGAGCGTTTACCTTCGCCGCTGCACTGGCAGGTAAAAGATGCAGCTGGCAATCTGGTTGCCTTTGAGATTAAAAAAGCCCCGCGCCTGTACGCAGATAGCGCCCAGGCGCTGATGGCTTTCGCGCATGCGGGATGTGGTGTGGCGCTGCTGCCGGAGTGGCTGGTGCGAAACGCACTGAATTCGGGGGTTCTGGTATCGCTTTTACCGGGATACACGTTTGCTCAGCAGGGCATCTATGCCGTTTATCCAGATGCCCAGCATGTGCCCGCTAAGGTCCGGACATTTATTGATTTTATGCGTGCCCGGGTGAACTAGTCATGCATCATCTTTTTGATCAGTGCCGTAAATTGTTCCCGCTCGTCCTGGCTGAGACGCCCTAAAAACGCCTCATCCACCTCATTACCGACCGGTTTACAGCTTGCAAGCAGGGCTTCCCCTTCAGGCGTGAGGAAGACAAACCGGCGGCGCTTATCCGCAGGATCGTGTTCGCGCTTCACCAGCCCGCGCGATTCCATGCGGCTCAGCATTTCGGCCAGCGTCGCTTTTGTGCTCACGGCAACTTCCGTCAGGGCGACCTGCTCGATCCCCGGATTTTCAGAAACAGATCGCATCACCGCATATTGCGGCTTGGTCAGCGCCGGTAAAGCATGTTGCCAGTGGGCAGTATGCTGTTGAAAAAGCTGCCGTAGCAGGTGGAACGCTTCTTGTCTCAGTTCCATGAACACTCCGACGAAAAAAATCTCCCCCTATGATAGCCGCTATTGCCTGCGATTTTAACGCAGCAGTTTTTAGCATTACGTGTGATCGTGTACGAACAATATTGTCAGCTCAGCTCACCGGGAGTAACGTAGTCATTATGTTCGTATGCGAACAAATTAATTGAGGTGCTGAATGAGATTGATCGTGGGAATGACGGGAGCAACAGGTGCTCCGCTGGGTGTGGCTTTACTGCAGGCGTTACGGGACATGCCAGAGGTTGAAACCCATCTGGTGATGTCGAAATGGGCGAAAACCACCATTGAGCTGGAAACGCCTTATACCGCGCAGGATGTCGCCGCCCTGGCAGATGTCGTTCACAGTCCTGCCGATCAGGCTGCCACCATCTCCTCCGGCTCGTTTCGTACCGACGGCATGATCGTCATTCCCTGCAGCATGAAAACGCTGGCGGGTATCCGCGCGGGCTATGCCGAAGGGCTGGTGGGCCGTGCGGCAGACGTGGTGCTGAAAGAGGGGCGCAAGCTGGTGCTGGTCCCGCGTGAAACGCCGCTCAGCACCATTCATCTGGAGAACATGCTCGCGCTTTCCCGCATGGGGGTGGCGATGGTGCCGCCCATGCCTGCGTATTACAACCACCCGCAAACCGCCGATGATATCACCCAGCATATCGTGACCCGCGTGCTCGACCAGTTTGGTCTGGAGCACAAAAAGGCGCGTCGCTGGAACGGCCTGCAGGCGGCGAAACATTTTTCACAGGAGAATAACGATGGCATTTGATGATTTGAGAAGCTTCCTGCAGGCGCTCGATGAGCAAGGGCAACTGCTGAAAATTGAAGAAGAGGTCAATGCGGAGCCGGATCTGGCGGCGGCCGCTAACGCGACGGGACGTATCGGTGACGGTGCGCCTGCGCTGTGGTTCGATAACATTCGCGGGTTTACCGATGCCAGGGTGGTGATGAACACCATCGGCTCCTGGCAGAACCACGCCATTTCGATGGGGCTGCCGGCGAATACCCCGGTCAAAAAGCAGATCGATGAGTTTATTCGTCGCTGGGATAAATTCCCGGTCGCACCGGAGCGCCGGGCCAACCCCGCATGGGCGCAGAATACGGTGGACGGTGAAGAGATTAACCTGTTCGACATCCTGCCGCTGTTTCGCCTGAACGACGGGGACGGCGGTTTTTATCTCGACAAAGCGTGCGTTGTCTCGCGCGATCCGCTCGACCCGGACCATTTCGGCAAGCAGAACGTCGGTATTTATCGCATGGAAGTGAAAGGCAAACGTAAGCTCGGCCTGCAGCCGGTGCCGATGCATGATATCGCCCTGCATCTGCATAAAGCCGAAGAGCGTGGTGAAGACCTGCCGATTGCGATTACGTTGGGCAACGATCCGATCATCACCCTGATGGGCGCAACGCCGCTGAAATACGATCAGTCCGAGTATGAAATGGCCGGGGCGCTGCGTGAAAGCCCGTACCCGATTGCGACCGCGCCGTTGACCGGCTTCGATGTGCCGTGGGGGTCTGAAGTGATCCTGGAAGGGGTGATTGAAGGCCGTAAACGTGAAATTGAAGGGCCGTTCGGTGAGTTTACCGGGCACTATTCGGGCGGACGCAATATGACAGTGGTCCGTATTGATAAAGTCTCGTACCGCACCAAACCGATTTTCGAATCCCTCTATCTCGGGATGCCCTGGACCGAGATCGACTACCTGATGGGGCCAGCCACCTGTGTGCCGCTTTACCAGCAACTGAAAGCGGAGTTCCCTGAAGTGCAGGCGGTGAACGCGATGTACACCCACGGTCTGCTGGCGATCATCTCCACCAAAAAACGCTACGGTGGTTTTGCCCGCGCGGTCGGTTTACGCGCCATGACCACGCCGCATGGCCTGGGCTATGTGAAGATGGTGATTATGGTGGATGAAGATGTCGATCCGTTCAACCTGCCGCAGGTGATGTGGGCGCTGTCATCAAAAGTGAACCCGGCAGGGGATCTTGTGCAGCTGCCGAACATGTCGGTCCTTGAGCTTGATCCTGGGTCCAGCCCGGCAGGGATCACCGACAAGCTGATTATTGATGCCACCACGCCTGTTGCGCCGGATAACCGCGGTCACTACAGCCAGCCGGTGCAGGATTTACCGGAAACCAAAGCCTGGGCTGAAAAGCTGACTGCGATGCTGGCAGCACGCCAATAAGGAGGAAAAGATGATTTGTCCACGTTGTGCCGATGAGCAAATTGAGGTGATGGCCACATCACCGGTGAAAGGGATCTGGACGGTTTATCAGTGCCAGCATTGCCTGTATACCTGGCGCGATACCGAGCCGCTGCGTCGTACCAGTCGCGAACATTACCCTGAAGCGTTCCGTATGACGCAGAAGGATATTGATGAGGCGCCGCAGGTGCCGACCATTCCGCCATTGCTGTAAAAAAAAAGCCCGGTGGCGCTGCGCTTACCGGGCTTACGGGTTTTGTAGGACGGGTAAGGCGAAGCCGCCACCCGGCAAAACAGACCGCACGAGGTTACTGCCCGGTAAGCGTAGCGCCACCGGGCAAAGATCGCAGAGAACTAAACCAGACTCTTCAGCCGATAAATCCACTCCAGCGCCTGACGTGGCGTCAGTGAATCCGGGTCGAGATTCTCCAGCGCTTCAACGGCGGGTGACGTCTCTTCCGCAGGTGCCAGCAGCGACATCTGTGTACCGTCAATCTGGGTGGCCGCCGCATTCGGTGACAGGCTTTCCAGCTCGCGCAGTTTCTGACGCGCGCGTTTAATTACCTCTTTAGGCACACCCGCCAGCGCCGCGACGGCCAGACCATAGCTCTTGCTCGCGGCCCCCTCCTGCACCGTGTGCATAAAGGCGATAGTATCACCATGCTCCAGCGCATCCAGGTGGACGTTTGCCACGCCCTCCATTTTCTCCGGCAACTGCGTCAGTTCAAAGTAGTGCGTCGCGAACAGCGTCATGGCCTTGATTTTATTCGCCAGGTTTTCCGCACACGCCCATGCCAGCGACAGTCCGTCGTAGGTTGAGGTGCCGCGTCCGACTTCGTCCATCAGCACCAGGCTGTGTTCTGTGGCGTTGTGCAGGATATTGGCGGTTTCCGTCATTTCGACCATAAAGGTGGAACGGCCGCTGGCCAGATCGTCCGCCGCACCCACGCGGGTGAAGATACGATCGATAGGGCCAATCTCCACTTTCTGCGCCGGAACGTAGCTGCCGATGTAGGCGAGCAGGGCGATAAGCGCCGTCTGGCGCATATAGGTACTTTTACCGCCCATGTTCGGACCGGTAATGATCAGCATTCTTCGCTGCGGCGACAGGCTCAGCGGGTTAGCGATGAACGGCTCGTTCAGTACCTGCTCCACCACCGGGTGGCGGCCTTCGGTAATGCGAATGCCGGGCTTGTCGGTAAAGGTCGGGCAGGTATAGTTCAGCGTTTCAGCGCGCTCAGCCAGATTCACCAGCACATCCAGCTCCGCCAGCGCGCCAGCGCTTAACTGCAGGTCCGCGAGGTGTGGCATCAGCATGTCGAACAGCTCGTCGTAAAGCTGCTTTTCCAGGGCCAGCGCTTTGCCTTTCGAGGTGAGAACTTTGTCCTCATACTCTTTCAGCTCAGGAATGATGTAGCGCTCAGCGTTTTTCAACGTCTGGCGACGCACATAGTGAATCGGCGCCAGATGGCTCTGCCCGCGGCTGATCTGAATATAGTAACCGTGGACTGCGTTATAGCCGACTTTCAGGGTATCGAGCCCGAGACGTTCGCGCTCGCGGATCTCCAGCTTGTCGAGGTAATCCGTTGCGCCGTCAGCCAGCGCGCGCCATTCATCCAGCTCTTCGTTGTAGCCAGGGGCAATTACGCCACCGTCGCGCACCAGAACCGGCGGCGCATCTATGATAGCGCGCTCCAGCAGATCGCGGAGTTCAGCAAACTCGCCCATGGTTTCGCGCAGTTTCTGAACCGGTGCGCTGTCAACGTCGCTCAGTTGAGCACGCAGTTCCGGCAACTGCTGGAAGGCATGACGCATTCGTGCAAGGTCGCGAGGCCGCGCCGTGCGCAGTGCCAGGCGAGCCAGAATACGCTCCAGATCGCCCACCTGACGCAGCACTGGCTGCAGCTCGGTGTAGCGATCCTGCAGCGCGGCAATGGTCTGCTGACGACAAACGAGCGTATCCGTATCGCGGACGGGCATATGCAGCCAGCGCTTCAGCATGCGGCTGCCCATCGGCGTCACGGTGTTATCGAGGACGGATGCCAGCGTGTTCTCAACGCCACCCGCCAGGTTCTGAGTGATCTCCAGATTCCGGCGCGTGGCCGCATCCATAATGATGCTGTCCTGCTGGCGCTCCATGGTGATAGAGCGGATATGCGGCAGGGCGGTGCGCTGGGTATCTTTCACATACTGCAAAAGGCAGCCCGCGGCGCACAGTCCACGCGGGGCGTTTTCCACCCCAAAGCCAATCAGATCGCGGGTGCCAAACTGCAGGTTGAGCTGCTGGCGAGCGGTATCAATTTCAAATTCCCACAGCGGACGGCGGCGCAGGCCGCGACGACCTTCTATCAACGCCATTTCGGCAAAATCTTCGGCATACAGCAGTTCCGCCGGGTTGGTGCGTTGCAGCTCGGCTGCCATGGTTTCCCGGTCAGCCGGCTCGCTCAGACGAAAACGCCCGGAGCTGATATCCAGCGTGGCGTAACCAAACCCTTTGCCGTCCTGCCACAGGGCCGCCAGCAGGTTATCCTGACGCTCCTGGAGCAGGGCTTCGTCGCTAATGGTGCCTGGCGTGACGATACGCACGACCTTGCGTTCAACCGGGCCTTTTGAGGTAGCCGGATCGCCGATCTGCTCACAGATGGCAACCGACTCGCCCTGATTCACCAGCTTGGCCAGGTAGTTTTCTACCGCATGATGCGGAATGCCTGCCATCGGGATGGGTTCACCTGCCGATGCGCCACGTTTGGTCAGAGAGATGTCGAGCAGCTGCGATGCCCGTTTAGCATCGTCATAAAACAGCTCGTAAAAATCGCCCATACGGTAAAACAGCAGGATTTCCGGATGCTGCGCTTTCAGCTTCAGGTACTGCTGCATCATTGGGGTATGGGCGTCAAAATTTTCAAGTGTACTCATTAGGTTACCGTGTCCATTTTTTTTCAATTTCAATGAGTTGTCTTTTTTATTGTCAGGTTTCTTACTCTCTCATTGGAACGCATGACAGCCTGCGTTTCTTATCATGAATCGTTCACGGACCATGATAACGGACTCTGCTGGACAGGAAAACAGACGTGCAGGCTCTTTCGACTAAAATGCGTACCTGATTCCAGCGATACTGAAGACGTGGGCCTGTCTTGCCGCAATTGCGACAGGCACGCTGGTCCGGTAACGCTAAAGGAACACCGCGCGATATTCCTTGCGTATTAAACGTAAACGGGAATAAAGGCGTCAGAATATAACGTCATCCTTTTTTTCTGTTTCAGAAACGTATTTGTCTTCGATGTGGCGATAATATTCTATTATGCTCACATTATTTTATTTCGGTGTTACTGCTGAACAAACACCATAACTTACTGCTTTGACAAGGAATATTCGCAGAGTATACTTGCTAACTCTGGCAACAGTTTTCTGATTCTGTTTATTGCATAGTGAGTCTCATATGTTCTGGATAATTAACGATAATATTAAATTTTGTCCAGAGAAAAACTTACTTGTCTCTATGACCCGACCGGAGTTGAGCGTCATTCTGACCACGCCAGCCAGTCGTTGTCTGGTTCTTCTGCTTGAGTCCGCCCCGGAAGTGGTTAATCAAAGGGATTTCTTCACTAAAGTTTGGGGTGAAGACGGAATGTTAGTTCCGGCCAATACCCTTTATCAGAATATCTCCATTATCCGGCGTGGGTTGCGCACGACGGGAGAGACTGACGACACGCTGATTGCCACGGTACCCAGAAAAGGGTTCCAGATTAAAAAAGAAGTTAAGGTCAGCCGAATTGAAAACGACGTAACAGAATCAGAAAGCGCGATAGCAGAAGCCCAGCCTGTCACCGGCTCGAAAGAGGTGATTGCGGAAACAGCTGCCGTTCAGGTGAAAGATAAGACCCCGCGTCATCACTATCGTCGCTATCTTCCACTGCTTTTTATGGCCCTCTCTTTTGGGCTCGGCTATTTTATTCTTCATCTGGCGGTCCATGACTATTCCAGAAAAGACTTTTTTAAAGACTACACCATAAGCAGTACGGAAAATGGCTGCCATTTTTTCTCACGAAACGATGATATTAAAAGCAGGGGTAACTTCACGCGTTATAAGCAAATTATCATGCGAACAGGGCTCGATTGTAAAAAATACCCCTGGGCCTACTTCTCTTCATCCAGCACGGCTCCGGCACTTTCTGTACTCATTTGCAGAAAACCGTATGAGCAAGAAGAAGATGCAGGATGCGTTACGCTTTATTTTAGGGGGTACAATCAGTGACTAAAAAGTCTACTGCCATCCTGTGTCTCGTCCTGTTTGCCGTTGGGGCGCTGACGTCCTGGCTTTATCATTATCACTTAGAAAAAAAACAAAATACGGAAGCCTGTTCAGTTTCTGTTGTTGTTTACCATGAAGATGCCCGCGCAAACCTGACGCTGGATTTTATGTACACCATGCAAAAGCAGACCGGGGTCATCGCGCTAAGCGGGACATATTTTAAAAACGACAAGGCGATAGCCTCTATCCGCCGGGATGTGTCTTATATCTGGACCGAAAACAAAGACTCTTTCCAGTTTACCTCCGTGAAGATCCATGAGGTTAATGAAGACTCCCTGCCGGATAATGTACTCGGCGACGTGTTGCCTGATTTCTTTATTTATCCGAACCATAAATTGAACTATACCATTCTGAAACAAGGGCCCAGAGGGTTTCTATTTACCGTCGGTAAGCGTCCTATTTTCTTCTGCTCTCGCTGAGATCTTCTTTCAGTAGTTCGATGACAATTTTCCCCTGTTCAACCCCCACCCTGACCTGAGAGTGGGTAGTAAACCCTGCCTGCTCCAGCCAGTCACCTTTTAAGCTCAACGCCGCATGTACGCTGTAACGTCGCGGGATTTTTGTCTTCCGGTCTTCGTGACGCTTTCTGAAATAACCGACTTTTAAGTGGCGATAGTGTTTGGTCGTGGCGATCTCTTGCATATAGCCTCCGTAACGATGAGCGACGCGTGTTGTTAATGCCTGTATAAAATACCAGTAAAAAAGGGTGGGGGTGGGCTTAATAGTGGAAGGCGGCTTCAGAAAACGAAATGCAACGACTGAAAAGTGGCAGATAAAGGGGTATTATTAATGCATGTTTTTAGTCGGTGAGCCGCTATGTCTGGTAAACGTATTTCACGGGAAAAAAAGACGATCGCCAGAATGATCGCTCTGTATGAAAAACAGTGCCCGCAGGCTTCTCAGGAAGAGGGGCATTATCAGGCGCTGAATGCCTATGCGGATAAGCGTCTGGATAAGTGCATCTTTGGTGAGGAAAAACCGGCCTGTAAACAGTGTCCGGTACACTGCTACCAGCCCGCCCGGCGTGAAGAGATGAAGCAGATTATGCGCTGGGCGGGGCCGCGCATGCTGTGGCGTCACCCCATCCTGACGGTACGCCATCTGCTGGACGATCGTCGTCCGGTACCGGAATTACCGGAAAAGTATCGCCCGAAAAAGTAACCGTCTCAGCGTGTGAAAGGGCGACAAATGATCTTCATGGCGATCGCGCTGCATAGCGGGAACAGGGCCAGCAGCAGCCAGGGGGACATCGCCTGCGGCGAAGGGACAAGCGCACGATCCAGCAGACTGCCAAACAGCAAATTCCCCAGCAACACCGCAACACCGCCTGCGGTGGCGAGTGCGCCGTAGTGCGCGCCAAGCGTCGATTCCTCCGCAAAGCGTGGAACCAGATCTTTCGCCGAGGGCACCAGCAGCATTTGCCCAAGCGTTAATAGCGCCACAAAACATACCGACGGCAGCAAGCGCAGCCAGCCTTCCGGCGGCACCGTCGGGGCGAATACCGCCACGCTCGCAAAAGATGCCGAGAGCAGTAAAAAGCCCACCGGCAAAATTCTCACCGCGCCCACGCGTCGCGCAAAGCGGGCCAGCGGAAGCTGCAAGGTGATGATCAGCACAGAGGCCAGCATAAACAGGGGGCCGAGATCTTTCTCGTTACCACCGGCGCGCTGGATCTCCACGGGCAGCGCCAGATAGAGCTGGTTGTAGCTCAACAGCCATGAGCTGTAGGCGATGATAAAGGCGACAAAGCGCGGCTGACGGAAGGTTGTCCACCAGGGAACAATATTGAGTGCCTGCTTGCTGTGTTGCGCAGCCGGAAGGCAGAAGTAGAGCACAATCAGCGCGACGACGAAGACCCCCGCCCCCGCCAGCGCCACCTGGCGAAACCCCAGCCCCGTGAGCAACGCCCCGACAACCGGGCCCAGCACCGCGCCGAGTTCACCGCAGACAGCAAACAGCGCAAACCACTCTGCACGGCTGCGTTGACCTTTAGTCTCGCTATGCGTACCCGCCCTGGCCAGCAGCGCTTCGATGGAGGGAGAGAACAACGCACCGCCAATGCCGGTCAGACAGGCGCCAAGGATGATGGGCCAGAGCGCGTGTCCAAATGCCAGCAGCAGATAACCCGCAACGCGGATGACGCAGCCGCAGAGGATAATGATTTTGGCACCAAAGCGGTCTGAGAGCGCACCGCCGACGATGAACATCCCCTGCTGCGAAAAGGTACGCAGCCCCAGAATTAGCCCGATAAGCCCGCCGGAAAGCAGCATATCGTCGCGCAAAAAAATCGCCAGGAAGGGGACGACCGCGTAAAAACCGATGTTAAACACAAACTGGCTGCCCAGTAAGACGGGCGGCCAGAGCGTTGTGGCAGGGCGCAGGGGCATCATGTTACGGGCGCTTAAACGATAAAGTGAATGTGCTTTTTGCCATGGAACGGCGAGATCTCGATTTTGGTTTTGACCCGAAAAACGTCCCAGAGCAACGCCTCTGAGAGGATCTCCTGCGGCGTTCCGGTGGCCACGATTTGCCCCTGCTGCATCACAATCAGCGAATCGCAGAACATCGATGCATGGTTGAGATCGTGAATAGCCACAATGCTGGTCACCGGCAGGTCGCTTATCAGGTGCATCAGCTGCATCTGATGGTGAATGTCCAGGTGGTTGGTCGGTTCATCCAGCAAAATTTCTGTAGGCGTCTGCGCCAGCGCCCTGGCGATATGCACGCGCTGGCGCTCCCCACCGGAGAGGCTCAGCCAGCCCTGATCGCTTTTTTCCAGCATATCCACCCGCTGCAGGGCGGCGGTAACGGTCTCGTCATCCTGCTTGCTCCAGTTCGAGAACGGGGAGTGATGCGGGATGCGACCAAGTTTGACGACATCGCGAACGCGCATATTGGCATCGGTCATACCGTGCTGTTCAACGAAGGCCACCCGGCGCGCAAGCTGCTTTTTGGCGATGCGGGAAATGTCCTGACCGTCCAGCGTCACACAGCCCGCATCCGGGCGGCGCAGGCCAGCCAGAATCCGCAGAAGCGATGATTTACCGCAACCATTAGGGCCAAGCAGTCCTACCGTTTCACCGCGCGCCACCTTGAGCGACACGTTATTGACGATGACCTTTTTGCCTACCTTCCAGGTAATTTTTTCAGCGCAGATACTCATCACTTATTCCTTGAGCGGTAGATGATCACGGCAAAGAACGGCACGCCAACCAGGGCGGTTACCACCCCGACGGGCAGACTTTGCGGGGCAATCAGCATGCGCGAGGCGATATCTGCCAGCACCATCAGGATCGCCCCCGCCAGTGCGCTGGCAATCAGCAGAGTACGATGCAGAGGACCGAACAAGAAACGCATGACGTGCGGAACCACCAGCCCAACAAAGCCGATTGAGCCAGCCATGCTGACGATGGTTGCGGTGATCAATGCGGTGGTGGTAAAGAGCGCCAGGCGCACCCAGGGGACGGCAATCCCCAGCGATGCCGCGGCATCGTCACCAAAGGTAAAGGCATCCAGCGCCCGGGAATAGTAGAGGCAAATGGCTAACCCAATCAGCACCACAACCAGTGCCAGCTGGAATTCAGGCCAGCGTACACCGCTAAAGCTGCCCAGCAGCCAGAACATCACATCACGCGCCTGCTGCGCGCTGGCAGAGGTGCTGATGGTATAGGCAGTGATGGCGTTGAAGAGCTGAGAGGCAGCAACGCCCGCCAGAATGGTGCGCTCGTTGCCGCCGCGCGCGCCGTTGGTCAGAAAGGCGACAAACGCAAAGGCGGCGAATGCGCCAGCAAACGCGCCCGCAGAGAGCGACACCGCGCCAGTCCCCATCCCCAGCACCACGACGGAAACCGCGCCGGTGGACGCCCCCGCAGAGACGCCGAGCACGTAAGGTTCAGCCAGCGCGTTTTTAAGCAGGCTCTGCAAAACCGCGCCGCAGATAGCCAGCCCCGCGCCGCAGCAGGCCGCCACCAGCGCGCGGCTCAGGCGAAAGTCCCAGATCACGCTCTCATAGATGCGGTTGAGCGGAACCGCGGTCAGCCCCAGCTTATTACCGATAGCATAAAAGACATTGGACAGCGGAATCGACAACTCTCCGACGCTTACGCCAAGGGCTATCACCAGAAACAGCAGGACAATAGCCAGCAGAGCGGAAGTGGTCAGGAACAGGCCCTGTCGGGCCTGAAGTACGGCTGCCGTCATCAGTTCAGCCCCAGTTTTCTGAGCTGTTCGCCCACCTGTTCAGCGCCATAAATGGTACGGATCGTCGGGTTCATTGCCTGGCCGTCCATCACCACGATATGGCCTTTTTTGACGGCATCAAGCTGGCTGACGGCCGGATCGCTTTTCAGGAATTTGATTTTCTCTTCCGCGTTATCCAGCGCCCAGCGGTTACGGTCGAGGCTTGAGACCACAATCACGTCCGGGTTAGCGGCAATGATGCTTTCCCAGCCCACGGTTGGCCATTCGGCCTCGGCGGTGATGGCGTTATGGCCACCCAGTACGTCAGCGATAAAGCCTGAGGCGCTGTTTTTACCGCCCACGTAGGCATCAGCAGAAGGGGAGGCGCTTGAGAACCAGAAGACAAAGGAGAGGTCTTTTTTGCTTTTGCCAAATTCTTTGCGCAGGTCTGCCTCACGTTTTTTGAAGCTGGCGATAACGGCCTGACCACGGTCTTCAACGTTGAAAATTTTGGCGAAATCTTCAATCTCTTTATAAAGGTATGTCATGTCCCACAGCTTCTGGCGGCTGCCGTACATATCGCCCGAGGCTTTTTTAGTGGCGCACATGCCCGGTGATAAATAGCTGTTCACGCCGACGGTAGCCAGATCCTCACGTTTTGCGACCTTACTTTCTGGCCCGAGCAGCAGCGGCAATTGTGCAGGAACAAAATCGGGGTTTTGCGCAAGGATAGATTCCAGCGTAGGAATTTCGACGGTGAGCGTTTTGATTTTGGCATTCTGTTCCGCCAGCTGCGGCAGCACTTTGGTCGGCCAGAAGGCGCTGGCCTTCACCTTATCTTCCAGACCCAGCAGAAGCAAAATCTCAACGGTATTTTGACCAAGGGCCACGACGCGTTCCGGCGCTTTGGTGAAGGTCTCTTTATAACCGCAGTTTTCAACGGTCAGAGGATAAGTGGTTGCCAGAGCAGAACTGACCGACGCAACCGCCAGGCCTAACGCGCAGATGACCTTCTTCATTAAACGCTACCCTTCATTAAAGTTATTTTTGATGCAAATGAAACTCATTATTAAGGCGGAATTTTATACAGAGGAAAATATTGTGTGTCAATGAGGGACAATAACGCAGGGTGACAAAAGGCGGTGCCAGAAAGCACCGCCGGAATGCGCCTTAAATCAGGCTCTCTTTATCTATTCCAAGGCGCTTCATGCGCGACAGCAGGGTGGTGCGTTTTAACCCCAGACGCTGGGCTGCCCCTTTCGGCCCGGCCACCACGCCGTTGGTCTCTTTCAGCACGCGGACAATCAATTGATATTCATCTTCCCCGTCCTGGGCCACGTCGGTCGCGGCCGCGGGAGAGTCCGGCAGAGAAACCTCCGGCAGGGAGAGTTGCAGCACATTACCGCGCGTCAGCAGCACCGCACGCTCAATGACGTTTTCCAGCTCGCGCACGTTGCCGGGCCACTCCATCGAGGAAAGGGTGCGTAACGTCTCGGCGGGAATGCTGTCGATGTTGCGTCCCATCCGGCGGGCAATTTTGGCGGTAAACGCTTTGACCAGCAGCGGGATATCTTCCGGACGCTCGCGCAGGGGCGGCAGGCAAATCGGGAACACATTCAGGCGATAGTAGAGGTCGCTGCGAAACTCGCGGTCGGCGACCATTTTTTTCAGATCGCGGTTTGTGGCGGCAATCAGCCGCACGTCGGTCTGAATCAGCTTATTGCTGCCAAGACGTTCGAACTCCTGTTCCTGCAGCACACGCAGCAGTTTAGGCTGTAGCTCCAGCGGCATATCGCCCACTTCGTCGAGGAACAGCGAGCTTTTATCCGCCAGCTCGAAACGGCCCAGGCGCTGGCTGCTGGCACCGGTAAACGCGCCGCGCTCATGGCCAAAGAGATCGCTTTCCAGCAGACCCGCAGGCATGGCGGCACAGTTCATTTTCACCATCCGGCGGCTGTTGCGGTTGCTGAGATTGTGGATCGCGCGGGCAATCAGCTCCTTACCCGTACCGGTTTCGCCCAGGATCAGCACTGTGCTGTTGCTTTGCGCGACCATTTCCACCTGTTTGAGCACGCTGTACATGGCATCGCTGCGTCCGATGATTTCGCCAAACTCGCTGTCGACATTGTTAAGCTGTTCCGTCAGCGCCAGGTTTTCATCCACCAGCCGTTCTTTCAGACGGTGGATCTCCTGATACGCCAGCGCGTTATCCAGCGCGATGGAGATACGCTCGGCAATCTGACGCAGCAACTTCAGGTTGGCGGTGGTGAACACCCCTTCCTCACACTGTGCCAGCTTGAGAACGCCCAGCATGGTGTTACCGGACATCAACGGCAGCAGGCACAGAGTCTGGATTTTGTTGCCCCAGATGTTAAACAGCATTCGCTCGTAAGGCGCCATCACATCCTGCTCGCTGAGATTGAGCAGCAGGATCTCCTTACTTTTAAACACCCGTTCAGAAAGGGTTCCCGCTTCATCCACCTCGCTCTGCTCATGGGCCGGGTTCGCTTCGTCGAGATAGTGCGTGGAGTAGATGTTGAGCTTGCCCTTGCGATGGCCGCGCAAGGCAATGCTGATGGCGTCAATTTTGAAGTAGTGATGGATCTCCTTCGACACTTCGCTGACCAGCTCATCCATGTCGAGACGGGAGAGCACGGCATTGGTGATTGCCACCAGAATGCGGAAGTTGTCGCGCTCACGGCTCAGCAGGTCGTAATCCACATTATTGCTGACGCGGCTTTGGATCTGCTCGGCGACGACGGCCACTATCTGGGTGAAGGTGTGCAGACGCTCATATTCCGCCTCACTCCATGGCTGGTCGGTATTACGGATAAACTCGCAGCCACCAAAAATGTGGCCTTCAACCGCCAGCGGCAGCAGGCTGTAATGACCAAACGGCTGATATAAGGCGCTCCGGGCCAGCATCGGCCACGCCTGACGGAACTCCTCAAAATTGCAGTGCAGCGCTTCCGGCCGGGAAAGAATACGGCGTATCGGCCCGTGAGCGAGATACGTTTCGTCTTCGTATTCAAACGCTTTTCCGTTTTCTCGTGTGGAGAAGTAGCTCGCACGATGGCTCCCGCTATGCCAGAGCACAATGGCGGCGCTGTCTGCCAGTGCAGATTGCCTGACCAGGCGCGTCAGGGCATCGCTCAGCGCACCCAGGTCGGGCTGCTGTAAAAGTGTTCGCGTAATGTCGAACAGACCCTGCTGTCCGAGATCGCTCATCGGTGTATACGGCATAGTGCTTTCCAGTAGAAACGGGCAAAAAAAAATTCCGTGCCGACCGCTTTTCACGCGGTTCTAGCAAATGCGGGGTAACGGTTCCGCGTGCGGCAGATCCAGCGTGCGCTTCACGCCATACAGTCCGGCCAGGCGCACCCCTTTGCGCTCAACCACCTCACCAATTATCGCGGCCTCTTTTCCTGACGGATGCGCCCGCAACTGTTCAAGTACGGTTTCGGCCGCGGCGCGCTCAACGCCTATCACCAGCTTGCCTTCATTAGCAAAATTGAGTGGATCCAGTCCCAGCAGCTCGCACAGCCCGCGAACCGCAGGCTTCACGGGCAGGCTGCGCTCAATAAGTTCAATACCGCAGCCGCAGCAGGCCGCGAACTCATGCACCACGGCATTGACGCCGCCACGGGTGGCATCCCGCAGGGCTTTCACGCCGGGGATCGCCCGCAGCGTCTGGATAAGCGGGGTGAGCACCGCGCAGTCGCTGCGCAGTTCCCCGTCCAGCCCCAGCCCTTCGCGCAGGTTAAGGATGGTCGCCCCGTGACAGCCCAGCGTGCCGCTGACCAGCAGCACGTCGCCCACGGCCAGCTGCTGCGCGCCCCAGTGAATATCGGCGGGGATCGCCCCCATCCCGGCGGTGTTGATAAAGAGCTTATCCGCCGCGCCGCGCTGCACCACCTTGGTATCGCCGGTGACGATAGCAATCCCTGCCTCGCGCGCGGTGTGCGCCATGCTGCTGACCACCGCCGCGAGCGTCTCCATCGGCAAACCTTCTTCAAGGATAAATCCGCAGGAGAGGTAGCGCGGAATGGCACCACTGACGGCGACATCGTTCGCGGTACCGCAGACGGCCAGCTTGCCGATATCGCCGCCGGGGAAGAATAGCGGGTCAATCACATAGCTGTCGGTGGAGAAGGCCAGCCTGTCGCCCTGGGCGGTGAGGGAAGCGAGGTCAATGCGGGCCTGGTCTTCTTGCTCGGCGAGCCAGGGGTTATCAAAGGCCTCCATAAACAGCCGGTTTATCAGCTGCTGCATCGCCAGACCGCCGCTGCCGTGTGCCATTTCAACCGTGTTCATGCTTCACTCTCCTGGTTGCGGTACTGATACCACGCGGCACATGCCCCTTCGGAAGAGACCATCAGTGCGCCAAATGCCGTTTGCGGGTTACAGGTGTTGCCAAATAACGGGCAGTGGTGGGGTTTACATCTTCCGGTAAGGACCTCGCCGCAGCGGGCCTGGGGATCGTCGCAAACCTGTTGTGGCTGTGGGCGGAAATGCGTTTCTGCATCAAACGACCGGTAGGCTGGGGTCAGGCGCACGCCGGATTCAGCAATCAACCCCAGCCCGCGCCACTCGCTGTCGCCCTCAACGCTAAATACGTCAGCTATCGCCTGCTGCGCCCGTTCATTTCCGGCATCCGGCACCACGCGGCGGTACTGATTTTCCACCGCGCTCAGGGCTGCTATTTTCTGCTCAACCAGCATGGTGACGCCTTGCAGTAGATCAAGAGGTTCGAAACCAGCGACAACTAAGGGGCGATGGTAATCGTCAGCGATAAAGCCGTAAGCGTCGGTACCAATCACCATGCTCACATGGCCCGGCGCCAGAAACGCGTCAATGCCGTTGTCCGGCTCTTCCAGCAGGCTACGCAGCGTCGGGATAAGCGTAATGTGCTGGCAGAAAAAGAAAAAATTGGTGACATTGCTGCGTTTGGCCTGCTGCAGGGTGATCGCCGTAGCGGGCATGGTGGTCTCAAAACCCAGCCCGAAAAATACCACCTTTCGGCCAGGGTTATCGGTTGCAAGCTTCAGGGCATCCATCGGCGAGTACACGATGCGCACATCCGCGCCGCGCGCTTTGGCCTGCAGCAGCGAGCCCTTTTTCCCCGGCACGCGCATCGCGTCGCCAAAGGTACAGAAAATGACGTCAGGCTGGCTGGCGATCTCGATACAGCTGTCGATGCGCCCCATGGGCAGCACGCAAACCGGGCAGCCCGGGCCGTGGATAAACTCTATGTTGTCCGGCAGCAGCTGATCGAGGCCAAATTTGAAAATGGCATGGGTGTGCCCGCCGCAGACTTCCATGATCCGCAGCGGTTTTTCCGCCGTGTGTTTCAGCAGGGCGGCCCGCGTTTTCAGATGACCGATAAGCTGCATCACCTGCTCAGGTGCGCGGTATTCATCAACGTAACGCATAATTACCGTTCCTCGCCGTACAGCAGCGCGCCGACGTCCGGCTCCACATCGAACATGTTCTGCAGGGCATCCAGCGTGTCGCGCGCTTCCGCTTCATTAATCACGCTCATGGCAAACCCCACGTGTACCAGCACCCACTGACCAAGGCGCGAGACGCCCGTCTCATCGGTGCTGCCCACCAGCGTTAAATCGACGTCACGCAATATGCCGCAGACCTCCACTTTGGCCTGGTTTCCGTCAATGGAATGGATTTGTCCAGGGACGCCTATGCACATCGTTCACTCTCCAGCCAGTTTAGCCAGTGCGCCATGCCGTCGCCGCGTGTGGCGGAGACCAGCAGGATCGCAATGTCCGGGTTCACTTCACGGGCATAAGCCAGACATTTATCCACGTCGAAATTCAGGTACGGCAGCAGGTCCACTTTGTTCAGCAGCATCAGCGACGCGGCGGCAAACATATGCGGATATTTGAGCGGCTTGTCTTCTCCTTCGGTCACCGAGAGGACCGCCACTTTATGCCGCTCCCCGAGATCGAAGCTGGCCGGGCAGACCAGATTGCCGACGTTTTCGATAAACAGAATGCCGTTATCCGCCAGCGGCAGACGCGGCGCGGCATCGGCAATCATCTGCGCATCCAGATGGCAGCCTTTACCGGTATTGACCTGTATCGCCGGGGTGCCGGTTTCACGAATACGGGCGGCATCGTTGACCGTTTGCTGATCGCCTTCGATCACCGCGCAGGAGACGCGTTCGTTCAGGCGTTTGAGCGTTTCCGTCAGCAGCGTGGTTTTGCCGGAGCCGGGGCTGGAGACGAGGTTGAGCACCAGCTGTTGACGTGTGGCAAACCGGGCGCGGTTGCGGGCGGCGATCTGGTTGTTTTTATCGAGTACGTTGATTTCCACGTTCAGCATCTGGCGCTGGCTCATGCCCGGCGCATGGGTACCCGCCTCGCCGTGGCCGTAATGAAGATCGCCCATATCGGAGCGTTGAGGCGCAAAGCGAATCCCGGTGAGTGCCGCTGCCGGACGCGGTGCGGGGGTAAAAGGGGCGGAGCGAAACGCGGAGTGAGGACGGTGTTCATCCCCTTCGATATACAGGTTGCCTTCGGCGCAACCGCAGGTACTACACATACTTTACTCCTTCTCGATTTCAAGGCGTTGGATCTGCATCCCGTCATCCGCCACGATGCGAAGGCCGGTGTGCTGACACTGTGGGCAGCGCTGGACCTTCGACGACAGCAGGGTGACGTACTGCTGACACTGCTCGCACCAGCACTCCGCCTGTTGCTCTTCAATATGAAGTTCGCAGCCTTCCGCCAGCGTGCCGCGGCACACCAGCTCAAAACAGAAGGTGAGGGCGCTGGTTTCGACGCAGGAAAAGGCCCCGACCTTCAGCCAGACGCCGGTCACGCGCGTCGCGTGGTTTTGCGCTGCCTGCTGTTCGATGAGTTCCAGTGCCCGCTGGCAGAGGGTGATTTCGTGCATAACGCCTCCTTAATGAATTGCCCCGTTAATGCAATAACAATGCCAGCCTGGTTTTGGTTAGGGGGTGACGATGTCAACGCTGTCGAAATGACACGTCGACACCCTCTTGTTGACAGCCTGTTTTGAATTAAATCCATTAAATATCAAAGCATTAAAAACTGGCATGGAATCTGCTTAACAGCCGCTATCTCCATTAACCGGATACCTTCTATGACTATTTGGGAAATTAGCGAAAAAGCGGATTACATCGCGCAGCGTCACCAGCAGTTACAGGACCAGTGGCACCTTTACTGCAACTCACTGGTCCAGGGGATCACCCTCTCCAAAGCCCGTCTTCACCACGCCATGAGCTGTGCGGCGCAGGGGGATATGCGCTTTGTTTTGTTCGGCCATTTCACGATTTACGTCACCCTGGCTGACACCTTCAACAGCCACACCATTGAGTACTACGTCGAGACAAAAGAGGGTGAAAAACAGTGTATTGCGAAGGCGCAACTGATGGCCGACGGCATGGTTGACGGTCACGTCAGCAACCGCGATCGCCAGCAGGTGCTGGAGCACTATCTGGAAAAAATCGCGCCGGTTTATAACGGTCTGTACACCGCCGTTGAACACGATCTCCCGGTCAACCTGAAGCAGCTGATGGATGAACACGCCTCAGCGGACGTGGCCTGATTATCACGTGTCGAGAAGTGTCGACATGACAGTTTTTCGTCAAAAATGACTATCACCAGAGGATGACCCGGTGAACCGTTTTGTAATTGCTGACTCGACGGTCTGTATTGGCTGTCGAACCTGTGAGGCGGCCTGTTCGGAAACGCACCGCCTGCACGGGCTCCAGTCCATGCCGCGCCTGCGCGTCATGCGTAATGAAAAAGAGTCTGCCCCGCAGCTCTGCCACCACTGTGAAGATGCGCCGTGCGCGGGCGTCTGTCCGGTGAATGCCATCACCCGCGTTGACGGCGCGGTACAGCTGAACGAAAGCCTGTGCGTGAGCTGCAAGCTGTGCGGCATAGCCTGCCCGTTCGGTGCGATTGAATTTTCCGGCAACCGTCCGCTGCATATTCCGGCGAATGCCAACACTCCAAAAGCGCCACCTGCTCCCCCGGCTCCGGCACGTGTCAGTACGCTGCTTGACTGGGTGCCCGGCGTGCGTGCGGTGGCGGTGAAGTGCGACCTGTGCAGCTTCGATGAGCAGGGCCCGGCCTGCGTGCGCACCTGCCCGACCAAAGCGCTGATTCTGGTCAACATTCGCGATATTGCCCGCACCAGCAAACGCAAGCGCGAGCTGACCATTAATACCAACGTCGGCGATCTTTCTCTGCTTCAGGCGCTTAACGAGGGGGCGAAATGAACGCGATATCTATGATTAACAGCGCCGTGGCGTACTTTGCCGCCGCTGCTGTGCTGGCGTGGCTCCTGTCATTCCATAAAACCCTGAGCGGCTGGATCGCCGGTATCGGCGGGGCGGTAGGCAGCCTGATGACGCTGGCAGCAGGTACGGCAGTGTTACTCAGCGGCCAGACCGCCGAAGCAATGATTCCGATCGTCCGTCATACCGTTCAGCTCACGCCGCTGAACGCCATCTGGCTGGTGACTTTTGGCCTGTGCGGGGTGTTTATCAGCCTGTTCAATATTGACTGGCACCGCCATCAGCACACCCGCGCGAATGGTCTGCTGGTTAACCTGCTGCTGGCGTCGGCGGTCTGCACCGTCATTGCCAGCAACCTCGGCGCGCTGGTGGTGATGGCGGAGATCATGGCGCTCTGCGGCGTATTCCTGACGGGATGTAGCGCCTCCGGCAAGCTGTGGTTTGCGCTCGGTCGCCTCGGCACGCTGCTGCTGGCGCTGGCCTGCTGGCTGGTGTGGCAACGTTTCGGCACGCTCGACTTCGCAGCGCTTAACGGTCAGCCGCTGGGAAATGACGTCTGGCTGCTGGGCGTGGTGGGCTTTGGCCTGCTGGCCGGGATCATCCCTCTGCACGGCTGGGTGCCGCAGGCGCACGCGAATGCCTCTGCACCCGCTGCCGCGCTGTTTTCCACCGTGGTGATGAAAGTCGGTCTGTTCGGCATTCTGACGATCACCCTGACCGGCGGCCAGCCGCCGCTGTGGTGGGGTGTCGCGTTGCTTATCGCAGGTATGGTTACCGCCTTTGTCGGCGGGCTGTATGCGCTGATGGAGCACAACATTCAGCGTCTGCTGGCGTACCACACCCTGGAAAATATCGGCATTATCCTGCTCGGCATCGGCGCAGGCGTGACCGGGCTGGCACTTAATCAACCGGCGCTGATTGCCGCCGGGTTTATCGGGGGGCTGTATCACCTCGTTAACCACAGCCTGTTTAAAAGCACCCTGTTCCTGGGCGCGGGCAGCGTCTGGTTCCGTACCGGTCATCGGGATATCGAAAAACTCGGCGGCATTGGCAAAAAGATGCCGGTGATTTCTCTCGCCATGCTGGTCGGGCTGATGGCGATGGCCGCGTTGCCGCCGCTGAACGGCTTTGCGGGAGAGTGGGTGATCTACCAGTCCTTCTTCGCGCTCGGTCAGAGCGATGCCTTTATCGCCCGACTGCTCGGCCCGCTGCTGGCGGTTGGGCTGGCGATAACCGGGGCGCTGGCGGTGATGTGTATGGCAAAAGTCTACGGCGTCACCTTCCTCGGCGCACCGCGCACCCGCGAAGCGGAAAACGCCTGCTGCGCCCCGGTACTGATGTGTGCCAGCGTGGTCGCGTTGGCGCTGTGCTGCATCGCGGGCGGGGTCGCCGCCCCATGGCTGCTGCCGCTGCTGGGTAACGCCATTCCACTGCCGCTGACCCTTGCGCATACCACCGTCTCCCAGCCGATGATGGCGCTGCTGCTGATTGCCGCACCGCTGCTGCCGTTTGTGCTGATGCTGTTCTTCAGGCGCGACCGACTCCCCTCCCGCTCGCGCGGGGCGGCCTGGGCCTGTGGCTACGAACACGAACAATCAATGGTCATCACCGCCCACGGTTTTGCCATGCCGGTGAAAGAGAACTTCGCTGCCGTGCTGAAGCTGCGCCACTGGCTGAACCCGGTGGGCTGGATGCCGGGCTGGCAGAGCGCCGCTGTACCTGCGCTGTTCCGCCGTCTGGCGCTGATCGAACTGGCGGTGCTGGTGGTCATTGTGATTTCACGAGGAGCCTGACATGAGTCTGTTACTGGCAATACTTCAGGCGCTGGTGCTGTTCGCCGTTGCGCCACTGCTGTCGGGCATCACGCGCGTGGCGCGCGCCCGGATGCACAACCGTCGCGGGCCTGGCGTGCTCCAGGAGTACCGCGATCTCTTCAAGCTGCTCTCCCGCCAGAGCGTGGCGCCGGATGCCGCAGGCTGGGTCTTCCGCCTGACGCCGTTCGTGATGGTCGGCGTGATGCTGACCATCGCCACCGCGCTGCCGGTGGTGACGGTGGGCTCGCCGCTGCCTGCACTTGGGGATCTGATTACGCTGATTTACCTCTTCGCCATTGCCCGCTTCTTCTTTGCTATTGCGGGCCTGGATACCGGCAGCCCGTTTACCGGTATCGGCGCCAGCCGCGAGGCGATGCTGGGCGTGCTGGTCGAACCGATCCTGCTGCTGGGGCTATGGGTGGCCGCGCAGGTCGCGGGTTCCACCCATATCAGCTTTATCACCCACACCGTTTACCACTGGCCGGTGTCACGTACCCTCCCGCTGGTGCTGGCCCTTTGCGCCTGCGCATTCGCCACCTTTATTGAGATGGGCAAACTGCCGTTTGACCTCGCAGAAGCCGAGCAGGAGCTACAGGAAGGGCCGCTCACCGAATACAGCGGCTACGGCTTTGCTGTGCTTAAGTGGGGCATCAGCCTTAAGCAACTGGTGGTCCTGCAGATGTTTGTTGGCGTCTTCTTCCCGTGGGGGCAGATGACGCACTTCTCCGCTGGGGGGCTGGTATTGGCCGTGGTGGTTGCCGCGCTCAAGTTGCTGGTCGGCGTGCTGGTGATTGCCCTGTTTGAAAACAGCATGGCACGTCTGCGCTTTGTCGCGACCTCGCGCATCACCTGGGCCGGTTTTGGTTTTGCATTTTTAGCGTTCGTCTCCTTGCTGGTGGCGTGATTAAAGAGAGTATTTATGTCTGAAGAAAAGAAAGGTCAGCAGTATCTCGCCGCGTTGCATCAGGCTTTTCCGGGTGTTGTGCTGGATGAAGGATGGCAGACCAAAGACCAGGTAACCGTCACCATTAAGGTGAACTATCTGCCGGAAGTGGTGGAGTTTCTTTACTACCGGCAGGGCGGCTGGCTGTCGGTGCTGTTCGGCAATGACGAGCGTCAGCTGTGCGGCAATTATGCGGTGTACTACGTGATGTCGATGGAGCAGGGCGAGAAGTGCTGGCTTACCGTACGCGTGGAAGTCGACCCGAACAAGCCGGAGTACCCGTCCGTCACGCCTCGCGTGCCTGCCGCCGTCTGGGGCGAGCGCGAAGTGCGTGACATGTATGGCCTGGTGCCGGTGGGGCTGCCGGATGAACGCCGCCTGGTGCTGCCGGACGACTGGCCGGACGAACTGTATCCGCTGCGCAAGGACAGCATGGATTACCGCCAGCGTCCGGCCCCGACCACCGACAGCGAAACCTACGAGTTCATTAACGAACTCGGCAACAAAAAGAACAACGTGGTGCCGATTGGCCCGCTGCACGTCACCTCTGATGAACCAGGCCACTTCCGCCTGTTTGTTGACGGCGAAAACATTATCGACGCCGACTACCGTCTGTTCTACGTCCATCGCGGCATGGAGAAGCTGGCGGAAACCCGGATGGGCTATAACGAGGTGACATTCCTCTCGGACCGCGTGTGCGGCATCTGCGGCTTCGCCCACAGCACCGCCTATACCACCTCGGTGGAGAACGGCATGGGGATCGTGGTGCCGGAGCGCGCGCAGATGATCCGCGCCATTTTGCTGGAAGTGGAACGTCTGCACTCGCACCTGCTGAATCTCGGTCTGGCCTGTCACTTTGTCGGTTTCGACTCCGGGTTTATGCAGTTCTTCCGCGTGCGCGAGGCGTCGATGAAGATGGCGGAGATCCTCACCGGGGCGCGTAAAACCTACGGTCTGAACCTGATCGGTGGGATCCGCCGTGACCTGCTTAAAAACGACATGATCCAGACCCGACAGCTGGCACAGCAGATGCGTCGCGACGTGCAGGAGCTGGTGGATATGCTGCTCAGCACGCCCAACATCGAGCAGCGTACCGTGGGGATCGGCCGTCTTGATCCGGAGATCGCCCGCGACTTCAGCAACGTTGGCCCGATGGTGCGCGCCAGCGGCCACGCCCGCGACACCCGTGCCGATCACCCGTTTGTCGGTTACGGCCTGCTGCCAATGACCGTACACAGCGAACAGGGCTGCGACGTCATCTCCCGCCTGAAGGTGCGTATCAACGAGGTCTTCACCGCGCTGAATATGATCGACTTTGGGCTCGATAACCTGCCGGGCGGCCCGCTGATGGTGGAGGGCTTCACCTACATCCCGAACCGCTTTGCCCTCGGCTTTGCCGAAGCGCCGCGCGGGGACGACATCCACTGGAGCATGACCGGCGATAACCAGAAGCTTTACCGCTGGCGCTGCCGTGCGGCCACCTACGCCAACTGGCCAACCCTGCGCTATATGCTGCGCGGCAACACGGTCTCCGACGCGCCGCTGATCATCGGCAGCCTCGACCCGTGCTACTCCTGCACCGACCGCATGACAGTGGTGGACGTGCGCAAGAAGAAAAGCCAGGTGGTGCCGTACAAAGAGCTTGAGCGCTACAGCATCGAGCGTAAGAACTCGCCGCTGAAATAAGGACTCGCCATGTTTACCTTTATCAAAAAAGTGATCAAAACCGGCACGCCCACCAGCCGCTACCCGCTGGAGCCGATGCCGGTGGATAAAAACTTTCGCGGCAAGCCGGAACACAACCCGCAGCAGTGCATCGGCTGTGCGGCCTGCGTCAACGCCTGTCCGTCGAATGCCCTGACGGTGGAAACGGATCTGAAAACCGGCCAACTGGCCTGGCAGTTTAACCTCGGACGCTGCATCTTCTGCGGCCGCTGCGAAGAGGTTTGCCCGACGGTCGCCATTCGTCTGTCTCAGGAGTATGAGCTGGCGGTGTGGAAGAAAGAGGACTTTTTGCAGCAGTCGCGTTTTGCCCTGTGTAACTGCCGCGTCTGCAAACGTCCGTTCGCCGTGCAAAAAGAGATCGACTATGCCATCGCGCTGCTTAAGCACAACGGCGATGCCCGCGCGGAGCATCATCGCGAAAGCTTTGAAACCTGCCCGGAATGCAAACGGCAGAAATGCCTGCTGCCGTCCGACCGCATCGATATCACCCGTCATATGAGAGAGGCCAGCTGATGGAAAACTTACTCGGTCCGCGCGACGAGCGGGGCATTCCGGTGCCAATGACGGTGGAGGAGTCCATCGCCAGCATGAAGGCGTCGCTGTTGAAAAAAATCAAACGCTCGGCCTACGTTTACCGCGTGGACTGCGGCGGCTGCAACGGCTGCGAGATTGAGATCTTCGCCACGCTGTCACCGCTGTTTGACGCCGAACGCTTCGGCATCAAAGTGGTGCCGTCTCCGCGTCATGCCGACATTCTGCTGTTCACCGGGGCCGTCACCCGCGCCATGCGCTCGCCCGCGCTGCGCGCCTGGCAGTCTGCGCCCGATCCGAAAATCTGTATCTCCTATGGGGCGTGCGGTAACAGCGGCGGCATCTTCCACGACCTCTACTGCGTGTGGGGCGGCACCGACAAAATCGTGCCGGTGGACGTCTACATTCCGGGCTGTCCGCCGACGCCTGCCGCCACGCTGTATGGCTTTGCCATGGCGCTCGGCCTGCTGGAGCAGAAAATCCACGCCCGCGAGCCTGGCGAGCTGGACAACCAGCCGGCCGCCATTTTGCACCCGGACATGGTGCAGCCGCTGCGCGTGAAGGTCGATCGCACGGCGCGCAGGCTGGCGGGCTACCGCTACGGTCGCCAGATTGCCGACGATTACCTGCGCCTGCTGAGCCAGGGCGACCATCAGGTAGCGCGCTGGCTGGAGGCCGAGAACGATCCGCGTCTTAATGAGATTGTGGCGAACCTGAACAGCATTGTGGATGAGGCGCGTATCCGATGAGTGAGACGGTGGTGTTCAGTCAGTTGAGCCGTAAATTTATTGATGAGAACGATGCCACGCCGGACGCGGCGCAGCAGGTGGTCTATTACAGCCTGGCGATTGGGCATCACCTCGGGGTGATCGACTGCCTGGAGGCGGCGCTGAGCTGCCCGTGGTCCGACTATCTGGCGTGGATCGCCACGCTGGAAGAGGGCAGTACGGCGCGGCGCAAAATGGAAGGGGTACCGAAGTACGGTGAGATCGTTATCGACGCCAACCATATTGCGATGCTGGCGAACGCGTTTGACGCGGCGCTGAAACGGCAAACCCCCGAACAGCAGGCGTGGAGCAAAACGCTGCTCAGCATGCTGCATGATATTCATCAGGAAAGTGCCATCTACCTGATGGTGAGGAGATTACGTGACTGACGTTTTACTGTGTGTCGGCAACAGCATGATGGGCGACGACGGCGCAGGCCCGCTGCTGGCAGAGATGTGTGCCGCGAACCCGCAGGGCAACTGGGTGGTGATTGACGGCGGCAGCGCGCCGGAAAACGACGTGGTGGCCATCCGTGAACTGCACCCTGATCGGTTGTTGATTGTCGATGCTACGGATATGGGGCTGAACCCAGGGGACATCCGCCTGATCGACCCGGACGACATTGCCGACATGTTCATGATGACCACGCATAATATGCCGCTTAACTATCTGGTGGATCAGATCAAAGAGGACGTGGGCGAGGTGCTGTTTTTGGGCATTCAGCCGGACATTGTCGGATTTTATTACCCGATGACACCTCCGGTGAAAGCCGCGGTGGAAGTGGTCTATTCACGGCTTGCCGGATGGGTTGGGGACGGGGGATTTTCCCGGCTCTGAACAGTGCCGGGTGGCGGCTTCGCCTTACCCGGCCTACCAAACCCATCTCCCTCTCCCTGTGGGAGAGGGCTGGGGTGAGGGCAACAGGCTACTCGAGATCCCCCCCGTTACTCGCAATCACCTTCTTATACCACCAGAACGATTTCTTGCGCTTGCGCTCCAGCGTGCCGTTTCCGGCATCGTCGCGGTCAACGTAGACAAACCCGTAGCGCTTGCTCATTTCGCCCGTTGAGGCCGCCACCAGATCAATGCAGCCCCAGGTGGTATAGCCCATCAGCGGCACACCGTCCTCAATGGCATCGCCCATCGCGCGGATATGCTCGCGCAGATAGCTGATGCGGTAGTCATCGTTAATTTCGCCGTTTTCATCAATGACATCTTTTGCGCCGAGGCCGTTTTCCACCAGGAACAGCGGTTTCTGATAACGGTCGTACATCATGTTCATGGTGATGCGCAGGCCGAGCGGATCGATGCCCCAGCCCCATTCGCTCACCTGAATATGCGGGTTGCGCAGGGATTTGACGATGTTCGCCGCATTGGTATTGTTCGCATTCATATCGGCCGACGCGCAGCGTGAGGCGTAATAGCTGAACGACACAAAATCGACGGTGTTTTTCAGCAGTTCGTCGTCGCCCGGATCTTTCACAATCACCACCCCTTTTTCGCGGAACACGCGGGCGGAGTAGGCCGGATAGCTGCCGCGCGCCTGCACGTCGATAAAGAACAGGTTCTCGCGGTCCTTCTC
The DNA here is from genome assembly GCF_028737495.1 of Enterobacter cloacae complex sp. 2022EL-00981. Taxonomy (NCBI): domain Bacteria; kingdom Pseudomonadati; phylum Pseudomonadota; class Gammaproteobacteria; order Enterobacterales; family Enterobacteriaceae; genus Enterobacter; species Enterobacter cloacae complex sp. 2022EL-00981. Next base: position 219,916 of record NZ_JAQZRK010000004.1, read on the forward strand.
CAGCGCCATCCATACGTCTTCCGGCTTGCAGGAGTAAGGGTAGAAATTCCCGCCCGCCAGCATGCAGCCGACCTGGTTTTCCGGGTTTACCTCGTGGGCGATTTTGGTCGCCAGCGCGCTTGCGACCAGCTCGTGGTGCGCGGCCTGGTATTTCACCTGATCTTCGTTTTCACCTTCTTCGAACACCAGCCCCGCGCCGGAGAACGGGCTGTGCAGCATGATGTTGATCTCGTTGAAGGTGAGCCAGTATTTCACCAGGCCGTTAAATTCTTCGAAACAGGTGCGGGCGTAGCGGGCGAAGAAATCCACCATCTTGCGGTTGCGCCAGGAGCCGTACTCCGTCACCAGATGCATCGGCACGTCGAAGTGGCACAGGGTGACCAGCGGCTCAATGTTGTACTTTTTGCACTCTTCAAACACCGCGCGATAGAAGGCAATGCCCTCTTTGTTCGGCAGCGGTTCGTCGCCGTTCGGGTAGAGGCGGCTCCAGGCAATCGAGGTGCGGAACACCGTAAAGCCCATCTCCGCCATCAGGGCGATGTCCTCTTTGTAGCGATGGTAAAAATCGATCGCCTCGTGGCTTGGGTAAAACTCGTCGTCACGCAGCGAAAAACGCTTTTCCTTACCAAGCTTCACCGCCAGGCGGTTTGCGCCGTGAGGGATCATGTCGACCGTAGTCAGCCCTTTGCCGCCTTCACGGTAAGCGCCTTCGCTCTGGTTGGCGGCAAGCGCGCCGCCCCATAAAAATCCTTGTGGAAAAACAGACATTTCTACCTCGTTATACGGTTAAACTTGTGCGGTTTTGGCCTGCACCGGCGCACTCTGCAGGGCGCGGGCTTTTTCAGCCTCGTCTTCGACCGGGATATCTTCAAAGCCTAATATCAGGGTCAGCACGAAGGAGAGCACGACCGCCAGCGCCATGACGCCGAATACCCAGACAATGGTCATCGGGTTGGCCGGATCGAAGAACTGCACGCTGGTAAACAGCCCCGGCGCCGCCATTGAGTGGCTGGCAAGCCCCGCAATACCGGCCACCGCACCGCAGATAAAGCCGCTAATCAGGCTGGCAATCAGCGGGCGTTTCAGGCGAACCGCCACGCCGTACAGCGCCGGTTCAGAGATGCCCGCCATGATGGCGGAAGCCGCCGCGGCCAGCGCCGTCTGGCGCAGCTCCGGGTTTTTCGTTTTCCATGCCACCGCCAGGGATGAACCGCCGAGCGACAGGTTGGCACCGATTTCCGACGGCATCACCATCCCCTCTTTACCCGTTTCGGCAATGGTCTGAATGATAGTCGGGGTAAAGACGCGGTGCATCCCGGTCATGACCAGCAGCGGCCAGAGCGCGCCCATGATCGCCACGGAGAGCCAGCCCAGATAGCCGTGGATGGTGTAGACCAGCGCGGAGATGGCGCTGCCGATCCAGATCCCCAGCGGCCCAATCAGCACGATGGCGAGCGGGGCGGCAATCAGCACGATCAGCATCGGCTTGAGGAAGTTTTTCGTCACCGCAGGCGTAATGCGATCCACCCAGCGTTCGATATACGACAGGCACCAGGTCATCACCAGCGCCGGGATCACGGTGTAGGTGTATTTCACCGCCGTCACCGGAATAAACGCGAATTCGACGTGCTCACCCTGCGCGGCTTTCGCCATCAGCTCGATAAAGCTCGGGTGCACCAGCACGCCTGCAATGGCGATCGCCAGCGACATGTTGGTTTTGAATTTCACGGCGGCAGATGCTGCCACCATCAGCGGCAGGAAGAAGAACGCCCCGTCGCCGATGACGGTCAAAATGGTGAGCGTCGGCGCGCCTTTCTCCAGCACGCCGGTCATCTCAAGGATCATCGCCAGCAGCTTGACCATCGAGCCGCCGATGATCGCCGGGATCAGCGGCGACATGGTGCCAATCAGCGCGTCGAGGATCCCGGCACCGATGCGGCGCAGGGTCAATTTCTGTGGGCCTTCCGGCACGGCAGGCTGCAGGTCGGTTGGCAGCAGGCTCACCACCTCACGGTACGCCTGAGAAACGGTATTGCCGATAATCACCTGGCACTGGTTGTCGTTACGTACCACGCCCAGTACGCCGCTGATATTTTTCAGGCGTGCGGTATCGGTAGCGGTTTCGTCTTTCAGGACGAAACGCAGTCGCGTCATGCAATGGGTGACGGCGACGATGTTGTCTTTGCCGCCAAGCGCGCTGACAACGTCTTGCGCCAGCGCGGCATAATTTTTGGCCATCGGATGTGATCCTGTTGTCGTTGTGAGAGTATGTAGGAAACCGGTTCCACATAATCATCATGAGTTTCTTTGAATGAAACAAGATCGCATTTTGACCATTTTTTCATTTCGTGATGGCGATCACCAGACGCTTCAAAAAGCGTGAGCGCGTCGTTGCGACAATTGTTTTGCAGTGCAGTACACTGCGTGCCATCAGTATGAAAGGGAATAACAACATGACCACGATGCTTGAAGTGGCGAAGCGGGCAGGCGTTTCGAAAGCGACGGTTTCCCGGGTGCTGTCGGGGAATGGCTATGTCAGCCAGGAGACCAAAGACCGGGTGTTTCAGGCCATCGAAGAGAGCGGCTATCGCCCCAATTTGCTGGCGCGCAACCTGGCGACCAAACGCACCCAGACGCTGGGACTGGTGGTGACCAACACCCTGTATCACGGTGTCTATTTTAGTGAGTTGCTGTTTCACGCCGCCCGCATGACGGAAGAGAAGGGACGGCAGCTGATCCTGGCGGACGGCAAGCACAGCGCCGATGAAGAGCGCGAAGCCATCCAGTACCTGCTTGATATGCGCTGTGACGCGGTCATTATCTATCCGCGTTTTCTGAGCGTGGAAGAGATGGACGAGATCGTCGAGAAATACGAGCAGCCGATCATGGTACTGAACCGTCGCCTGCGTAAAAACAGCAGCCACAGCGTCTGGTCAGATCATAAAGCCTCCTGTCAGGAAGCGGTGTCACAGCTGATTGAGAAAGGGCACCGTGACATTGCGTTTATCACCGGCTCGCTGGATTCGCCCACGGGCGTGGAGCGTCTCTCCGGCTACAAAGACGCCCTGGCGCAGCACCAGATCCCGCTGCGTCCGACGTTGATCGCCCACGGCAAATGGAACCCGGCCAGCGGAGCGGCGGCCGTGTCTGAGCTGCTCTCGCGCGGCGAAACCTTTACCGCGCTGGTGGCGAGTAACGACGATATGGCGATTGGCGCCATGAAACAGCTTCACGACAGCGGCGTCGCCACGCCTGATGCGGTGTCGGTGGTAGGCTTCGACGATGTGGCGATTGCGCCCTACATCATGCCCTCGCTCTCCAGCGTGCGTATTCCGGTTACGGAGATGATTAAAGAGACCATCAGCCGCCTGATTTTTATGCTCGACGGCGGCGAGTTTAAGTATCAGCAAACCTTCTCGGGTGAGCTTATCCTGCGCGACTCTGTCATCGACGGCCCGCACCGCTGATGTCGACAGCTGTCATCGTCAGAAGTGACGATGACAGCCCTGGCGTCATTTCCTAAATCACTATAAATCAAGGAGTTAAAAACTGGCACGGTTTATGAATATCTCCGCGCATGACTGTAATGCTGGAGAAGCAGATGAACCGTTTTATTATGGCTGATGCCAGTAAATGCATTGGCTGCCGTACCTGTGAAGTGGCGTGCGTGGTGTCTCATCAGGCGGAGCAGGATTGCGCTTCGCTTACGCCTGAGACCTTTTTGCCGCGGATCCACGTCATCAAAGGCGTGAATATTTCCACCGCCGCTATCTGCCGTCAGTGCGAAGACGCACCGTGCGCCAACGTCTGCCCGAACGGAGCAATCAAACGTGAAAAAGGCTTTGTGCATGTGATGCAGGCGCGCTGTATCGGCTGCAAAACCTGCGTGGTCGCCTGCCCGTATGGGGCGATGGAGGTGGTGGTTCGTCCGGTGGTCCGCAACAGCGGCATGGGGCTGAACGTGCGGGCGGAAAAAGCCGAAGCCAACAAATGCGATCTTTGTTATCACCGTGACGCCGGTCCGGCCTGTATGGAGGCCTGCCCGACACACGCGCTGGTTTGCGTGGATCGCGATAAGCTCGAGCAGATGAGCGCCGAAAAGCGCCGTCGCGCAGCGTTCGATACCACCTCATCTCTGCTGTTCTGATCCGTCATGGGCGGTAACGGCGTACAGTTGCGGGTGCGTGGCAAGGTGCAGGGCGTGGGCTTTCGGCCCTTCGTCTGGCAACTGGCTCAGGCGCTGCAGTTGACCGGCGATGTCTGCAACGATGGAGAGGGCGTGCTGGTGCGCCTCGCGGGTAATGGGGGGCATTTCACCGCGAGGCTGCGCCAGGACTGCCCGCCGCTGGCGCGCATCGAGAGTATCGACACGCAGCCGTTCCACTGGTCAACGCTGCCGGAGACATTCACCATTCGCCACAGCGCGGGCGGAGCAATGGACACCCAGATTGTACCGGATGCCGCCACCTGTCCCGCGTGCCTTGCGGAGATGAACGACCCCCACGAGCGCCGCTATCGTTACCCGTTTATTAACTGCACCCACTGCGGCCCGCGTTTTACCATTATCCGCGCCATGCCGTATGACCGCCCGGCCACGGCCATGGCGCCATTCCCGCTCTGCTCGCCGTGCGAAACGGAATACCGCAACCCTGCGGACCGACGTTTTCACGCCCAGCCGGTGGCGTGCCCGGACTGCGGCCCTGAGCTTGAGTGGCGTGCGGCCGATCGGGTTGTCACCCGCGAGCTGGCGCTGAACGCGGCGGTGCAGATGCTGAAAAACGGTGGCATCGTGGCTATCAAAGGGCTGGGCGGATTTCATCTGGCTTGCGACGCGCTTAACCCGCAGGCGGTGGCAATGCTGCGGGCACGTAAGCAGCGTCCGGGGAAACCGCTGGCGGTGATGATCCCGAACGCCGACGGCCTTCCGCAGCCGGTGCAAGCGCGGCTGCGCTCGCCTGCCGCGCCCATCGTGCTGATCCCCAAAGCCTGGCTGCCGGCCTTCCCGGACGACATCGCGCCGGGCCTGGATAGCCTCGGTGTGATGCTCCCGGCCAATCCGCTGCACCATTTGCTGATGCAGGAGACGCAACGCCCGCTGGTGATGACCTCCGGCAACCTCAGCGGCAGACCGCCTGCCATCAGTAATCCCCAGGCGCTGGAACAGCTCGCAGAGATCGCTGACGGTTTTCTGCTCCATAACCGCGACATCCTGCAGCGGATGGACGATTCCGTGCTGGATCAGGACGGGGCCATGCTGCGTCGGGCGCGTGGTTTCGTGCCGGATGCCATCACGTTACCTGCCGGTTTTAGCTCTGTTCCCTCTATTCTGGCGACCGGTGCCGACATGAAGAATACCTTCTGTCTGGTGCGCGGTAACCAGGCGGTGCTGAGCCAGCATTTTGGCGATCTCAGTGACGACGGTGTCGAGGCCCAGTGGCGTTCAGCACTGTCGTTGATGCAGCAGATCTACGCCTTTCAGCCAGAGCGGCTGGTGTGCGATGCCCATCCTGGCTATCACGCCCGGCACTGGGCACAGGAGCAGGCGCTGCCGGTCGATACCGTACTGCATCATCACGCGCATGCCGCGGCCTGCCTTGCCGAAAACGGCTGGCCGCTCGACGGTGGCGACGCCATCGCCCTGACGCTGGACGGGATCGGCATGGGCGAGCACGGCGCGCTGTGGGGCGGGGAGTGTCTGCGGGTGAACTACCTTGAGTGCGAGCATCTGGGCGGCCTGCCCGCCGTGGCGATGCCGGGCGGCAATCTCGCGGCCATGCAGCCCTGGCGAAATCTGCTGGCACACTGCCTGGCGTTTGTTCCTGACTGGCAACGCTACCCGGAAACCCGTGCCGTACGTTCGCAAAACTGGCCGCTTTTAGCGACCGCCGTTCAGCGCGGCCTTAACGCGCCGCTGGCGTCGTCCTGCGGGCGGTTGTTTGATGCGGTGGCCAGTGCTCTGGGTATTGAAACACAACGCTATGAAGGCGAAGCCGCCTGCAGGCTGGAGGCGCTGGCCGAGCAGTGCCCGGGTGTTGAGCACCCGGTGACGCTTCAGGTTGAAAACCTTGCGCTCTTCTGGCGGCAGTGGCTGGCCTGGCAGGCGCAACCCTGTGAGCGCGCGTGGGCCTTTCACGATGCGCTGGCAAAAGGGCTGGCGGCGTTAGCCCGACACCATGCCCGACGCCTGTCGCTCTCTACCGTCTGTTTCAGCGGCGGCGTGTTGCATAACCGCCTGCTGCGGGCGCGTCTGCGTGCACACCTCTCTGATTTCACGCTTCTTTTTCCCCATCATCTGCCTGCGGGTGACGGGGCTATCTCCTTCGGGCAGGCGGTGGTTGCCGCAGCCCGGTCATGTTCAAAAAGGATGTAAAATGTTACGACGCTTACGCAATGAACCTCGCGCCGCGCTCCTGCTGCTGGCGCTGGTAATGGCTAATCTTCTGGCGTGGGGCTGGGCGTGGAACGCCTTTAGCGGCAGTTCTGCGTTAATGGCCGCAAGCCTGCTTGCCTGGTGTTACGGACTACGTCACGCGGTGGATGCTGACCACATCGCGGCCATTGATACCGTGACACGCAAGATGATGCAGCAGGGCAAGCGCCCCTCTGGTGTCGGGGCGTGGTTCTCACTGGGGCACTCCACCATTGTGGTGCTGGCCTCCATCGCCATTGCCGCGACGGCGACCGCGTTTCAGAAAAATATGGCCTGGTTTCATGAAACCGGCAGCCTGATTGGCACGGCCGTCTCCGCGACGTTCCTGCTGGCGATGGCGTTAGTCAATATGGTGATTTTGCGCGGTGTCTGGCGCAATTTTCAGGCGCTGAAAAACGGGCAGGCGGTGCAGGGAGACATCTCCCTCCCGGCGCAGGGCGGAGTAATGAACTGGCTGTTTGGCGCGACTTTCCGCCTGGTCAACAAAAGCTGGCAGATGTATCTGGTCGGTTTTCTGTTCGGGCTTGGTTTTGATACCGCCACCGAAATCGGCGTGCTCGGGATCTCTGCCGCCAGCGCCTCAAACGGCATGTCGGTGTGGTCAATCATGATCTTCCCGGCGCTTTTCGCCAGCGGCATGGCGCTGGTGGATACCCTCGACAACCTGTTGATGGTGGGGGCTTACGGTTGGGCATTTAACAAGCCGCAGCGCAAGCTCTACTACAACATGACCATTACCGGTACCTCTGTGGTGGTGGCGGTGTTTATCGGCGGGCTGGAAGCGCTGGGGCTGCTGATGGATAAATTTGCCCTCAGCGGCGGCATCTGGGATCGCATTGGTGCCGTCAACGATAACCTCGGCAACGCCGGTTTTGTGGTGGTTGGGCTGTTTGTCGCCTGCTGGCTGATCTCCATGATCAACTACCGCTGGCGAGGCTACGACGCGCTGGTCATACATTCCTGAGCGCTGCGCTAAAACCATTGTGTTTGAGGGGTAAAATCGCCATGATGTCGTTCCGGTAAAGCGAAGCAGGGTGCCGTTTTGCTGGAAAAATGGAATGCATATCTTGCTGTTTATGAAGGTTTTTAGGCTTTTATATTCAGTCAAATAATAAGTTAAGGACAGATGGCGATGATTTACCTCTTTTGTATTTATCTTGCTAATAGATTGCGTAAAAAAAAGCCCCGGGACATCGGGGCTGCGGATAATAAAATCCCAGGGTTAAGTAAGCGTGGTAAAAGGTTAAGGGTTAAGCGGGCAGCGATTTCAGTAGCGCGAAAGCCTCCTTCATCCGATCTTCGCTAACCACGAAGGCGCGGAGCTGGCCATCGGCGTCAGAGCCGCGCGCGACCATTCCCTGAGCTTCCACAGCGATCTGCCAGTTCAGATCCTGGCGCTGGGTTTCACCTGCCAGATGCAGCGGTAACGCTGGCGTTTTCACCTTCACCAGCATGGCCGGTAATTTCAGCGGCGCGCTGTTGCCGAGCAGGTTTTTTGCCAGATACATGGCGCTAAGCTGGATCGGCTGCAGGAAAGGCAGTACCTGGCCGTTGATTTCCGCGCAGTCCCCCAGGGCGTAAATGTCGGGTTGCGTGGTTTGCAGGTAGCTATTCACCTTCACGCCACGGCCTGTTTCAGCGCCTGCGCGGTGCGCCAGCGCCGTTTCCGGGCGCAACCCCGTCGCGGCAACCACCACATCGACTTCCAGGCTGCGATTGCAGTCAAGCGTCGCGCGAATGCCGCCTTCGGTTTCGGTCAGATGTTGCAGTTGCGATTTCAACAGCAGATGCACGCCCATGGCGGTCAGACGGTGCTGTAAGCGACTGCTTACTTCTGCAGGCATCAAGGCCGACAGAATGCTTGCCGCGTGGTCGACCAGGGTGACGGCTTTACCCGCCCGACAAAAATCCATTGCCAGCTCGGTGCCAATCAAACCGCCGCCAACAATCATTACCCGTTTTGCATCACGAAGCTTCGTTTCGCTGGCCCGATACTCCTGCTGGCTGTTAAGCGTCATCATCAGCTCGCGGCCGGTAACCGGCGGCACGAACGCAGAGGCCCCCGTCGCCAGCACCAGCTTGTCGTACTGCCAGGTTTTATCTTTCGCTTTTACCACGTGGGCATCGGCGTCGATATCGGTGACCCAGGTGTACGGAAACAGACGCAGGTTGAACTGCTCCGCGAACTCCCCCGCCGTCTGGCGGGTGAGATCGTCGGCGCGCTGGTTCAGGCTAATCACATGGCTTAAATCGGGCTTGTTGTACTCGTCCATGCTGTCGGCCGCGATCATCGTCAGCGGCACGTTAGCGTCCTGTTTGCGGATATTTTTCACCAGCTGGCGGGCGGCAAAGCCCGAGCCGATGATGACGATACCGTTGCTCATTTTGCCTCCGTTGCCAGTTCGTCAAAGACGTCTTTTCCGAGGGAACATTCCGGGCAGAGGAAGTTGTCCGGCACCTCACTCCATGGCGTACCTGGAGCCACGTCCTGCAACGGCTCGCCCAGTTCCGGGTCGTAGATCCACTGGCAGACGCTGCACTGCATGCGTGGACCGAGATCGGCGCTGGCTGCCCCGGCACAGGTTTGCGGCTGTTCGGCGGGGAGTGCTGCGGCCTCAGGAAGCGGTGCAAGCGCCCACTGACGAGCAATATCGCGGCCGTGCTGACGACAGACTTCCAGCGCGTCAAGATCCGGGCGCCATTTGGCCTTCAGGCTCATGGACATCTCAAAACCGGCATCCTGCAGGCGGGTGGAGAGACGATCTACCGCGCCGCCGCTCCAGCCGTGGGAGCCAAAGGCGCTGGCACGTTTGTTACGGAAGCGCAGGCCGGTCATCTCTTCCACCAGGCCAGCAATTTTCGGCATCATCACGTTGTTCATGGTGGAGGTGCCCACCAGCACGCCCTTAGAGCGGAAGACGTTGGTGAGGATCTCGTTTTTATCGCTGCGCGCCACGTTGAAGATTTTCACCGCCACGTTCGGGTCCACCTCGTTGATACCCTGGGCGATGGCGTCCGCCATCATGCGGGTGTTGTTGGACATGGTGTCGTAGAAAATCGTGATGCGGTCTTCCTGATAATCCGCCGCCCATTTCAGGTACAGCTCAACGATCTGGGTGGGGTTTTCACGCCACACCACGCCGTGGGAGGTGGCAATCATATCCACCGGCAGGTTGAAGCCGAGGATCTCGGTGATTTTGGGCGTCACCAGACGGCTGAACGGAGTCAGGATGTTGGCGTAGTAGCGCTGGCACTGTTCAAACAGCTCGGTCTGATCCACTTCATCGTTAAACAGGCGCTCGTCGCAGTAGTGCTGACCAAAGGCGTCGTTGCTGAACAGCACCGCGTCGCCGGTCAGGTAGGTCATCATGCTGTCCGGCCAGTGCAGCATCGGGGTTTCTACGAAGATCAGCTGTTTACCGTTACCGATATCCAGCGTGTCGCCGGTTTTCACGGTGTGGAAGTTCCACTCCGGATGGTGATGGTGACCGTTGATGGAGTCGATGGCGTTGGTGGTGCAGTAGATCGGGGTATCCGGAATGTGGGACATCAACTCGGTCAACGCCCCGGCGTGATCCTCTTCCGCGTGGTTGATGATGATGTAGTCGATGTCGTTCAGATCGATTTCACTGCGCAGGTTCTGCACGAACTCGCGGCTGAATTTATGATCGACGGTATCGATCAGCACGTTTTTACCTTCACGAATGAGATAGCTGTTATAGCTGCTGCCGCGCAGCGTTTTATATTCCGTTCCGTGAAAATCACGCACTTCCCAGTCACGTTGACCAACCCAATGAATGTTATTTTTAACCAGAATAGACATAGCAACCTCAAATAATACGGCGTGTTGAAAAAGTTGTGTTGTCTATATCAACTTGCGTGCCAACTTTTATTTTATTGATTTTTATGCATTAAATTTTTTATGCCCCCGAATGGGTAGTCATTATGACTATCGTTAAAGATGTCAATATGACACTATGTATTGTCAAAATGACAGCGAGGCAGACATGAGCTTTTCCGTAGACGTGCTGGCGAAAATCGCCATTGAACTGCAAACCGGCATCGGGCATCAGGATCGTTTTCAGCGGCTGATCTCCACGCTGCGCCGCGTGCTGGACTGCGATGCTTCGGCGCTGCTGCGCTACGAGGGACGGCAGTTTATTCCGCTGGCCATCGACGGGCTGGCGCAGGACGTGCTCGGGCGACGCTTTACGCTGGAAGGCCACCCGCGGCTGGAGACCATCGCCCGGGCGGGTGACGTAGTGCGTTTTCCGGCAGACAGCGATCTGCCCGACCCGTACGACGGCCTTATACCCGGACAGGAGAGCCTGAAGGTGCACGCCTGTATCGGCCTGCCGCTGTTTGCCGGACAAAACCTGATTGGGGCGCTGACCCTCGACGGCATGTCGCCGGACCAGTTCGATACCTTCAGCGACGAAGAGCTGCGCCTGATTGCGGCCCTGGCGGCCGGGGCGCTGAACAATGCTCTGCTGATTGAACAGCTGGAGAGCCAGAATATTCTTCCCGGCAGCCCGGCGGCGTTTGAACAGGTCGCGCATACGGAGATGATTGGCCTCTCGCCAGGCATGGTGCAGCTCAAAAAAGAGATTGAGATCGTCGCGGCATCCGATTTGAACGTGCTGATCTTCGGTGAGACCGGCACCGGTAAAGAGCTGGTGGCGAAATCCATTCACGAAGCTTCACCGCGTGCGGCCAACCCGCTGGTCTACCTTAACTGCGCCGCACTGCCGGAAAGCGTGGCGGAAAGCGAGCTGTTTGGTCACGTCAAAGGGGCATTTACCGGGGCCATCAGCAACCGCAGCGGCAAGTTTGAAATGGCCGATAACGGCACGCTGTTCCTCGATGAAATAGGCGAGCTTTCGCTGTCGCTGCAGGCCAAGCTGCTGCGCGTATTACAGTACGGTGATATTCAGCGCGTGGGAGACGACCGCAGCTTACGGGTCAACGTGCGCGTGCTGGCGGCAACCAACCGCGACCTGCGCGAAGCGGTGCTGAACGGCAATTTCCGCGCCGATCTGTTCCATCGTCTGAGTGTTTTTCCGCTTACCGTGCCGCCGCTGCGCGAGCGTGGGGACGATGTGGTGCTGCTGGCGGGTTTTTTCTGCGAACAGTGTCGGCTCAAAATGGGCTTGTCGCGCGTGGTATTAAGCCCGGGGGCGCGAAGCCATCTGCTGACCTACGGCTGGCCGGGTAATGTACGCGAGCTGGAGCACGCCATCCATCGCGCGGTGGTGCTGGCGCGGGCGACGCGCTCGGGGGATGAAATCGTGATTCATGCGCGCCATTTTGCCCTGCATGATGAAAATATACCGTCCGTGAAGCCCGCTGCGCCTGAAAGCGTGAACGAGAATCTTCGTGAAGCGACGGAAGAATTTCAGCGTCAGATGATTACCCGCGCGCTGGAACAGAACAACCGCAGTTGGGCGGCGTGCGCGCGGGCGCTGGAAATGGACGTCGCCAACCTGCACCGGCTGGCGAAGCGTCTGGGACTGAAGGGTTAAATAATGCCAGCCTGGTAGAAATCCTGCAGGTTGATGGCGCCGCACAGGCGGCCAGCGTCATCCACCACCGGCGCGGCGGTGATTTTACGTTTCATCAGCACCTCTTTGGCTTCAATGGCGCGGCTGTTGGCATTCAGCGTTAACCCGCCAGAGGTCATCGCTTCTGAAACGCGTGCCTCCAGCTTACCGCCGCCCACCAGCCAGCGGCGCAGGTCGCCGTCGGTAAAGACGCCTTTAACCTGGCGCGTATCGTCGCATACGGCGACCAGCCCCAGCCCGGTGCGGCTCAGCTCCAGCATCGCGTCCATCACGCTGGTATCGAGTTTGACCTGCGGGATGGCATCGCCAGAGCGCATCAGGTGGTGAACATTATTCAGCAGCCGTGCGCCGAGCGCCCCGGCAGGGTGTGAACGGGCGAAATCTTCTTCATTGAAACCGCGCGCCTGCATCACCGCCATTGCCAGCGCGTCGCCCATCATCAGGGTGTTGACGGTGCTGGAGGTGGGGGCGAGGTGCATCGGGCAGGCTTCGCGCTCCACGGCAATATCCAGCACCGCTTTGGCCGCCAGCGCCAGCGGCGAACGGGATTTACCGGTCATGGCCAGCAGGGCGATCGATTTTTCCTGCAGGCGCGGGATGATGAGGTCCAGCTCTTTGGCCGAGCCGGAGTAGGAGATAAACAGCATCACGTCACGGCTTTCAATCATCCCCAGATCGCCGTGCAGGGCTTCAGCCGGGTGCACGAAGAACGCCGGTGTCCCGGTGCTCGCCAGCGTTGCGGCAATTTTTTTGCCGATGTGGCCGGACTTGCCGATCCCGGAGACAATCACTTTGCCTTTACACTGGATGATGGTGTTGGCGGCGCGGACAAAATCGTCGCCCAGCCGTTCCGGCAGGCGGCTGGCCTCCTGTAGCTCCAGCATCAGGGTCTGACGGCCTGCGTTTAACAGAAAATCACTCATCTTTTTCTCCCGTTACGATCACATCGATGCCTTTCTCTTCCAGCGCTTTTTTGAACGCCGGATCGATCCCTGCGTCGGTAATCAGCGTATCGACGCTTTCAAGGCTACAGACTATGTTGGGGCTTTTACGGCCAAACTTCGAGGAGTCCGCCATCAAAATCACCTCCCGGGCGGCGTTGCACATGGCTTTACTGACGCTGAACACCTCGTTGAACGTAGTAACACCGGCGTTCAGGTCGATGCCGTCGGTGCCCATAAACAGTTTGTCAAAGCTGAAGTGCTCGAAGGCGTTTTCCGCCAGCTGGCCGTGAAAGGACGCCGATTTTTTACGGAAGGTACCGCCGGGCATCAGAATGGTTTGTTCGCTGTCGAACTCTGCCAGGGCGTTGACGATGTGCAGGCTGTTGGTCATCACCGTGATGTTGTTAAAGCGGTTGAGCAGCGGGATCATCTGCAGGACGGTGCTGCCCGCATCAAGAATAATGGAGTCACCGTCATGGATAAATTTCACGGCGGCTTCGGCAATCAGCGCTTTCTGGTGGGTGTTGATCAGCGTTTTGTGATCGATAGGCGGGTCGGCTTCATCTTTGTTGAGCATCACCCCACCGTAGGTTCGAATGACCGCGCCTGCGTTTTCGAGCAATACCAGGTCCTTGCGTATAGTTGTGCCGGTGGTGTCAAAGTAGTGGGCCAGCTCTTCTACCGAGCATTTTCCCTGCTTTTGCAGATGCTCAAGAATGGCCGCCTGCCGCTGACGAGGTTTCATAGGCGCTTCGTTCCTTACGTTGCGAAATGATAATTTCGCAAGCTTATCGCGTTCACAACGAAATTATCCATGTTTCAATTTAAGCGCTAATGATAGTGCATTCTGACAGAGTGGATCGTGGGGGAAGATCACATCAGGCTGTAATTCCTGCAACGATATGCCGTTAATTGCCTGAATTTTCACCGGGCGGGCAAACACCGTCATTCCGCGCATGATGAGGGAGTCGCATACCCGGTTCTGTTCATCCAGCGCAATTGCAACCACAACGCGCGGTTTAAAGCGCCCCCCGGAGCGCCCGACGCCCACGCGGCCCTTCTGGCACAGGGCGTCAAACGCGCGGTTAAACTGATGGATCTGCCAGCCGCCGAATGCCATCTGGCAGATCCAGGCGAGGGCGGCGACGGTGATGAGTGCGGTTACCATATCGGCTCCTTGTTATATTCCCTCTCCCGGTGGGAGAGGGTGAGGGTGAGGGCATCAGACTGCTCGATCAGAACATCACCTGCCCACCGGTGACGTTAATCGACTGGCCGGTGCAGTACGAGGCTTTTGGGCTTGCGTAAAACAGCAGCATGTTCAGCACGTCCTGATAGTCGCACCCGCGCTTCAGCGGCACTTTGTCGATGTAATACTGCTCCACTTCGTCTTCTTTGATGCCAAGCTTGGTGGCGTATTGAGGTAGCAGCGACTGGAACATTGGCGACTTCAGCAGGTTGCCCAGCATCAGCGAGTGAACGGTAATCCCGTATTCGGCCAGATCCAGCGCCAGAGACTGGGTCAGCCCTACGCCGCCAAATTTCGCCGCGCTGTAGCCGGAGTTATGCTTGCTGCCCACTTTGCCCGATTTGGAGTTGATCTGAATGATGCGCCCCTGAATGCCGTCGCGGATCATCAGACGGGAAAATTCGCGGGCGCAGAGGAAGTAACCCACCAGATTCACCTGCAGCGAGCGGTCAAAGTCCCCCAGTTCGAAATCGCTGATAAACGCCGCTTTCGCGATCCCTGCGCTGTAGACCAGCAGGTCGGTACGGCCAAAAATCTCGTCTACCCCGCGAGCCAGCGCCATGACGCTCTGCTCGCTGGTGGCATCGGCACCAAACCCGTACGCCATCCCCTCACCAAACTCGGTGTTGATGGTATCCGCCACGCGGGCGGCTTTCTCACTCTGAATATCCACTACCGCCACGCGGTAACCTTCTGCGGCAAGCCCACGGCAGAGAAACTCTCCTAAGGTTTGTCCTCCACCAATGACAACGGCAACCTGACTCATAACGCTCTCCTTAATTACGCAACAAATTTTAATGTGCAGCCTGGGGTAACAGCCTGCGGAACCGGCCCCTCCACGTGAACCGTGCCGGGATACTCTGCCTGCGGCTGGCCATCGAACCGCAGGGTGATGTGGCCCAGCTCGCGCAGGTTTTGCTCGGCCACGTCGCCCACGGCAGTGACGGCATAGCGGGTGTCACCCAGCTCCAGCTGGCTTCCTGCCTTTAACGCGCCGTGCAGCTCGCCGTGGCAGTGGATAAAACAAAACTCTTCGATATCTGCCGGTGCACCTTCGCGGAAAGTGATCAGCATCTGGTCGCTGAGCGCATCGGCCGCGCTCTGGCCGATGCGGGTGATGGTGGTCTGATAAATCACGGTCATCGCAGGAACCTCTTATTGATAAATAAAGCCGGAAACGAACCAGGCAATCAGAACCGTCGGTGCGCCCGTCAGGAAACGACTGACCAGCACAGACGGCACGCCCACGCGTACGGTGTCCTGGCGCGCTTCGGCCAGAGACAGGCCAACGGGAATGAAGTCGCAGGCTGCCTGAGCGTTAATGGCAAACAGCGCAGGCAGAGCCAGGTGCGGAGGAATGTTGCCCAGACCAATCTGCACGCCAATCAGGACGCCGATGACCTGAGCAATCACCGCCCCCGGGCCGAGGAACGGCGACAGCAGCGGGAAGGAGCAGATCAGCGCCAGCGTCACCAGACCGAGCGGGTGGCTGGCAAGCGGGGCGAGGCCGTGGGCGATCCAGTCTCCCAGACCGGAGGCCATGATGATGCCGATTAACGCGGAGACGAAGGCCATAAATGGCAGAATGGTTTTTAGCACCGTGTCGATGGTGTCGCGCCCGGACTGGAACAGTACCGCCACGGCGGATCCCATTCCCATGCCGACCTTCGCCAGCAGGCCGTCGCTCTGCTCGGTGATCTTCTTACTGGTGTCGTAATCACGCGGTGCGGCTTTTTGCGGCGCGGAAGTGCCATTCACCAGCGTGATGTTGTCCTCCTTCACGCCTGAGACATAAATGTCTTCGAGGATGTACTGTGCCAGCGGGCCTGATTTTCCGGTGGAGTGAATATTCACCGTCGGAATGCGACGCTTCGGATAGAGGCCGCAGCGCAGGGTGCCACCGCAGTCGATAACTGCCACGCCGATTTCCGCCTCTGGTGGCTCGCCTTCTTTGAAGCCGTCGACCGCTTCCCAGCCGGTCAGCTCGCGTAGTTTGTCGACAATCGCCGGGCGTGTGCCTGCGGTGATATAGACGATTTTTTTGCCTTCGGTGGCGTCGAACTCCAGCGGGCCGCCCCAGCCACCCGTACCTTTCTCAATGCGGATCCGGCTCATGCTGTGGCTCCTGACAAATGAACGCGTTGCTCAAGCTGGATGCCCATTTTTTTCTCAAAAATGGTGGTGGTGAGATCGGTCACCCAGCCACGGAAGAAGTTGGTGACCAGGCCGACCAGCAGATAGCTCACCGCCAGTGGGCCGAGCGGCAGGCCAAGCGTGGTCAGGCCGCTGGCAATGCCGAGATAAACAAACAGTTCCCCCGGGTTGATATGCGGGAACAGGCCGTTCATGGAGTGACAGCTATATGAGGCGGCGGCGTAATAACTCGGCTTGTATTTTTCTGGCATAAAGCGGCCGAGGCTTAAGGTCATGGGGTTGCAGAAAACGAAGGTTCCAATGCAGGGCAACAGCAGGTAACGGGATAACGGGTTCCCGGCACAGCGTTGGGCGAAGCGTTCAATGCGTTGCTGGCCGATAAAATTAATCAGCGCGTTCATGATCACCAGCAGGCTGATCAGCAGGGGCAGGATCCCGGTCACCATGCCGGTGAAGACCTCTCCGCCTTTCTGAAATAGCCCGATGAACCACTCGGCGCCGTGGGTGATGGTTTCTATCATTCTTCTCTCCTGTGAGGCTTTTCTTGTTTTGTATTACAGGGACTAATAATAATCACTTTGAAAGGTTTTAAAGTGTTAATCAGATCTCACAATGAAAGAAAAATGGATTATTTTGAAAGTTAATGGGCGGGGGAGGCGCACTTTGGTTGAAAAAAGCGCAGATTTGCGTTGAGGAGCGTAAAGATTAGGTGGGTAAGGCGCGTACCGCTTCCTTGAGGTGTTGCGGATGCTTTACCATACTGGGTTCTTATCGAACCCGTTAAATGGATGTCCCATGTTCAAGCGTCGTTATGCAGCGTTGTTACCTGCGCTTATTCTGCTGTCCGCCTGTAGTAGTAAACCCAAGACTGAAGCCGCTGTGCAGACGGCTGGCGCGCCTTCAGGAGGATTCCTGCTGGAGCCGCAGCACAATATGATGCAGATGGGGGGCGACTTCGCGAATAACCCGGCGGCCGAACAGTTCATCGATAAAATGGTGAGCAAACACGGCTTTGACAGACAGCAACTGCATGAAATCTTGTCGCAGGCGAAACGTCTGGACTACGTGCTGCGCCTGATGGACAGGCAGGCACCGTCAGCGCAGGTGCCAACCGGGCCAAACGGTGCGTGGTTGCGCTATCGCAAACAGTTTATTACCCCGGACAACGTGCAAAATGGCGTGGTGTTCTGGAATCAGTATGAAGATGCCCTCAATCGCGCGTGGCAGGTCTACGGCGTGCCGCCTGAAATCATCGTCGGCATTATTGGCGTGGAAACGCGCTGGGGCCGCGTGATGGGCAAAATGCGCATTCTTGATGCGCTGGCCACGCTCTCGTTTAACTATCCGCGTCGTGCCGAGTACTTCTCTTCCGAGCTGGAAACCTTCCTGCTGATGGCGCGTAACGAACAGGATGACCCGCTCGATCTGAAAGGGTCGTTTGCCGGAGCGATGGGCTACGGCCAGTTTATGCCCTCTTCCTACAAAGAGTATGCCGTCGACTTTAACGGAGATGGTCACATCAACCTGTGGGATCCGGTGGATGCCATCGGCAGCGTGGCGAACTACTTCAAGGCACACGGCTGGACGCCGGGTGGGCAGGTTGCCGTGCAGGCTAACGGCGAAGCGTTTGGTCTGGAAAACGGCTTCAAAACCAAATACAGCGTTGCGCAGCTGACGGCAGCAGGTTTAACGCCAACGCAGCCGCTGGGTAATGTCGATCAGGTGAGCCTGCTGCGTCTGGATGTAGGAACCGGGTATCAGTACTGGTACGGTATGCCAAACTTCTACACCATCACCCGCTATAACCACAGCACGCACTATGCGATGGCCGTGTGGCAGCTGGGCCTGGCGGTATCGCAGGCGCGCGTCCCTGCGGCATCGCCGTTTAGTCAGTAAGTCGCTTTATTCCTCCCTCTCCCACGGGAGAGGGGAATTTTGCAGAAACATTTCGCCACACTCCCTTTGCAAACGCGCCATTTACATCTCAATCGCCTTTCATTATTGTTACGTTATAACATTTAATGTGGTGTCAACATGTCAACGTCCCTTTTCTCTTTGTCTGCGGCAGTTAGGTTTCTGCTGGCGCTGGTGATTATCGTATTTATCGGGCTGGCCGTGCGCTGGGCGGTGGCATTGCCATGATTGTCATGGATGAACTGGTTGCGGGTTACGACCGCATGCCCGTTACGCGCGCCTTGTCGGGCGTGATTGAACGCGGAAGTATGACCGCCATTATCGGGGCCAATGGATGTGGAAAATCCACGCTGCTCAAAACGCTCGCCGGGTTTATTCCGCCGGTGAGCGGCCGTTTTCGCTGGCAGGAGAAACGCCCGGTGATTGGCTGGCTGGCACAGCGTCACGCGCTGGAGGCGCAGTTTCCGCTGACGGTGCAGGATGTGGTGAGTATGGGCTGCTGGCCGCGTGTGTCGCTCTTTTCCGGCTTTCGTCGGGAAACACGCTCGCGCATTGCCAGCGCGCTGGAGCGTGTTGGACTGGACGCCATGGCGTTATCTACCATCGATGCGCTCTCCGGCGGCCAGTTTCAGCGCATGCTGTTTGCGCGGATCCTGGTGCAACAGGCGCCGCTGGTGATGCTGGATGAACCTTTTACCGGCGTCGATGAAGCTACCTGTAACGTGCTGATGGACCTGATGCTCGAAATGTACATGCAGGGCCAGACCCTGCTTGCGGTATTGCATGACAGCGAGCGCGTATCGCGTCATTTTCCGCAAACGCTACGGCTGGATACGGCTATTCCGCACTGGAAAACCGAGCGGGTGAGGGTGGCATGATCTGGCATCTCTTCTTTCAGCCTTTTATCGAATACGGCTTTATGCGTCGCGCGCTGGTGGTGTGCCTGGCGCTGTCCGTCAGCACCACGGCACTGGGCGTTTTCCTTCAACTGCGCCGGATGAGCCTGATGGGCGATGCTCTATCACACGCCATTTTACCCGGCGTTGCGGTGGGCTATCTGCTGAGCGGTATGTCACTGCTGGCGATGAGCATCGGCGGGTTTATCGCCGGGATCGCCGTGGCGCTGGTGGCCGGGCTGGTCAGTCGACGTACGCCGCTCAAAGAGGATGCCAGTTTTGCCGGGTTCTATCTCGGCTCGCTGGCGCTGGGCGTGACGCTGGTGTCGCTACGTGGTTCGAACGTCGATCTGCTGCACCTGCTGTTTGGCTCCATTCTGGCGGTGGATAACGATGCCGCGCTGTTTGTGGCTGGCGTGTGCATCTTCACGCTGGTGACGCTGGCAGTTTTCTATCGTGGGCTGGTGACTGAGGCGTTCGATACCGCCTGGCTACAGGTTAACGCCCGCTGGCTGCCCGGCCTGTTGCACGGGCTGTTTCTGGCGCTGCTGGTGCTTAACCTGGTGGCCGGATTTCAGGTTCTCGGCACGCTGATGGCCGTCGGGCTGATGATGTTGCCGGCGGTGGCGGCACGCTGCTGGGTGCGCACCCTACCGGGGTTGCTCTGCCTGGCGGGCATCAGCGGCGTTTTTTGCGCATGGCTGGGGTTAAGCCTCTCCTGGGCGGTGAGTTTACCCGCCGGGCCGTCCATCGTGCTGACCGCCAGCGCGCTGTTTTTTATTTCTGTTTTATTTGGCACACGAAGCCACCTGGCTGGCAGCCTGCGTGCGCTTTTTTAACGCAAGGGGAAATGATGAAACGTACAGGGTTAATAATGGCGCTCGCGCTCGGGATGTTGTCACAGGGCGTGATGGCGAAAACGCTCAATGTGGTCACCAGTTTTTCCATTCTGGGAGACATTACGCGTGAGGTAGGGGGCGACCGGGTCAATGTGACCACGCTGGTGGGGCCGGACGGCGATCCGCATACCTTTGAACCGTCGCCGAAAGACAGTGCGGCGCTCAGCAAGGCCGATGTGGTGGTGGTGAACGGTCTGGGGCTGGAGGGCTGGCTCGACCGGCTGGTGAAGGCCTCCGGATTTAAGGGCCAGCTGGTGGTGGCCTCGACCGGGGTGAAAACCCACACGCTTGAAGAGGACGGGAAAACCGTGACCGATCCGCATGCCTGGAACAGCGCGGCGAACGGGGCACTGTATGCGCAAAATATCCTTGCCGGTCTGATAAAAGCCGATCCTGAAGATAAGGCGGCGCTGGAGGCCACCGGTCAACCCTATATCGCGCAGCTTATGCAACTGGACAGCTGGGCCAAAACGCAGTTCAGCCAGATCCCGCAGGTGAAACGTAAAGTCCTCACCAGCCATGACGCCTTCGGCTACTTCAGCCGCGCCTATGGCGTAACCTTTATCGCGCCGCAGGGCTTGTCGTCAGAGAGCGAAGCCAGCGCGGCGCAGGTGGCTGAGATTATCAATCAGATTAAAGCGGACGGGGTGAAAACCTGGTTTATGGAAAACCAGCTCGACCCGCGCCTGGTTAAACAAATTGCCACGGCCACCGGTGCGCAGCCGGGGGGCGAACTTTACCCGGAGGCGCTGTCGGCCAAAGGCGGCGTGGCGGATACCTACGTTAAGGCGTTTCGCCATAACGTAAATACCCTCGCCAGGAGCATGAAGTAACCTTTTTCTTAGCCGGTGCATTCGCATCGGCTTTTTTCTGAACCCCCCTCGTAAAACATGATCCTCATCTCCATATCTGACGAGAAAGTGCTATCTTGTGCTGCACGTTTTTCTGATGCCCGGAGCGAGAATGACTGACCATGAATTGATGCAGCTTAGCGAAGTCGTAGGACTGGCGCTTAAGCAACGTGGCGCGACTATCACAACTGCCGAATCCTGTACCGGCGGCTGGGTTGCTAAGGCCATTACCGATATTGCAGGCAGTTCCGCCTGGTTTGAACGCGGCTTTGTGACCTACAGTAACGAAGCCAAAGCGCAAATGATTGGCGTGCATGAATCCACGCTTGAACAGCATGGCGCGGTCAGCGAACCGGTGGTGATTGAGATGGCGATTGGTGCGCTGAAAGCGGCGCGTGCAGATTATGCCATCTCTATTAGCGGTATCGCCGGCCCGGACGGCGGCAGTGACGTGAAGCCTGTCGGCACCGTCTGGTTTGGTTTTGCCACCTCTAAAGGTGAAGGGATCACGCGTCGCGAGTGCTTTAGCGGCGATCGTGAAAGCGTGCGTCGTCAGGCCACCGTTTATGCGTTAAAAACGCTCTGGCAACAATTTCTACAAAATACTTGATACTGTATGACCATACAGTATAATTGCACCAACAGAACAGAAATCCACGGTGAAGCACAGTCGCTTCTCCCGGCATGACAGGAGTAATAATGGCTATCGACGAAAACAAACAGAAAGCGTTGGCGGCAGCACTGGGCCAGATCGAAAAGCAATTCGGTAAAGGCTCCATCATGCGCCTGGGTGAAGACCGTACCATGGATGTGGAAACGATCTCCACCGGTTCGCTTTCTCTGGATATCGCGCTGGGCGCGGGCGGTCTGCCAATGGGCCGTATCGTAGAGATCTACGGGCCAGAATCCTCCGGTAAAACCACCCTGACGCTGCAGGTGATTGCCGCGGCGCAGCGCGAAGGTAAAACCTGTGCCTTTATCGATGCCGAGCACGCGCTGGACCCTGTTTATGCTCGTAAGCTGGGCGTGGATATCGATAACCTGCTGTGTTCTCAGCCAGATACAGGTGAACAGGCGCTGGAGATTTGTGACGCGCTGGCGCGTTCCGGTGCGGTTGACGTTATCGTGGTCGACTCCGTTGCTGCGCTGACGCCAAAAGCGGAAATCGAAGGCGAAATCGGCGACTCTCACATGGGCCTCGCGGCACGTATGATGAGCCAGGCAATGCGTAAGCTGGCCGGTAACCTGAAGCAGTCCAACACGCTGCTGATCTTCATCAACCAGATCCGTATGAAAATTGGCGTGATGTTCGGTAACCCGGAAACCACCACCGGTGGTAACGCGCTGAAATTCTATGCTTCTGTCCGTCTGGATATCCGCCGTATCGGCGCGGTGAAAGAGGGTGAGAACGTAGTGGGGAGTGAAACCCGCGTGAAGGTCGTGAAGAACAAGATCGCCGCGCCGTTCAAACAGGCTGAATTCCAGATCCTCTACGGTGAAGGTATCAACTTCTTCGGCGAACTGGTTGACCTGGGCGTGAAAGAGAAGCTGATCGAAAAAGCGGGCGCATGGTACAGCTACAACGGCGATAAAATTGGTCAGGGTAAAGCGAATGCGATCTCCTGGCTGAAAGAGAACCCGGCTGCAGCGAAAGAGATCGAGAAGAAAGTGCGTGAGCTTCTGCTGAACAACCAGGACTCTAAACCTGATTTCGTGGTTGATGGTGCGGATGCTGAAGAAACTAACGAAGACTTTTAAGGCTTTCGTTTAAAAATGAAGGGCTGCTGATGCGGCCCTTTTTGCATTTCTGAACCAGCAGGTTTTTTATGAGCGAATTCACAACGCGTCGACCCGCTTATGCGCGATTACTGGACCGCGCGGTGCGGATCCTTGCCGTGCGTGACCACAGTGAACAAGAGCTGCGGCGTAAACTGTCGGCCCCGGTGATGAGTAAAAATGGGCCGGAAGAGATTGATGCCACCGCGGAAGATTATGACCGGGTGATTGCCTGGTGCTACGAGCATCACTATCTGGATGACGACCGTTTTGCTTCCCGGTTCCTGGCCAGCCGTGGCCGCAAGGGATACGGTCCGGCGCGTATCCGTCAGGAGCTGAACCAGAAGGGCGTTGCCCGTGAGTCCATCGAAAAAGCAATGCGCGACTGTGACACCGACTGGTGTGCGCTGGCAAAAGAGCAGGCGATTCGTAAATACGGTGAACCGCTGCCGCGTGAATTTTCAGAAAAAGTCAAAATCCAGCGCTTTTTGCTCTACCGCGGCTTTCTGATGGAAGATATTCAGGATATCTGGCGTAATTTTGCCGATTGAACGCATGCGGGATTTTACTTCCCACCAAAGAAAACTTATCTTATTCCCACTTTTTCCAGTAGCAGGTCTGTCCAGGGGTTT
Organism: Enterobacter cloacae complex sp. 2022EL-00981; assembly: GCF_028737495.1. NCBI lineage: Bacteria > Pseudomonadati > Pseudomonadota > Gammaproteobacteria > Enterobacterales > Enterobacteriaceae > Enterobacter > Enterobacter cloacae complex sp. 2022EL-00981. The sequence continues at coordinate 243,222 of NZ_JAQZRK010000004.1, forward strand.
ACCGATACCGGCTTGCTACGACATTTCGTTAGCTTGATTTCAGGATAATTATGAGCAAGAGCACCGCTGAGATCCGTCAGGCGTTTCTCGATTTTTTCCATAGTAAGGGACACCAGGTTGTTGCCAGCAGCTCCCTGGTGCCGAACAACGACCCAACTCTGCTGTTTACCAACGCCGGGATGAACCAGTTCAAGGATGTGTTCCTTGGTCTCGACAAGCGTAATTATTCCCGCGCCACAACCTCACAGCGTTGCGTGCGTGCGGGCGGTAAACACAACGACCTGGAAAACGTCGGTTACACCGCGCGCCACCATACCTTCTTCGAAATGCTGGGTAACTTCAGCTTCGGCGACTATTTCAAACATGATGCTATTCAATACGCGTGGGAACTGCTGACTGGTGAAAACTGGTTCAACCTGCCGAAAGAGCGTCTGTGGGTTACCGTCTATGAAACCGATGACGAAGCCTACGAAATCTGGGAAAAAGAAGTCGGTATCCCGCGCGAACGTATTATTCGCATCGGTGACAACAAAGGCGCACCGTACGCGTCTGACAACTTCTGGCAGATGGGTGATACCGGCCCTTGCGGTCCATGCACCGAGATCTTCTACGATCACGGCGACCACATCTGGGGTGGCCCTCCAGGCAGCCCCGAAGAAGACGGCGATCGCTACATTGAGATCTGGAACATCGTCTTCATGCAGTTCAACCGTCAGGCCGACGGCACCATGGAGCCGCTGCCAAAACCGTCCGTTGATACCGGTATGGGCCTGGAGCGTATTGCGGCTGTTCTGCAGCACGTTAACTCCAACTACGAAATTGATCTGTTCAGTACCCTGATCAAAGCCGTTGCAGAAGTGACCGGCGCGACCGATCTGAACAACAAATCACTGCGCGTAATCGCAGACCATATCCGTTCCTGTGCGTTCCTGATTGCTGACGGTGTTATTCCGTCGAATGAAAACCGTGGCTATGTGCTGCGTCGTATCATTCGTCGTGCGATCCGTCACGGCAACATGCTGGGCGCGAAGGACACCTTCTTCTATAAGCTCGTTGGGCCACTGATTGGCGTAATGGGTTCTGCAGGTGACGAGCTGAAACGCCAGCAGGCGCAGGTTGAGCAAGTACTGAAAACTGAAGAAGAGCAGTTTGCACGTACGCTGGAGCGTGGTCTGGCGCTGCTGGATGAAGAACTCGCTAAGCTTAAGGGCGACACGCTGGATGGCGAAACCGCCTTCCGCCTGTACGACACTTACGGCTTCCCGGTTGACCTGACGGCGGACGTTTGCCGTGAGCGCAACATCAAAGTGGACGAAGCGGGCTTCGAAGCGGCGATGGAAGAGCAGCGTCGTCGTGCGCGTGAGTCCAGCGGTTTTGGCGCAGACTACAACGCGATGATCCGCGTGGATAGCGCGTCTGAATTCAAAGGTTATGAAGCGCTGGAACTGACTGGCAAAGTGACCGCCCTGTTTGTTGACGGCAAAGCCGTAGACAGTATCAGTGCAGGTCAGGATGCAGTTGTCATTCTGGATAAAACCCCGTTCTATGCGGAATCCGGTGGTCAGGTTGGCGATAAAGGCGAACTGAAAGGCAATGGTTTCAGCTTCAGTGTGAACGACACTCAGAAATACGGCCAGGCGATTGGTCATCTGGGTAAACTGGTTTCAGGCTCCCTGAAAGTGGGCGAGGGCGTTCAGGCTAATGTTGACGAAGCGCGCCGCGCACGCATCCGTCTGAACCACTCGGCAACGCACCTGATGCACGCTGCACTGCGTGAGGTTCTGGGAACGCATGTTGCACAGAAAGGTTCTCTGGTTAACGACAAAGTGCTGCGTTTCGACTTCTCGCATTTTGAAGCGATGAAACCGTCTGAGATCCGTGCGGTGGAAGATCTGGTGAACGCGCAAATCCGTCGTAACCTGCCAATCGAAACCCACATTATGGATCTCGACGCGGCGAAGAAAAAAGGTGCGATGGCCCTGTTTGGTGAGAAATATGACGACCGTGTTCGCGTATTGAGCATGGGCGACTTCTCTACCGAGCTGTGCGGTGGTACACACGCATCGCGTACCGGTGATATCGGTCTGTTCCGCATCGTTTCTGAATCCGGTACGGCGGCAGGTGTGCGTCGTATTGAAGCGGTGACCGGTGAAGGCGCGATTGCCAGCCTGCATGCGCAGAGCGACCAGTTGCACGATATCGCGCAGCTGTTGAAAGGCGATACCCAGAATCTGGGCGAGAAAGTGCGTGTTGCGTTGGATCGTACTCGCCAGCTGGAAAAAGAGCTGCAGCAGCTGAAAGAGCAGGCTGCGGCGCAGGAGAGTGCAAACCTCTCCAGCAAAGCTGTAGACATTAAGGGCGTCAAACTGCTTGTCAGCGATCTGGCAGGTGTAGAGCCTAAGATGCTGCGTACCATGGTCGACGATCTCAAGAACCAGCTTGGTTCGACGGTTATCGTACTGGCGACGGTAGCAGAAGGTAAGGTTTCTCTGATTGCGGGCGTCTCTAAGGATGTGACCGACCGCGTTAAAGCAGGGGAACTGATTGGCATGGTTGCCCAGCAGGTGGGTGGCAAAGGTGGCGGTCGTCCGGACATGGCGCAAGCCGGTGGTACGGATGCGGCGGCACTTCCTGCGGCATTGGCCAGCGTTGAAAGCTGGGTAAGCGCGAAACTGTAATAACTACAAAGCACAAACAGACCCATAGCGGTAACGTTATGGCGTCTTGTTCACTGCACTATCGATAACGATAAAGTCAGGTTGAGTTTGTGTATATCGGCTAAACTTACGTTTAACAGAATGTGATGCCGTGACTGCTTACACTTTACGTGTTTGTCATCGCTTACTTTTTGGCGTTATATGATGGATAATGCCGGGATACAAGAGACCCGACTCTTTTAATCTTTCAAGGAGCAAAGAATGCTGATTCTGACTCGTCGAGTTGGTGAGACCCTCATGATTGGGGATGAGGTCACCGTGACAGTTTTAGGGGTAAAGGGTAACCAGGTACGTATTGGTGTTAACGCTCCTAAAGAAGTATCTGTCCACCGTGAAGAGATCTACCAGCGTATCCAGGCTGAAAAATCCCAGCAGTCCAGTTACTGATATTGTCGCGTCTCGCTGTCGGGCGAGACGCAACCCCTCCTGTTATTTTTCCTGCTTAAAGTTACCGTTCGATTTCAATCGCTCTGTTTTTAACCACTCTCGCCAGCTTATCTCGTCCAAACCACACGCTTCTCTTCATAGATTTCTGGGAGGATGCCTGCAAAATCCGCTTATAAAACACTCTCTTTGCGGCTTTTACATGCGAATTGCCTGTGATTTGTGCAAACGATAAAAGCTTTTGGAAAATTGTTTGACTTATAAGTCCCAGAAAGTAATATATGCGCCACGCAGCGACGAGAAGCTCTTAACGAGTGGCTCGAAGCACTCGAAAGAGGCGTTGTGTGGTGAGGTGGCCGAGAGGCTGAAGGCGCTCCCCTGCTAAGGGAGTATGCGGTCAAAAGCTGCATCCGGGGTTCGAATCCCCGCCTCACCGCCATTTTGCATCCGTAGCTCAGCTGGATAGAGTACTCGGCTACGAACCGAGCGGTCGGAGGTTCGAATCCTCCCGGATGCACCATCTATTACTTCATATTGCTTTAGAAGTGATATGAACATCGAGCAGTACAGTAGTAAATCCCGATGCATCCGTAGCTCAGCTGGATAGAGTACTCGGCTACGAACCGAGCGGTCGGAGGTTCGAATCCTCCCGGATGCACCATTTACTATTTCTGAAAGCAGTACCCTGATGCATCCGTAGCTCAGCTGGATAGAGTACTCGGCTACGAACCGAGCGGTCGGAGGTTCGAATCCTCCCGGATGCACCATCTATTACTTTGTGTTGCTTTTGAAGTGACACCAAGTATCAGCAGCAATAGCAGTAAATCCCGATGCATCCGTAGCTCAGCTGGATAGAGTACTCGGCTACGAACCGAGCGGTCGGAGGTTCGAATCCTCCCGGATGCACCATCTTCTCCTGGTTTGTTTATTCCTTCGACGTTCCGTCAGCAATCACACTCTCTGTCAGCGACAAAAACGCCCGTTTACGATAAAGTAACCCTTTGTTAATCGGTTAGCGAGAGCACGATGTACGCACAGTATGACGGTTTGATCTTCGATATGGATGGCACGCTTCTGGATACCGAACCCACGCATCGCCAGGCCTGGACGGACGTTCTTGGACGTTACGGTATGCGCTTCGATCTCCAGGCGATGATAGCCCTCAACGGATCTCCTACCTGGCGTATCGCACAGGCCGTGATTGAACTTAATCAGGCCGATCTCGATCCGCACCAGCTCGCGCGTGAAAAAACCGATGCAGTCAAAGCTATCCTGCTGGATACCGTGCGTCCTCTGCCGCTTATTGACGTGGTAAAAGAGTGGCACGGACGTCGCCCGATGTCGGTCGGCACGGGCAGCGAAAGCGCCATCGCCGAAGCGCTGCTCAATCATCTTGGCCTGCGCCACTATTTTTCTGCTGTGGTTGCCGCCGACCATGTTAACAATCACAAACCCGCACCGGACACCTTCCTGCTTTGTGCAGAACGAATGGGTGTGCCGGCGGCAAAATGCGTTGTCTTTGAAGATGCCGACTTTGGCATTCAGGCCGCGCATGCTGCCGGAATGGATGCGGTGGATGTTCGCTTACTGTGAGTGACGCGCTGTCACTTTTATCATTATTCGCCAGCAGTTTTTTAAGTGCTACGCTCTTACCGGGTAATTCGGAAGTGGTGCTGGTGGCGATGCTGTTGTCTGGCGTGAGTCAGCCCTGGTTGCTTGTGTTAATAGCAACAATGGGTAATAGCCTTGGAGGGCTGACTAACGTTATTCTTGGGCGTTTCTTTCCGCTGCGTGAAAAATCGCGCTGGCAGGAAAAGGCAGTCGGCTGGCTAAAACGCTATGGCGCTGCCACGCTGTTATTAAGCTGGATGCCTGTAATAGGCGATTTACTGTGTCTGCTGGCGGGATGGATGCGCATCTCCTGGGGGCCGGTGCTCTTTTTTTTGTGCCTTGGCAAGGCGTTGCGCTATGTTCTTGTGGCGTGGGCAACACTACAGGGTATGACGTGGTGGCACTAATTGGTGGAATGAATACGCGACCTTCAATCGTCAACCATTACAATTATGCTGAGTAACATTACTTTGACAGGCGGGAGGTCAATTTGATCCCGGACGTATCACAGGCGCTGGCCTGGCTGGAAAACCACCCTCAGGCACTGAAGGGTATTCAGCGTGGCCTTGAGCGTGAAACGCTGCGCGTAAACGCGGATGGTAGCTTAGCGACGACGGGTCACCCGAAGGCGTTAGGCTCGGCGCTGACACATAAATGGATCACTACCGATTTCGCTGAAGCACTGCTGGAATTTATCACTCCGGTGGACGGTGATATTGATCATATGCTGACGATATTGCGCGACATCCATCGCTACACCGCCCGAAATATGGGCGATGAGCGTATGTGGCCGCTCAGCATGCCCTGCTATATCGAGCAGGGGCAGGAGATTGAACTGGCGCAATACGGCACGTCGAATATCGGTCGACTGAAAACGCTGTATCGCGAGGGGCTGAAAAACCGCTACGGCGCGTTGATGCAGACGATCTCAGGCGTACATTACAACTTCTCTTTGCCGATGGCTTTCTGGCAGGCGAAATGCGGTGAAACGGATAAGGACGCGATCTCCGCGGGTTATTTCCGCCTGATCCGCAACTATTATCGTTTTGGCTGGGTTATTCCTTACCTGTTTGGTGCGTCTCCGGCTATATGCTCCTCGTTCCTGCAGGGGAAACCGACGACGCTACCGTTCGAGAAGACCGCGTGCGGAATGTACTACCTGCCGTATGCCACCTCGCTGCGTCTGAGCGACCTTGGCTATACCAATAAATCGCAAAGCAATCTCGGTATTACGTTTAACGAATTGCACGAATATGTGGCAGGATTGAAGCGGGCGATCAAAACCCCGTCGGAAGAGTACGAGAAAATCGGCCTCGAAAAAGACGGCAAACGTCTGCAAATCAACAGCAATGTGCTGCAGATTGAAAACGAACTGTACGCACCGATTCGTCCGAAGCGCGTGACGCGCAGCGGTGAAACCCCGTCGGATGCGCTGCAGCGCGGCGGGATCGAATACATTGAAGTGCGCTCACTCGATATCAACCCGTTCTCACCGGTCGGTGTTGATGAGCAGCAGGTTCGCTTCCTGGATCTGTTTATGGTCTGGTGTGTGCTGGCCGATGCGCCGGAAATGAGTTCAGACGAACTGCTCTGTACCCGCACTAACTGGAACCGCGTGATCCTGGAAGGACGCAAACCGGGCCTGACGCTGGGTATCGGCTGTGAAACGGCGCAGTTCCCGCTGCCTAAAGTGGGTAAAGATCTGTTCCGCGACCTGAAGCGCGTTGCCCAGACAATGGACAGCCTTTACGGTGGCGAAGCGTATCAACAGGTCTGCGACCAGCTGGTGGAATGCTTTGATAACCCGGAGCTGACATTCTCGGCGCGTATTCTGCGTTCTATGATTGATCAGGGCATCGGCGGAACAGGGCGTGCCCTCTCCGCGGAGTACCGTGAAATGCTGATGCAGGAGCCATTAGAGATCCTGAGCGAAGCGGATTTTGCGGCGGAGCGCGATGCGTCTGTCGTACGTCAGAAAGAGGTCGAAGCGGCGGATACGGAGTCGTTTGAGGCGTTTCTGGCGAAGCAGGCTTAAGCAGAAAAGAAAAAGGCCACATCGCTGTGGCCAAAATATACATCTCTGAATTCAGGGATGATGATAACAAATGCGCGTCTTTCATATACTCAGACGTGCATTCTGTAGAAGAGTTCAGTTTATTTTAAAAAAAATCACTATCGGAGGTGACGTATGCCGTTATTAGATAGCTTTACTGTCGACCATACCCGTATGGAAGCACCTGCAGTCCGCGTGGCGAAGACCATGAACACCCCGCACGGCGACACGATCACCGTTTTCGATCTGCGCTTCTGCGTGCCGAATAAAGAAGTGATGCCGGAAAAGGGCATTCATACCCTGGAACACCTGTTTGCTGGTTTTATGCGTGACCACCTGAACGGTAACGGCGTGGAGATTATCGATATCTCTCCGATGGGCTGCCGTACCGGTTTTTACATGAGCCTGATCGGCCAGCCTGAAGAGAAGCGTGTTGCTGATGCCTGGAAAGCGGCCATGCAGGACGTGCTGAAGGTAAAAGAGCAGAACCAGATCCCCGAGCTGAACGTCTACCAGTGCGGCACATACCAGATGCACTCTCTGGAAGAAGCCCGGGAGATCGCGCGTCACATCATCGAGCGTGATGTTCGCGTCAACAGCAACGAAGAGCTGGCCCTGCCAAAAGAAAAACTGCAGGAACTGCACATCTAGTGCACCTTTTCCCTCTCCCACCGGGAGAGGGTAGGGTGAGGGTTGTTTAACCCATGACCACAACGTCTACCTTCTCCTTTACCCATCGTCCCCTCGTTCCGTTTGCCCATGATTACGTTCATGGTGACAGCGAGCCGTGGCACCAGCACGATTGTGCCCAGCTGCTGCACACCCTGAGCGGGGTGGTAAGAGTGGATACCGCATCGGGCTGTTGGGTTGTTCCGCCGGGCCGTGGCGTCTGGCTGCCAGCAGGAACGCAACACTCGCTTCGCATCACCGGCAACGTGGCGGCGCGTACGCTGTTTATCGATCCGCTGGCGCGGGCCGATCTCCCTGCAACCTGCCAGATCGTGCAGATCTCGTCGCTGTTACGCGAACTGATCCTCGCTTCCCTGCTGCTTGATGAGTCTTACTCGCCGGGGAGCCGCGACGAGCGGGTGTATGAGCTGATTCTGGATGAGATCCGTTTGATGCCAGTGCTGCCGTTTCATCTGCCGGAGCCGGAAAGCGAGCCGTTACGCCAGCTTTGCCAGCGGATCCGCCAGGCACCCGGTGAAAGCTGGAGCAGTACTGAGGCGGCGAGCTGCGCAGGCATGAGCGAGCGCACACTGAACCGTCATTTTCAACAGCAGACCGGTTTACGCTACGCAGAGTGGTTGAGAAGGGCGCGCCTGCTGGAGGCGTTGCAACGGCTGGCTCAGGGGCAGCCCGTGTTACGCGTGGCTCTGGATCTGGGCTACGGTAGCCACAGCGCCTTTACCGCGATGTTTCGCCGGGTGATGGGGACATCACCCAGCGATTACTTCAAAGACAGCTCACCGCATTAAACAGCGCCTGGAGCGAGGCGCGCGCCACGTCACTGTCAATGCCCACTCCCCAGCGGCTGCTGCCGTCCTGGAACAGGCAGCGGATGTAAGCCACCGAGCGGCTGTCGCTGCGCTCCCCCAGCGTATGTTCGTGGTAGTCTTTAATCACAAACGGGGTGTTGAGCCAGCGGCTTAACCCACTGGCTGCCGCGGATAACAGCCCGTTGCCCTGGCCTTCAAGCTGGCGCGTTGCGCCCTGCGTCACGACGCTTGCCGTCAAACGTAACTGACCGTCCTGCTGACTGTCGCTGCGATAAGATTGCAGGGCAAAGTGTGGGTCTGCGACCAGCCCGTAGCGGCTGCGAAACAGCTGCCACAGGGCGTGCTGCGTCATCTCTTTACCATGGCGATCGGTCTCCTGCTGCACATGCTGGCTAAAATCCTGCTGCAACGCGCGGGGCAACTTCAGACCATGATTCTGCTCGATGAGCCAGGCGCTGCCGCTTTTCCCGGACTGGCTGTTAACCCTGATCACCGCTTCATACGTGCAGCCGATATCCTGCGGATCGACGGGCAGGTACGGCATCTCCCAGCGCTCGCCCGGTTTGCGGGCATCAAAGCCTTTTTTGATGGCGTCCTGATGCGAGCCCGAGAAGGCGGTATAGGCCAGCCGTCCCGCCCACGGATGGCGCGGGTGTACCGGAAGCTGGTTGCAGGCTTCCACCACTTCTACCACCCGGTTCATATCGCTAAAGTTGAGATTCGGGCTGATCCCCTGGCTGTAGAGATTCATCGCCAGCGTTACCAGGCAGACGTTACCCGTGCGTTCGCCGTTGCCAAACAGACAGCCTTCCACCCGGTCCGCACCCGCCATCACCGCCAGCTCCGCGCTGGCCACGCCGGTGCCGCGGTCATTATGCGGGTGAACGCTGATGCAAACATCGGTGCGACGGCTAAAGTGGCGGCAGAAATACTCGATCTGATCGGCATACACGTTTGGCGTGCTGACCTCCACGGTGGCCGGTAAGTTGATCACCATGGGCCGTTCGGCGCAGGGCTGCCAGATCTCCGCCACCGCTTCACAAATCTCCAGCGCAAACTCCGGCTCGGTAAAGCAGAAGGTCTCCGGGGAGTATTCGTACTGCCAGCGGGTCTCCGGGTTCTCTTCGCACAGCGTGCGGATAAGCCGCGTGGAGCGTGTTGCCAGCTCAACGATTTGCGCTTTCTCCAGGCCGAACACCAGGCGGCGAAACAGCGGGGCGGTGGCGTTATACAGATGGACGGTGGCCTGTTTCGCGCCACGTAACGATTCAAAGGTGCGGACGATCAGGTCTTCCCGTGCCTGGGTTAATACCTGAATTGTGACGTCATCCGGGATGCGATTCTCTTCAATCAACTGGCGAACAAAGTTGAAATCCGTCTGCGAGGCAGAAGGAAAGGCAACTTCAATCTCTTTAAACCCGCAGCTTAACAGCAGATCCCAGAACTGCAGCTTGCGCGTGCTGTCCATGGGTTCGGCCAGGGCCTGGTTGCCATCGCGTAAATCGGTTGAGAGCCAGCGCGGGGCATGGGTGATGCGTTGCTCAGGCCAGCGACGGTCGGGAAGAGAAATAACGGGATAAGGCTGGTACTTGTCGGCGGGTGTGTTCAGCATGATGCGCTCCTGTTGTCTTTTCACTATCGTGAATCGATTTCAGGAGCGCTGCTTTATCGGATGTGACAATTGCTGTCGCGTTTTGGACAACAGCGCGGGTTTTGCCGGATGTGCACATATCGTAGGCCCGGTAAGCGTAGCGCCACCGGGCATTTCACGCAGAGGACTAGTGCGCGCCACCCCCTCCACCGCCGGCACCAAACGGCGGTCTGGCAAACCACACCAGCCCCAGCAGGACGATGAAGATCCCCGCGGATATCCAGAAAATCTCGTTAGCCGAGATAATCAGCCCCTGGTTGGTGATCTGCTGGGCAATCCAGCCGGACGCCTGCTGTTCCGTCATGCCCATCCCCTGAAGTTGGCTATACATCTGCTGCGCATTCGGGTTGTACGGATTTACCGCTTCGGTCAGCTGCGCATGGTGCATCGATTCCCGGTTTGTCCACAGCGTGGTGGTGATCGATGTCCCGATGGAGCCCGCTAATGTACGGGTAAAGTTCGACAGGCTCGACGCGGCCGCCAGACGCTCAGGCGGTAAGCCAGACAGCGTGATGGTGGTCAGCGGCATAAAGAAGCACGCTACCGCGAAGCCCTGAATAAACTGCGGCCACGCAGAGGCGCCAAAGTCCATCCCCGGTTCAAAGGTATACGCCCGCCAGTAGAAGCACACCGCATACATAATGAAGCTGAAGGTCACCAGCCTGCGCATATCGAGCTTATGGGCAAAGCGGCCAATGATTGGCGACAGCAGCACCGGGATCACCCCAACAGGCGCAGAGGCCAGACCCGCCCAGGTCGCGGTATAGCCATACACCTCCTGCAGCAGCTGCGGCAGCAGAACAATCGCGCCGAAGTAGAGCATATAGGCGAGGCTGATACACAGACAGCCGATGGTGAAATTTCGCGACTTAAACAGCGAGAGATCGACTATCGGGTTGTCGTCGGTCAGCTCCCAGACAATCAGGAAGCTCAGCGACACCACCGCGACAATGGTCAGGATGATGATCTCCTGCGAGTTGAACCAGTCCAGCTCCTTACCCCGGTCGAGCATGATCTGCAGACTGCCGATACCGAGGATCAGCAGCGCCAGACCAATGCTGTCGATTCGCCGCTGTTCGGTACGGGTCTCACGACCGCGCAAGGATTGCAGCGTCATCAGAACCACAACCGCTCCAATCGGAACGTTGATGAAGAAGATCCAGCCCCAGTGGTAGTTATCGCTGATGTACCCGCCGAGAATCGGCCCGCAGATAGGCGCGACGATCACGGTCATTGACCACAGCGCCAGCGCGACGGAGCGTTTTGCAGGCGGGTAGTTACTCAGCAGCAAACTTTGCGAAAGGGGGATCAGCGGCCCGGCGACAATCCCCTGGATGACGCGGAAGAAAATCAGCATCGTCAGGCTGCTGGACATCCCGCACGCCCAGGAGGCCAGCACAAACGCCACCGTTGACCACAGGAACAACTTCACCTCACCGACGCGCTTCGCCAGCCAGCCGGTAATCGGAATGGAGATGGCGTTTGCCACCCCGAACGAGGTAATGACCCAGGTTCCCTGGCTCAATGACGAGCCAAGGTTCCCGGCGATCGTCGGGATCGCCACGTTTGCGATGGTGGAGTCCAGCACCTGCATGAATGTCGCCAGCGACAGCGCAATGGTCATAATGACCAGCTGCGCGCCTTCCAGCGGTTTTTGCGGCTTTTGCTGTTGCATAACGCTCACCTTCGGATTAACCGGCGTTTGCCTTCACGATGTCATCGATCAGCTTGTTGACCGGATCGAGGCTAATTTCACGGGCGTTACTTTCATAAGCCGGGGTGCTGCGTACCTGGCTTGCCAGGATCTGGCCGTCGCGGTTAGCGGTATCCACCGTTACCAGCGTGGAGAGGCCAATACGCAGCGGATGGTCTGCCAGCTGTTTAGGATCAAGCTCGATACGCACAGGCAGACGCTGCACCACTTTGATCCAGTTACCGGTGGCGTTTTGCGCAGGCAGCAGCGAGAAGGCGCTGCCGGTACCCATATCCAGACCCACCACTTTACCGGTGTACTTCACGTCGTCGCCGTAAATGTCGCTGATAACAGTTGCGGTCTGGCCGATACGCATATGGGCAAGCTGCGTCTCTTTGAAGTTCGCATCAACCCACAGATTGTCCGCCGGCACGACCGCCATCAGCGGCGTGGTTGGGCTGATCTGCGCGCCTGGCTGTACGGAACGACGGGAGACGTAGCCGGTCATCGGGCTGACGATTTTGGTACGCTGCAGGGCAAGCCATGCGTTACGCACTTCGGTCGCCGCCTGTTGTACCGCAGGCTGGTTTTCAAGGCTGGTACCGAGAATCATCGCCTGGTTTGCGTTGTACTGCTGAATAGCCACATCCAGCTGCGCCTGGGCGCTGGCAACGGCATCGCGGGCGTGCTGCAGCTCTTCACGGCCAATCAGATTGGCCGTGCCGAGCGGCACGCGACGGTTCAGGTCGCTCTGTGCCTGGGCGAGTGCGGTTTTCTGCACGTCGATGTTGGCCTGCAGCTGCTTACTGTTGATCATCAGCTGACGGGTCTGACGCACGCTGGAGGCCAGCGCGGTCTGTGCTTTTTCAAACGCCTGTTGAGCGTCGGTCGGATCCAGCGTGACCAGCACATCCCCTTTTTGCACAAAGTCGGTATTGTCAGCCCAGACTTTCGTCACGCTGCCCGACACCTGCGCCATAATTTGTACCTGATTCCCTGCCACGTATGCGTCGTCTGTCTCTTCTGCATGACGCAATACTAAAAACCAATAGATCCCATATGCCACGGCAATAATGATAAAGAGCAAGGTCAACAGAAGAAGGGCGCTCTTACGTTTGCCTTTCTTGTTGGCCGGTTGCTGCGGGGTTGTGTTCTCCGCATTTGCGCTCATTGTTGTTCTCCACGATCTTCTTATTTTCACATCGGCTGAGCCGACCTGTTGTCAGAAAGGCCAGCAGTGTCACGTGCTGGCCTGTCAGTTTTCTTTTATTAAATCTGGATGTTCGAGCGTGTCGTCGCGTTAGCGCAGCGCCTCAAGGATGGCGCCATCTTCATCCATCTGATCCAGACGGGTGAGCAGCTTGCGAGTGATGTGCTCAAGCTGGTCGCGCTCGCTTGTGCTGAGAACAGACCAGAGTTTGTGCAGGCAGTTGTGCTGAGGTGGCAGCACCTCACGCAGGAATTGGTGACCTTTGTCGGTCAGTTGCAGATGCAGGCAACGGCGGTCGTTATCGCTTTCACGGCGTTCAATCCAGCCGCGCTTTTCCAGCTCATCAGCGATACGGGTGGCGTTAGTACGGGACGAACCCAGCGCGCAGCTTAGCTCAGACGGCTGAATACTGTGATTTTCCTGAGACTCCAGCGTAATCAACGCCATAAACAACGTCTCGTTAATCCCTTGAGCTTTCAGCATCTTATTACGGTTATCCAGCAGTTTCCCCTGCATGTGCATGCACAGGCGGGTCAGCAGGATTTCCTGATACGGGAAGTCCTCATGACGACTGGCGCGGAATTTAAGCATTTGTTCAATGGGCGTAAACGAACTATCCATTTGGGCATAACCTCATTAATTACAGCCGATATAGTAACGATAGTGACAAATAATGTAAATGAATTATTTGTGCGGTTAAATCCGCCAAACTAATGTCACTATCAGAAAGCGCCGGGTAAGTCCGTGACCCGGTGAGCACAGAAAGAGAGGGGGGTGAACCCGCGAAAGAGAGGATGTGAGGACAGGGGTCTGAACTATTCATGCCGTTTGAAAATATGTCACCCACATTAAAATTTCTGGGATAAATGATTACGTTTACATTAACAGAGTGAGGGGCCCCTTTACACCCTAAGAGGCCCAAAGCTATGTAAAACTTAGTGAATGGCTTCCTGACGATGGTATCCGCGCCACCATACTACCAGGTTTAGTGCGGCGACAACGGCTCCTGTCGCGCACACGCCTGTCCACCCGCCATGCTGCCACGCCGAGGCGGAAATTAACGAGCCCGCAGCACCGCCGATGAAGTAGCTGGTCATGTACCCGGCAGTAAGACGGTTTCGCGCGTCTGGCTTCAAGCGGTAAATCACGGTCTGGTTAGTGATATGCACGCCCTGTACGGTGAGGTCGAGCACCAGAATGCCGACGATCAGCGCCAGCACGGAGGTATGACCGTACCAGATGGCCGCCCAGGAGAGCAGAAGCAGCACCAGTCCCGCGCTGGTGGTCATGTGAGATTTGCCCTTATCGGCCAGCCCGCCTGCCGGACGCGCGCCGAGGGCCCCCGCCGCACCGGCCAGACCAAACAGACCAATCACCCCTTCGGAATAGTTAAATGGCGGTGCAGCCAGCAGAAAGGCCATCGACGTCCATAAGATGCTGAAGTTGGCGAAGGTGAAACATCCCAGCAGCGCGCGGGTGCGCAGGAGTTTATCCCGGGTAAAGAGGCTGAACACGGAGGCCAGAAGCTGAGGGTAGTTCAGGTGATTTTCCTGCTTCACCTTCGGCAAGCCGCGCCAGAGCGCGAGCGCCATCACCACCATCAGCACGCTTGCCACCCAGTAGACGGTACGCCAGCCGCCAAGGCTGGCCAGCAGACCTGCTACGGTACGTGCCAGCAGTATCCCCAGCAGCAGGCCGCTCATGATAGTGCCCACCACTTTGCCGCGCTTTTCCGGTGCGGCGAGGGTGGCGGCCAGTGGAACCAGAATTTGCGCCACCACGGAGAACAGACCCGTCAGCGCGGTGCCGATAATCATCATTGTTAAAGAGTGGCTGCTGGCGGTGATCAGCATGCCGCCTGCGGCCAACAGGGTCATGGAGACAATCAGCATCCGGCGCTCAAACATGTCGCCGAGCGGCACCAGGAACAGCAGCCCGGCGGCATAGCCGAGCTGCGCGGCGGTGACAATAAAGCCTGCCGAGCTGGCAGAAAGGTTAAACGCCCGGGCGATGGTATCAAGCAGAGGTTGAGCGTAGTAGTTACTGGCGACCGCCAGACCCGTTGCCACGGACATTAAAAGAATAAGCGCGGGGCTAAGCCCCTGAGATGTTTTTGTCATGGGTTTCAGAAATCATTAGTTAAGTGATTATTTTTCCGGAAACAATAATAACCAATGATTGTGAAGGATGGGGGATTGTTGGGTGATGGATTGTGCGGTTTAGGGGATGGTGCGGTCTGGTGCCCTCACCCCGGCCCTCTCCCACATGGCTGAGGGTTCCCCAGTAATTTTTTACCGGAAGCGACGAAAGTTGTTTCAGAAAAATTAATGACTTACAGCGACGCCCTGGTCCGGCTGTAAATCGCTGAGGCGTTTCCTGCAGGCCGGGGCGAGGCGCATGGATGCGCCGAGAGGGCGGCTTTACAGGGACGTTACATCCGCCCGTCCCCGATAAGCCGGAAGGAATAAGCCGAGGGCACCGCGAAGCGGCGATTTACCGCCGGGAGCCCGGGTCGCCAGGGCGGCGGCGATTGAGCCGCCCTGGCACGTTCACGGATCATATTGTTGCAGAGTAGCAAGGAACATGAAGTGAACGGAATGACCTCCATAGCCGTATGTTCCCCCTCACCCCAGCCCTCTCCCAAAGGGAGAGGGGGCCGTCTGTGCAGGCATTATTGATGGGGATCCCTCTCCCACAGGGAGAGGGAATGATTAAGAGAACCGGGGTGAGGGGAAAAACTTACTTCTGCGCCTCAAGCGCTTCCTTCACCCAGCCATCAAACTGCTGCTGGTGGGCTTTAATCCAGCCGTCAACGTGGCCCTTCACATCCGCCTCAGACGATTTGCCCGCGTGCATCATCGCATTCTGGGCGTTGATGTCCGCCAGCGGCAGCTTCATTACCGAGAACAGTTTGGCGGCGGCCGGGTTTTTCTCCGCCCAGGCTTTGTTGGCGACGATATGCATCGTATTCACCGGGAAGCCATAGTTCATGCCGTTCGGCAGTTTGGTGTCGATATCTTTCTGCTCGCCCGGCAGGGAGGAGAACGGCACCTGCAGCCACACCACATCTTTACCCGGTTTCAGCACGTCGCTCACCCAGTACGGGGTCCAGGTGTAATAAATCACCGGTTTGCCCTCTTTAAAGCGGGCGATGGTGTCGGCCATCATCGCTGAGTAGTTGCCGTGGCTCACGTCGACGGTTTTCGCCAGACCGTACGCTTTGTTCTGGTGGTTAATCACCGCTTCACAACCCCAGCCCGGCGAGCAGCCCATCATATCGGCTTTGCCGTCGCCGTTAGTGTCGAACAGTTTGGCGATCTTCGGATCTTTCAGCTGCTCAATATTGGTGATGTGGTACTGGTCGGCGGTTTTCTTGTCGATCAGATAACCCTGCGCCGCACCGGTCACGAAGGTGCCTTCACGGTAGAACTTCTTATCACCGCCAGCCGCGGCGTACATATCGTCGTGCAGCGGCTGCCAGTTGACGGCAGTGAAGGTCGCATCACCGGAGGCAATCGAGGTGTAGCCGACGTTGTAATCCACTTCGCTCGGCGTATTGACCGTATAACCCAGCTTCTCCAGCGCGCGGCTGACGATAAGCGTCTGGAAGCTCTCTTCCGAAATGGTGCTCTGCACCGGCTGCACGGTAATGCCTTTACCCGGCAGGTCCGCGGCGAATGCGCTGGTGGAGACAAGGGTGGCAAACGCTGTGGCAAAAAGTACCTTATGTCGCATCGTTGTTCCTTATTTTCTGAATGGGCGGGTGAGTAACCCGACAGGGCCGGTGGTATACCAGCGACGGTTGCCGCGACTGCGTGAATCACGACCGACAGCCTGGGTCAGGCGGTCAAGGATAATGGCGAGGATCACAATGCCCACGCCGCCGACGGTCGCCAGCCCCATATCGAGGCGGCCAATACCGCGCAGTACCATTTGACCCAGCCCGCCAACGGCAATCATCGAGGCGATCACCACCATCGAGAGCGCCAGCATCAGCGTCTGGTTAACCCCCGCCATGATGGTGGGCATTGCCAGCGGGAGCTGAACCTTAAACAGCATCTGCCGCGGGCTGGCACCGAACGAACGGGAGGCCTCAATCAGATCCGCAGGCACCTGGTTAATCCCGAGTATTGTCAGACGAATAATCGGCGGCAGGGCGAAGATAATGGTCACCACCACGCCCGGCACGTTGCCGATACCGAACAGCATGACGATGGGCACCAGATAAACGAACGCTGGCGTGGTTTGCATCGCATCCAGCAGCGGACGAACGATCTTCGCCGCCCGTGGACTGCGCGCCAGCCAGATCCCCGTAGGCAAACCAATGACAATGCAGAAGAGCAGGGCGGTCAACACCAGTGCCAGGGTGATCATCGCCTGCGACCACGCGCCAATGGCACCAATCGCAATCAACGAGATCAGCGTGGCGATCCCCATGCCTGCGCTACCAAACTGCCAGGCGATCAGCGAGAACAGTACAATCGCCACCGGCGCGGGCATGCCCAGCATCAGCTGCTGGAAGCCGTTGAGGATGTAATCCACCGGAACGCGGATCCCCTGGAAGACGGGACGGAAATGGGTAACCACCCAGTCGATCCCCTCCGTTACCCAGCTGTCCAGAGGGATCAGCGTTTTGTGGAACGGATCCATAATATTGAAATGTTCTGGTGCCGGTGCTGGCGCATTATTGAGCCAGTCTGCCGCGCCACCGCCATCGGCCGGTGCTGGCGTGGAACCCCACGCATCGGCAGATTGCGCAGCGCTGTCTGCTGCCTCTGTGGTGCCCCACGGGTTAGATTGATCAGCCATGGTTTGCCCCCTCGCGATCTAAAGCCTGCAGCAACATCCGTTTTGAGATGATGCCGACGTACTGTTGTTCTTCACCAATAACCGGCACGGCACAGGGTGCCTGGCCGACGTGAGAGAGCAACTCGCTGAGCGGCGTTTCGGCATCCACGGCAAGCGGAGCGTCAATTAACGCCGCATCAATTCCCTGGTTTTCGCTGAGCGCGGTTTTGAGAGAATCGATGGAGACAACGCCGACAAATTTATTGCCGCGTTCAACCAGATAACCGTATTCACGGTCTTCGTCCTGCAGAAGCTTAAGAGCAGAGCGCGGACCGAAACCTGGCGTTTTACGAATAATGCCGTTCGGGGTACGACGGGCAATATCTTTGGCGCTAAACACCTGGCTAATATCCACGCCGCGGAAGAAGGTCCGCACATAATCATTTGCCGGATTATTCAGAATTTCATCCGGTGTACCGACCTGCACCACTTCGCCATTTTGCATAATGGCAATGCGGTCGCCAATACGCATGGCTTCATCGAGATCGTGAGAAATAAAGACAATGGTGCGCTGGTGTCTGGCCTGTAATTTTACCAGCTCATCCTGCATCTCGGTGCGAATTAAGGGATCAAGCGCCGAGAAGGCTTCATCCATTAATAAAATATCGGGATTAATGGCTAATGCGCGGGCTAAACCTACACGCTGACGCATGCCGCCGGAAAGCTCATCCGGATACGCATGGGCATAATTTTCAAGCCCCACCTGGCGCAATGCATCAAGTGCTTTTTCCTGACGTTCGCTGGCGGCAACGCCCGCTAATTCCATACCAAAGGCGGTATTATCCAGTACCGTCATATGCGGCATCAGGGCGAACGACTGGAAGACCATCGCAATCTTTTTTCTGCGCACCTCGCGAAGTTCGGCATCTGATATTTTGGCAATGTCTACACCATCAATCAGGACCTGCCCACGGGTGGGTTCAATCAGGCGATTGAGAAGGCGAACCATAGTGGATTTACCCGAACCGGATAACCCCATGATGACAAAAATCTCGCCTTCTTCAATGGCCAGACTGGCGTCTTTAACGCCAAGCGATAGCCCGGTTTTTTCCAGAATTTGCTCTTTCGAAAGGCCTTTTTCAATATATTTGAATGCGCGCTGCGGATGCTCGCCAAATATTTTATAAAGATTCTTCACTTCTAATTTAATTGCCATGCAATAGAGAGTGTCCTGTTATTTGTTTATGTCGATATGATTACCATGGTAAATTGTTAACGGGCATAACCCTAACATACTCAGATTCTAAGGCAACCCTGGGTTTGCTTATGGGTTGAATTTTGCAGTAAGCGAAACGGCTGAATTTCCCATGAGTAAAGGGCTGAGCGCGATCTGAATTTTTGTGAATTTTTTGCTGCGCCATCGGGAGAATTCGCCTGGATCGGAGTGATTCAGGCGAATATGTCGTGGAGATGACAGTGTAGCTGAAGGAGAAATATCCGGAAGGAAATTGGAATATTTATATTTAATTAATGAACGTTAAGGCGCTCATTAAAAATCCCAGTCCTCATCTTCTGTTTCCACCGCTTTACCCATCACATACGATGAGCCGGACCCGGAAAAGAAGTCGTGGTTTTCATCAGCGTTGGGGGAGAGCGCCGCCAGAATTGCCGGGTTCACGTCGGCCATTTCCGGCGGGAACAACGCCTCGTAGCCGAGGTTCATCAGCGCCTTATTGGCGTTGTAACAGAGGAAGGCTTTTACCTCCTCTTCCCAGCCGGTTCCGGCGTAGAGCTCTTCGGTATAGCTCAGTTCGTTATCATAGAGATCCATCAGCAAATCAAGGGCAAATCCTTTTAGCTCCTCGCGTCTGGCATCACTGACTTTCTCCAGCCCTTTCTGGTACTTATAGCCGATGTAATACCCATGCACCGCTTCATCCCGGATGATGAGGCGAATGAGATCGGCGGTGTTAGTGAGTTTGCCGCGGCTCGACCAGTACATCGGCAGCCAGAAGCCGGAGTAGAAGAGGAATGATTCCAGAAACACGCTGGCGATTTTCTTTTTCAGCGGCTCATCGGCCTGATAATAATCCAGCACCAGGTTGGCCTTGCGCTGCAGTGACTCGCTCTCTTCACTCCAGCTGTAGGCCGCATCCACATCTTTGGTCTGGCACAGCGTCGAGAAGATCGAACTGTAGGAGCGGGCGTGCACCGCTTCCATAAAGCTGATGTTCGACATCACCGCCTCTTCGTGCGGCGTCAGCGCATCGGCCATCAGTGCGGGGGCGCCAACGGTATTCTGGATGGTGTCCAGCAGCGTCAGACCGGTAAAGACGCGAATTGTCAGCTGCTGCTCGGCATGACTCAGGGTTTGCCAGGCCGGAATATCGTTAGAAAGCGGCACTTTTTCCGGCAGCCAGAAGTTGCTGGTCAGGCGGTTCCACACCTCCAGGTCCTTATCATCCTGAATGTGGTTCCAGTTAATCGCACTCACGCGTGACAGTTTCATCCTTTCTCCTTACAGCGCGCAGGACACGCAGCCTTCGATTTCGGTGCCTTCCAGCGCAAGCTGGCGCAGGCGAATGTAATAGAGCGTTTTAATGCCTTTCTTCCAGGCATAAATCTGTGCTTTGTTGATATCCCGCGTGGTGGCCGTGTCCGGGAAGAAGAGCGTCAGCGACAGGCCCTGATCCACGTGCCGGGTTGCTTCGGCGTAGGTATCGATGATTTTTTCCGGGCCAATTTCATACGCGTCCTGATACAGCGCCAGGTTCTCATTGGTCATAAACGGGGCGGGGTAGTAGACGCGCCCGGTTTTGCCCTCCTTGCGGATCTCAATTTTCGACACAATCGGGTGAATGCTCGACGTGGCGTGATTGATATAGGAGATAGAGCCGGTGGGCGGCACCGCCTGCAGGTTCTGGTTATAGATGCCGTGGCGCATCACATCGTCACGCAGCTGCTGCCACATTTCGCGCGTGGGCAGAACGATCCCGGCGCGGGCAAATAACGCGCGCACTTTCTCCGTTTTCGGCTGCCAGTCGCCCTCCAGGTACTGACTGAAATATTCCCCGCTGGCATAGCGCGACTGCTCAAAGCCCGCGAAGCGCTGGTTGCGCTCGCGCGCCAGCATCATTGAAGTGTGCAGCGCATGCCAGGTGATGGTGTAAAAATAGAGGTTGGTGAAATCCAGCCCTTCCGGGCTGCCGTAGGCGATGCCTTCCCGCGCCAGATAGCCGTGCAGGTTCATCTGGCCCAGGCCGATGGCGTGTGACGCGGCGTTGCCTGCCTCAATGGACGGCACGCTGCGGATATGACTCATGTCTGATACTGCCGTCAGGCCGCGAACTGCCGTGTCGACCGTACGGCCAAAATCAGGTGAATCCATGGTGTGGGCAATATTCAGCGACCCGAGGTTGCAGGAGATATCTTTGCCGATGTCGGCGTAGTCCAGATTCTCGTCATAAGTGGACGCGCTGTTGACCTGCAAAATCTCCGAACAGAGGTTGCTCATGTTGATGCGCCCGGCAATCGGGTTCGCACGGTTTACCGTGTCTTCATACATGATATACGGGTAGCCGGACTCAAACTGGATTTCGGCAAGCCGCTGGAAGAAATCGCGGGCGTTGATGTATTTTTTGCGAATGCGATCGTCGGCAACCAGCTCGTCGTAAAGCTCGCTTATCGCCACGTCGCCAAACGCTTTGCCGTAAATTCGCTCGATGTCATACGGCGAGAACAGCGCCATGTCGGCATTCTCTTTGGCGAGCTTAAAGGTGATATCCGGGATCACCACGCCGAGCGACAGGGTTTTGATACGGATTTTTTCGTCGGCGTTTTCGCGTTTGGTATCCAGAAAACGCAGAATGTCCGGGTGGTGGGCGTGCAGGTAGACCGCCCCGGCCCCCTGACGCGCGCCAAGCTGGTTGGCGTAGGAGAAGGCATCTTCCAGCATCTTCATCACCGGGATCACGCCGGATGACTGGTTCTCAATGCGCTTAATTGGCGCACCCGCTTCACGCAGGTTAGACAGTAAAAACGCCACGCCGCCGCCGCGTTTGGACAGCTGCAGCGCCGAATTCACCGCGCGGCCAATCGACTCCATATTGTCTTCTATACGCAGCAGGAAACAGGAGACCAGCTCGCCGCGCTGGGCCTTGCCGCAGTTAAGGAAGGTCGGGGTGGCTGGCTGGAAGCGCCCGGAGAGGATCTCTTCCGTCAGCTGTTCAGCCAGGGCTTCATCGCCCTGGGCCAGGGTCAGCGCCACCATCACTACGCGATCCTCAAAGCTTTCAAGGTAGCGTTTGCCGTCAAAGGTTTTCAGGGTGTAGCTGGTGTAATACTTCCAGGCGCCCAGAAACGTCTGGAACCGAAAACCGCTGGCGTGGGCCCGCTCAAATAACCTGACCACAAAGGCGCGGTTGTAACGGGAGAGCACGCGTTCTTCGTAATACCCTTCGTTGACCAGGTAGTCGAGACGCTCATCCTGGCTGGCGAACGTCACGCTGTTTGGACGGACGTGGGCGGCAAAAAAGGCGTCCACGGCGTCATGATCTTTACCAAACTGGATGCGCCCCTCGCGATCGTAGAGGTTAAGCATCGCGTTTAAGGCGTGGTAGTCCGGTGTCGCCTGCATTACGCGTTCTGCGGTTGTCGTTGCCAAAATTCGTTCACTCCTTTACGCATGTTCTCTACGTCCTGCTGTGTCCCCATCAGTTCAAAGCGATAGAGAT
This sequence comes from Enterobacter cloacae complex sp. 2022EL-00981, assembly GCF_028737495.1. Taxonomy (NCBI): domain Bacteria; kingdom Pseudomonadati; phylum Pseudomonadota; class Gammaproteobacteria; order Enterobacterales; family Enterobacteriaceae; genus Enterobacter; species Enterobacter cloacae complex sp. 2022EL-00981. Next base: position 265,561 of record NZ_JAQZRK010000004.1, read on the forward strand.
ACGGCACGCCGCATTTTTGAGAGATGACATCCCCGGCGCGACCAAAGGCGTCGCCGAAATTACGATTGCCCGCCGCAATCACGCCGCGAATAAGCGCGCGGTTATGGGGATCGTTGAGAAAGCGGATCACCTGACGCGGTACCGCACCTGCCGTACCGCCGCCGCCATAGCTGGGAACCACCAGAATGTAAGGGTCGTCTACCTGAATACGCTCCCGCTCGTTGAGCGGAATGCGCACCGCAGGCAGCCCGACGCGCTCAATAAAGCGGAGCGTGTTTTCCGAGCTGCTGGAGAAGTAGACCAGCCCACTCATGCCCTTGCGGCCTGCGCGGCGAGGCGGTTAATCATGTCCGGGCGAAAGCCAGACCAGCTGGTTTCCCCGGCCACCACCACTGGCAGCTGGCGAAATCCCTGGGCACGCAGAGTATCGGCAGCCTCGGGCACCAGATCGATATTCACTATCTCAAAGTCCACCCCGCGGCTTTCCATAGCGCGTTTGGTCGCGTGGCACTGAACACAATCGTTACGAGTGTAAATAATAATGCTCATGATTCGTATTTCCATTTAAAATGAGAGAACGGCGCGAAGCATCGCGTCAGGTTGTGTGTGTCTTGCTAAAGGGAATACTAGATGTAGTTGTGCTAAGTTTCAACCATACAAGATATGGGAAATTCAGATTGATGGCGCCCCAATGATGAGCACAGCGGGGCAGGGCAGGCTGCACGGGTTTTTCAGGCTTTCAGGCAAAGAAAAGCCCCGGCGCCAGAGGCAACCGGGGCTGATAACGCGTGCTTACTTACGCAGGCTAAGCAGGGCGCCAACAAAAATACCCACCGCCGCGACCGTACCCAGGGTACACAGCGGTTTTTCACGAACGAAGGTGGTGGCGCAACTTGCCATGTCGCAGGCAGCCTGGGTGGCACGAGAGCGGCCATGCATCCGGGCGCGTGTTTCACGCAGCAGAGACTGAGCCTTACGTTTTGCGGCCTCCGCATCGTCCTTCGCATCGGAGCCCCAGGATTTCAGCACCTCCTCCAGCGTGTCCGCTAATCTGCTGACATCATTACGAATATCCTGAGCGTCGTCGTTAATATCGTTTTGGTTCGGTCTGTTAAACATACGATCCTCCATAATTTTGTCTTCCGGTTTAGTTTAGTTCAGAAATTTAATATCTGAAGCGAGTCACGACTCATCAGGCCGTTTATGGAATATTCTGAAAGCCCTGCTAATGCTGAATACTGTAAGGTTGCCGGGCAGGAAAAGATAACGAGGAAAAGATATGTATTTACGACCGGATGAGGTGGCGCGCGTTCTTGAAAAAGCGGGATTCACCATGGATGAAGTGACGCCAAAAGCGTATGGCTATCGCCGTGGCGAGAATTATGTTTACGTGAATCGTGAAGCCAGAATGGGGCGTACCGCTCTTATTATTCACCCGACGCTGAAAGACAGAAGTCTGTCATTTGCTGAGCCTGCCTCGGATATTAAAACCTGCGATCACTACCAGCAATTTCCGCTCTATTTAGGCGGCGAGACGCACGAGCATTATGGTATTCCGCATGGTTTTAGCTCGCGTACGGCGCTGGAGCGGTTTCTGAAGGGACTGTTTGGCGACGCACAATAATACTGCGACTGGCATACGCCAGTCGCTTCATATCAGGCTTTTGCCTGGCTGTACTGGCTGACCCTGAACAGGCGACGACAGTAGTCGAGGAAATAGCCATACACCGCGCCCATCAACATCGAAATCACGATATTTGAGCTCACCGCTGCGGCAATCTGATGCCAGTCCGCCCCCACCGTCAACAGGATCGCCACATACACAGGCGACTGAAACGTCACATAGGCCAGCACATCTGCCAGGTTTTTCATCCAGCCAGACGGGCTGATGCGGCGGGCGAAGCGCATCACGGCATCACGGTATAAGCCGTAAGGCCAGGCGATAATAATGTTCACCGGGATCGCTACCAGACGCGAAGAAAGTGACTGCTCGAAGGTCATTCCGGAGAGGAATATTTCAATCAGCATGTTCACGACGGAACAGTAGACAACCATCGCGAAAGTATCCGCTACCGCGTGGCGCAGGCGAGATTGCGGTGAGAACATGGCTGAACTCCTTGAGACGCACAAAAGTGATGTTCTTAGTGGTTTGGGTTGGTTTGTTTGACGTGTATAGCGTATCTCTCTGTCTTTAAACTAACAACTAGTGATAAATTTTTATTTATGCGCGTTTTATCCACAAAATCCTCTTAAGTTGGTTGTTTTTTGCTCGCTTCGTTATTTTGTTTCTCGTATGTCTTTTTGTCGAGAAAAATCAATCAGTTGATTGGTTTGTTACAGAGGCGATAACGCGGAGCTCCGTGTGCAGTACACCGTTCTGTGATTTGTCTTAAAACTGACCGTTTATATTGGTGTAATGATTTATTTCACACACGCTGGCAACGCTTTTAGCGGATATATAAATGGCGTCTTTTAAGATATTTACAATAATGACAAAAAGCGTCGATGGGTGGATATTGCGTGAGAAATGAATTATTCTTCCCTTTGATTATACGACTCACCACTTAAAAGGTTTTCAAATAATATGTCTTTGACGTTACAGAATCTTAATAATATCCGAACTCTGCGTGCGATGGCGCGTGAATTATCCCTGGACGTTCTTGAGGAAATGCTGGAAAAAGTCAGGGTCGTTGCTGAAGAGAAACGTAGTGAGCAGGCGGAATTAGAGCAACAGCGTGCTGAGCAGCAGGAGAAAATTAATGCTCTGCTGGAACGGATGAAAGCCGATGGTATTTCACCGTCCGATCTGCTGGGTGTAGAGCTGGCGCATGCGGGTAAATCGGCGAAAAAACGTAAGCCGCGTGAAGCAAAATATCGCTTTATTGACCAGAACGGTGAAGAGAAAACGTGGACCGGTCAGGGCCGCACGCCGAAGCCTATTGCCAATGCGCTGGAAAACGGCAAATCACTGGATGATTTTCTGATCTAATGCGTGAGCCGGGCGGAAGACTCCGCCCGGTTGTCTGTTTAGCAGACGCCAAAATCACCGTCTTCGGTGTACAGCGCAACATCCGCTGCTTTCAGGGTATATTTCTCGCCCTGCTCATTGCTGGCCTGAACGGCCACAATGCTATCCCCATTCACTTCGAGCACTTTCAGTTTCGGGCCGCCCTGACGCGGTTGCACATAATCACCGACAGAAAACATAGAACCTCCTCATCGTTTTAGCGATCTTCACTGTAGCCCACGTCACACGCCGGGTACAGCAGGGTTCATCGATTACTGCTTATGAGGTATGTCTGTTCCACGGCATCACCTTGAGCAGTCTTGCCATGCCGCAAAATCCGGTCAGGCCAGCAAACAGAAGCCCGGCCCCGACAAAACCGCTCAGCAGGAAGAAGCCGCTGGAGAGCGTATAGCCCAGCACCACGCCGCACAGAATCAGCAGCCCGGCAGCAATTTGCACCTGACGCATCAGCGGCAGCGGCTGGGATTTATCTTCTACGGTCGGCAGTCCGGCCTGTTTCCAGCCCTGAATACCGCCCTCGACCACCAGGGCCTGAGCAGGCGACGCCGCCTGGGCAAGACGTGCGGCGTTGTTCGATGTTCTGGCCCCGGACTGGCAGTGAAAAATCACCGTTTCACCCGCCCCGGCGTTCAGTGCGCCGGGTAAGGTGTCCAGTGGCACGGACTGTGCGACGGGAATATGCTCGCGGGCATATTCGTCAGGATCGCGAATATCAATCAGCTTTGCGCCGTCATCAATAAGCGCGTTTGCCTGCTGTGGCGTAATCAGAGGAAGAGACATGGTGTTTCCTTACGGTCGTGATTTATGTAGTAGAGTATTTAAAGAAGGATTTAAGCCAGTGTAAAGAGGGTAAAGGCAGGTAAAAGCGCGCCAGCCGAATGGCAGTTACCCGTAAACTGGCTACGCTTAGAGATGTCTCTTTTATAATTTTCAATTGGTTAGCTTGCACGGAGTCTTTATGGGTTTTTGGCGTGTTGTTTTTACGATTATTCTCCCGCCGCTGGGCGTACTGCTTGGCAAGGGACTGGGCTGGGCGTTTATCCTGAATATCCTTCTGACCATACTGGGCTACTTCCCTGGACTTATCCACGCGTTTTGGGTTCAGACGAGAAACTAGGTACGCCACAGTAAGTCGCTGTAGATCCCGGTCAGTACGCCCTGCGGGCCGAACTGCTGTTTGATCCAGCGCGTAACCTGGCCGGTCGCCGCATGCTGCGTGGCAAGCAGCATGCGCGAATCCTGACGCGGGTTATTGATGCGTCGTGTCACCAGCAGCCCGTCCGCTACGGCCTCCCGGGCCATGTATTCCGGTAAAAAACCGATCCCTTCCCCCAGAATCTGACACTGGCATTTGGTGTTAAAATCCGGCACCAGAATCGCCTCCTGCCCGTGCAGCAGCCAGCCGACCTTCTTATTAATGGTATGCGCGGTGTCCTCCACCATGATGTTCGGGTAGAGGCGCAGCTGGCTTTCCGCGATCGGTTCCGGGACAAACGCCAGCGGGTGTTCCGGCGCGATGGCGAATACCCAGCGGATAGCGCCAATCTCCGTGTAATCAATGCCGCCGCCGTCAAGAAGCGTATCCGGCGCGCCAATCGCGATATTGGCCTGGTTATTGATGATTGAGTCCCAGACGCCGTTATAGACCTCCGTGGTGACGGTGATCTGGCAAGTGGGAAACTGCTTTTTCAGCACCTGCAGCAGCCGCGCGGTATGACGTGGGGTATACAAAAGCTGATTGATGCAGATGCGTACCCGCGCCTCGATGCCCTGAGAGATGGTGTCTATCCCACGCCTGATAGCATAGAAATCGTTCAGCAGATCGGTAGCCTTGCGGTAAAAGTAAAAGCCGGACTCGGTCAGCTCGATGCTGCGGGTGTTACGCACAAACAGCACCACGTCCAGCCCGGTCTCCATACGTTTGATTGTGTAACTGATGGCCGACGTGGTCACACCCAGCTCGGCGGCGGCTTTGCTGAAACTGCCAAAACGCGCCGCCGTGGTGAAGGCCAGCAGATTCTCTTCAGTAAAGATGGAATTCATATTACGGCTCCGGGTTACCATCAGTTTTGAACATATTTTAACAGCGGCGCAACAACGCATTTGACGGCGGTCACAGTTCTGATGTTTAGCTACAGGCCTTGTTATGCAAGGCTTCTTTGGTCATAAGCAAAATGCCGTGAATGGCCTGAAAAAACGCTTACCCATAAGAAAAAGGTTGCACAGACGCACGTTTTGGCTGAACCGTTGAATTTAACTCAACAATGAATTGCCTGTCGATGAATGATTTTTAAGCGGATTCTTTTCTGAAAGGGCTGTTGCTATTCTCAGGTCATCAGCAACACACCATCGGGAGTCTGTATGTCTGCGAACGAACTTGTGACGGAATTTTTACTGGCGGCAGAGCAGGGTAATGTCGACGCGCTAAAAGCCTGCCTTGAGAAAGGTGTCGATATTAACGCCACCAACCGTCAGAAAAGAACCGCCATTGTTATTGCCAGCCTGAAAAAACATTACCCCTGTGTCGCGTTATTAATTGACGCCGGTGCGGATATAGATAAACAGGACCAGACCTGTTTTAATCCCTTCCTGATAAGCTGCCTGACCAATGATTTAACCCTGCTGCGGCTTGTTCTGCCCGCCAACCCGGATCTGGACCGTCTGACGCGCTTCGGCGGAGTGGGGATTACGCCCGCCAGTGAGAAAGGACATGTGGAAATTGTCCGCGAGCTGCTGGAAAAGACCGATATTAACGTTAATCACACCAACTTCGTCGGCTGGACGCCGCTGCTGGAAGCCATTGTCCTGAATGACGGCGGCCCGAAACAGCAGGCGATCGTGAAGCTGCTGCTGGACCACGGTGCGAATCCGCACATGACCGATAAATACGGTAAAACCCCGCTCGAACTGGCGCGGGAAAAAGGCTACCACGCGATAGCTGACCTGCTGCTGGCGGCGGGCGCGTAATTTATTCGGCCAGCCTGTTTCCGGCTGGCCCCCATTTCAAACGTATTTTTCCGACGTGCATTTTGCACGACGGCGGCCCCCTTTTATCCGCATTCAGGAGAAAATAATGCCCACAAAAATCGTGATTAAAAAGAACACGTATTTTGACTCCGTCTCATTAATGTCCGTTTCCACCAAAGCCAATAAATTGCCAGGCGTTGAACAGGCGTTTGTGGCGATGGCGACGGAAATGAACAAAGGCGTATTAAAAAACCTCGGGCTGTTAACGCCGGAATTAGAGGATGCAAAAAACGGCGATCTGATGATCGTCATTAAAGGCGACGCGGCCAATGATGAAACCCTGGCGGCGATTGAAGCGTTATTCACCCGAAAAGAGAGCGCGGGCACCCATGAAGCACGCTACGCGACTCTGGCCAGCGCGAAAGCCCACCGTCCCGACAGTAACCTGGCGGTGATTTCAGTAAACGGCATGTTTGCGGCACGCGAAGCGCGCAAGGCGCTTGAAAACGATCTCAACGTGATGCTCTTTTCCGATAACGTATCCCTCGACGATGAGCTGGCGCTCAAGCAGCTGGCGCACCAGAAAAGGCTGCTGATGATGGGGCCAGACTGCGGCACTGCCATCATCAACGGCGCAGGACTGTGCTTCGCCAACGCTGTACGCCGCGGGTCGACAGGCATTGTCGGGGCGTCCGGCACCGGTAGCCAGGAGCTGAGCGTGCGCATTCATGAATTTGGCGGCGGGGTATCGCAGCTGATTGGCACCGGCGGGCGCGATCTCAGTGAAAAAATCGGTGGTCTGATGATGCTCGACGCCATCGACATGCTGGAGGCCGACGATGCCACCCAGGTCATCGCGCTGATCTCCAAACCGCCAGCGCCAGCGGTGGCAGAAAAGGTGCTGGCGCGTGCCCGGGCCTGTCGCAAACCCGTCATCGCCTGCTTCCTTGGACGCAACGAACCGCCCGCCGATGAAGACGGTCTGCAGTTCGCCCGCGGCACCAAAGAGGCGGCCCTGAAGGCCGTGCTGCTCACCGGTATCAACAAAGCGTCCCTTGACCTGCATCCGCTCAACTGGCCCCTGATTGAAGAGGTGCGCGCCCGTCTCACTCCGCAGCAGAAATACATTCGCGGTCTGTTCTGTGGCGGCACCCTGTGTGATGAAGCGATGTTCGCCGCGCTTGAGAAGTACGACGACGTCTACAGCAACATTCAGCCCGATCCGGCGAAACGCCTGCGCGACATTAACGTCAGCCAGGCTCACACCTTCCTCGATTTTGGGGATGACGATTTCACCAACGGCAAACCGCACCCGATGATCGACCCGACCAACCGCATCAGCCGCCTGCTGCAGGAGGCGCGCGATCCGGAAGTGGGCGTAATTGTGATGGACTTCGTGCTGGGCTTTGGCGCGCATGAGGATCCGGTCGGCGTGATGCTCGATGCCATTAAAGAGGCGCAGGCGATTGCGAAAGCCGATAACCGTCCGCTGGAGATCCTCGGCTACGTGTTGGGCACCGACCAGGATCCCCAGTCGCTGGCGCAGCAGTGCCAGCTTCTGACCGATGCCGGCGTGATCTGGGCCAGCAGCAGTACTAACACCGGATTACTGGCACGCGAATTTGTCTGCAAAGGGGAGAACGCCTGATGACCACCTTATTCAACCAACCGCTGAACGTCATTAACGTCGGTATTGCGCTGTTCAGTGACGATCTTAAAAAACAGCACGTCCCCGTCACCCAGCTCGACTGGGCACCGCCGGGGCAGGGAAATATGCAGATCGTCGAAGCGCTCGACCAGCTGGCCGCGGAGCCGCTGGCAGAGAAGATCGCTGCCGCCAACAAGATTGCGCTGGAGCGCATCATTCAGTCCCACCCGGTGCTGGTGGGGTACGACCAGGCGATTAACGTTGTGCCGGGGATGACCCGTACCACCATTCTGCATGCCGGTCCTCCGGTGAGCTGGGAAAATATGTGTGGCGCGATGAAAGGCGCTGTCACCGGCGCGCTGGTGTTTGAAGGGCTGGCGAACGATCTGGAGGAGGCGGCAAGGCTGGCGGCTTCAGGCGACATCACCTTCTCGCCGTGCCACGAGCACGACTGCGTGGGCTCGATGGCGGGCGTTACCTCCGCGTCGATGTTTATGCATATCGTTGAGAATAAAACCTACGGCAACCGCGCCTACACCAACCTCAGCGAGCAGATGGCGAAGATCCTGCGCATGGGCGCCAACGACCAGAGCGTCATCGACCGTCTGAACTGGATGCGCGATGTGCTTGGCCCGATGCTGCGCGACGCCATGAAGATTATCGGCGAAATCGATCTGCGCCTGATGCTGGCTCAGGCGCTGCACATGGGTGACGAATGCCACAACCGCAACAACGCGGGCACCACACTGCTGATCCAGGCGCTGACGCCGGGGCTGATCCAGGCGGGCTATCCGGTGGCGCAGCAGCGCGAGGTATTTGAGTTTGTCGCCAGCAGCGACTACTTCTCCGGCCCGACGTGGATGGCGATGTGTAAGGCCGCGCTGGACGCCGCCCACGGCATTGAGTACAGCACCGTGGTCACCACCATGGCGCGTAACGGCTACGAGTTTGGTCTGCGCGTCTCTGGCCTGCCAGGGCAGTGGTTCACCGGCCCGGCGCAGCAGGTGATTGGCCCGATGTTCGCGGGTTACAAGCCGGAAGACTCCGGGCTGGATATCGGCGATAGCGCCATCACGGAAACCTACGGTATCGGCGGCTTTGCGATGGCGACGGCCCCGGCGATTGTCGCGCTGGTGGGCGGCACGGTGGAAGAGGCCATCGACTTCTCCCGCCAGATGCGCGAAATCACCCTCGGTGAAAACCCGAACGTCACCATTCCGCTGCTGTCGTTTATGGGCATTCCAACCGCCATCGACATCACCCGAGTCGCAGGCAGCGGCATTCTGCCGGTGATTAACACAGCCATTGCCCACAAAGACGCCGGTATTGGCATGATTGGCGCGGGCATTGTGCACCCGCCGTTTAGCTGTTTTGAAAAGGCGCTGTTGACCTTCCGCGATCGCTACTTTTTATAAGGCAAGCATCCATGAAAAACATGAAACTGGAGTGGAAAAGAGGTGACTGGGCGGCATATTTCGGGTTGATGACCAACAACCTGACCAATTTGCTGACCATGATGGGGTTGCTCATTTTTGTCGTCGGCATCCCGAAGGAGATTGTTTATGGACGCATCGCGCCGGCCTTCGGGCTGGCGGTGCTGGTGGCGAGCGTCTGCTACGCGTGGTTTGGCCTGCAGATGGCGCGCGCCACCGGACGGACGGACGTCACCGCGCTGCCCTCTGGCCCGAGCGCGCCGTCGATTTTTACCGTTACTTTTCTGGTCCTGATGCCGGTCTACCAGCAAACCGGTGACGCGGATTTTGCCATTCAGATCGGTCTGGTGTGGTGCTTTGTCGAGGCGATGATTCTGGCGGGCGGCTCTTTCCTGGGGGAGACCATCCGCAAGATGATCCCGCGTACCGTGCTGCTCTCGTGTCTGTCGGGCCTGGGCCTGCTGTTGCTGGCGATGAACCCGATGCTGCAGGCGTTTGAAGCGCCCACCGTGTCGTTCATTGTGCTGCTGCTGATCTTCATTAACTGGTTCGGCAAAAAACCGATCTTCGCCAGGATCCCGACCGGTCTGCTGTTGTTGATTGCTGGCACGGTGTTAGCGTGGATCTCCGGCCTGCAAAGCCCGGAGGCAATCAAAGCCTCGATGTCCTCTTTCGGCTTTAACCCGCCCGAAGTCCATGTAGAAGGTTTCCTGCAGGGCTTGCCGCACGCGCTGCCGTACCTGGCGTCTGCCGTGCCGCTGGGGCTGGCGAACTACATCTTCGACCTGGAAAACATTGAAAGCGCCCACGCGGCGGGAGACGAGTACCCGACCCGCAAGGTAATGCTGGCGAACGGCCTGGCCTCCATGCTCGGCTGCCTGATGGGCAATCCGTTCCCGGTGACGGTCTATGTGGGTCATGCGGGCTGGAAAGCGATGGGCGCCAGCATCGGCTACACGCTGGCCTCCGGCGTGACCATGTTTATCGTGCCGCTGTTCGGGCTGGGGGCGTTTATGCTCGCCATCATTCCGATGACCGCCATCGTGCCGATCCTGGTGTTTATCGGCGTTGTCACCGCCAACCAGGTGGTGAGGGAAACGCCCAAAGTGGAGGTGCCCGTGATTTTCATCTGCCTGTTCCCGTGGATCGCCAACTGGGCGTTGACCATGATGAACAGCGTGATGGGCGCGGCGGGCACCAGCGCGGCGAAAATCGGCACCGACGTGCTGCACAGTAAAGGGATCTACTACGAGGGGCTGGTGCATCTGGGCAGCGGCGCACCGCTCGCCAGCATGCTGTGGGGCTGCATCGCCATCTTCGCCATTATCAACAAACCGCTGCGCGGCGCCGTTGCTGCCGCCGGTGGCGCACTGCTGGCGCTGTTTGGCGTGATCCACGCCCCGGTGGTGGGCTTTGCCGAAGGCAGTTCGCTGATGTTTGTGACGGCGTATCTGATGATGGGCGGCATGTTTGTGGTGAAGCATGTGCTGGATATCTCTGTTAATCCCCCTCTCCCTGTGGGAGAGGGCCGGGGTGAGGGCACCAGAACGCACCTTCTAAAGGAAACAAAATGAAAGAGCTTATGGTCGTCGCCATTGGCGGCAATAGCATTATCAAAGATAACGCCAGCCAGTCGGTTGAACATCAGGCGCAGGCGGTAAAGGCGGTGGCAGAGTCGGTGCTGGAGATGCTGGCCTCGGACTATGACATCGTGCTTACCCACGGCAACGGCCCCCAGGTGGGGCTGGATCTCCGCCGCGCCGAAATTGCTCACGAGCGGGAGGGACTGCCGCTCACGCCGCTGGCCAACTGCGTGGCGGATACGCAGGGCGGTATCGGCTACCTGATCCAGCAGGCGCTTAACAACCGCCTGTCTGCGCGCGGTGAGCAAAAAGCGGTCACCGTTGTCACTCAGGTGGAGGTGGATAAAAACGATCCCGGCTTTACGCACCCGACGAAACCGATCGGCGCGTTCTTCAGCGAGGCGCAGCGGGATGAACTACAAATCGCCCATCCGGACTGGCATTTCGTAGAAGACTCCGGTCGGGGCTATCGCCGCGTGGTGGCCTCACCCCAGCCGCTGCGGATTGTCGAATCGGAGGCCATCAAAACCCTGACGCAAAAAGGCTTTGTGGTGATCGGCGCGGGTGGCGGCGGGATCCCCGTTGTGCGCTCGGCGCAGGGCGATTACCAGAGCGTTGATGCGGTGATTGATAAAGATCTCTCCACCGCGCTGCTGGCGCGCGAGATCCGTGCCGACGTGCTGGTGATCACCACCGGGGTGGAGAAGGTGTGCGTCAACTTCGGCAAGCCGAATCAGCAGGCGCTGGACACGGTGAGCGTGGCGCAGATGACGCGTTACAAAGACGAGGGCCATTTCCCGGCGGGCAGCATGCTGCCCAAAATCGTCGCCTCGCTGGAATTTTTACGCCATGGCGGCAAGCGCGTGATCATCACCTCGCCAGACTGCCTGCCCGCCGCGCTGCGCGGGGAAACCGGTACCCATATTGTTAATGAAGGAAGATAAGATGAGTGAAAATAAAAGCCGCCGTGAATTTATCAGCCAGAGCGGCAAAATGGTCACCGCCTGTGCGCTGTTTGGCGCGACCGGCTCCGTCGCGTATGCTGCCGATTCCGCAAAACCAACCTGCGAGACGGGCAAACCGATGAACATCACCGCTAAACACTACTACCTGGACAACGTGCTGCTGGAGGCCGGATTTAACGTCGACGGCGGCGTGGCGACGAGCACCCGCACCGAGCTGAAAACGCTGGAGATCAAAGACGGGAAAATTGTCGCCCTGCGGGATAACAAAAGTCACGCGGACGCCACCCTGCCGCACTATGACGCAGGCGGCAAGCTGATGCTCCCGGCGATGCGCGATATGCACATTCACCTGGATAAAACCTTCTACGGCGGCCCGTGGCGTTCGCTCAACCGCCCGGCGGGCACAACCATTCAGGATATGATCCGCCTTGAGCAGAAGCTGCTCCCCGAACTCCAGCCTTATACCCAGGAGCGCGCCGAAAAGCTGATCGATTTGATCCAGTCGAAAGGCTCCACCCTCGCCCGCAGCCACTGCAATATTGAGCCGGTCTCGGGCCTGAAGAATCTCGAGAACCTGCAGGCGGTGCTGGCGCGTCGCAAGCCCGGATTTGACTGCGAGATCGTGGCGTTTCCACAGCACGGCCTGCTGCTGTCGAATTCCGAAAAGCTGATGCGCGAGGCGATGCAGGCCGGGGCGCACTACGTGGGCGGGCTGGACCCAACCAACGTTGACGGGGCGATGGAGAAATCTCTCGACACCATGTTCCAGATTGCGCTGGATTATGACAAAGGGGTGGATATTCACCTGCACGAAACCAGCCCGGCGGGCGTGGCGGCGGTGAACTACATGGTCGAAACCGTGGAGAAAACCCCGCAACTGAAGGGCAAACTGACCATCAGCCACGCCTTTGCGCTGGCCACGCTCAACGAGCAGCAGGTGGACGAGATTGCCACCCGCATGGCGGCGCAGCAGGTGACTATCGCCTCCACCGTGCCGATTGGCACCCTGCATATGCCGCTGAAGCAGCTGCGCGATAAGGGCGTGTTTGTGATGACCGGCACCGACAGCGTGATCGACCACTGGTCGCCGTACGGCCTGGGGGACATGCTGGAAAAAGCGAATCTCTACGCCCAGCTCTATATCCGCCCTAATGAGCAGACGCTGTCCCGCGCTTTAGGTATTGCGACCGGTGACGTACTGCCGCTGAACGACAAAGGTGAACGCGTCTGGCCGAAAGCGCAGGACGACGCCAGCTTTGTGCTGGTGGACGCCTCCTGTTCCGCCGAGGCGGTGGCGCGCATATCTCCGCGCACCGCGACCTTCCATAAGGGGAACCTTGTCTGGGGCACAGTGGGTTGATGTGCATTTCTCCCTCTCCCGGTGGGAGAGGGGTGGGGTGAGGGCAACAGGCCGCAGATTTTGTAGATACTGTTATGCCACGCAAGCATTTTTCTCGTGCAGTGTGGCATCGAACGGGCGTCCTGATTTCAGGACGCCATACGCCACCTGCGCCAGCTTACGCATCATTGCTCCGATTATCAGCTTCGCACCCTTACCGTTATTTTCCAGACGACTCCTGAACGCTTTTCCCCACTCCGTTTTGTACAGCGCCACCATCGCGGGCATATACAGCGCTCTGCGAAGCGAGACATGTCCTGCCTTACTCATCCTGCTTGCCCTGTTTATGCTGCTTCCGGATTCATGCTGACGCGGTGTCAGCCCCGCGAACGCCGCGAACTGCCTCGCCTGACCGAACCTGTCCT
>NZ_JAQZRK010000050.1:0-19783 GCF_028737495.1 Enterobacter cloacae complex sp. 2022EL-00981
CAGTCCACTGCAGGGATCTACAATACAGGCTCGTGGCCTAAGGCCGGGTACGGCATGGGGACTGCCTGACAGAAAGAACTGGCCGGTTCTTTCTGTACGGGAGGATAATACAAGGCCGGGTAAGCGCAGCGCCACCCGGCAAGAACGGTGCACAATTGCCGGGTAGCGGCTACGCCTTACCCGGCCTACGGGGGCGATGGTTCAAGGACGGTAGAACGGCTTATCCCCCAAAATTGTCGCCCGCTGCATAATTCGACGCTGTGGCAGATAATCCGCATTCGCATAGTGCTGCGTCACACGGTTATCCCAGATCGCCAGATCGTTCTCCTGCCAGCGCCAGCGCACCTGAAACTCCGGTTTGGTGATATGCGCAAACAGGAAACGTAACAGCGCCTCGCTCTCTTTTTCCGTCACGTCCACAATCCGCGTCGTGAATCCCTCATTAACAAACAGCGCCTGCTTGCCGGTTACCGGATGGGTGCGCACGACCGGATGCAGCAGCGGCGGATGTTTCGCAACCGCCTCCTGCCAGCGTTGATGCTCCGCTTCTGTTTTGCGGTACTTGTACTCCTGGAACGATTTTTTGAAGTCATGCTCCGCCCGCAGGCCGCTCAGCAGGGTACGGAAGGGTGCGGATAGCGCCTCAAAGGCCGCAATGCCGCTGGCCCACAGCGTATCGCCGCCCGTCTCCGGCAGCAGCTTCGCCGATAGAATCGCCCCTGCAGGTGGCGTCTCGATAAACGTCACATCCGTGTGCCAGTTGTCGTTGTCCGGCGGATTATCGTTATGCGTGTCGAGCACAATAATCTCCTCCACCCCTTCCGCATGCGGATAAACCGGATGGATATGCAGATCGCCAAAGCGCAGTGCCAGGGCGCGCTGCTGCTGCGGGGTGATTGCCTGTTCGCGCAGGAATACCACCTGATGGCGCAGCACCGCATGATAAAGCTGCTCAAACTGGTTATCGCTCAGCGGACGGGTCACATCCAGGCCCGACACCTGCGCACCAATATATGGCCCCAGCGGGGTAATGGTCAGACGTTCACTCATTGTATTTCTCCATGCCAGGGCGTCAGACGACGCTGCAGCGCGCGCAACCCCAGTTCTAATCCAAAGGCGATCACGGCGATAACCGCAATCCCGGCCAGTACCACGTCAGTCGCCAGAAACTCCCCCGCCGACTGCACCATAAACCCTAACCCTCGGGTGGCGGCGATCAGCTCTGCCGCCACCAGCGTTGACCAGCCCACGCCAAGGCCGATGCGTAATCCGGTTAAAATCTCCGGCAGTGCGCCCGGTAAAATCACAAACAGCAGCACCTGTGTCCGGCTGGCTCCCAGTGATTGCGCCGCGCGGATCCGCACCTGCTGAGCGCTTTTGACACCCGCCAGAGCCGACATGGCAACCGGGGCGAAAATCGCCAGATAAATCAGCAGGATTTTTGACGTTTCACCGATGCCGAACCAGATCACCATCAGCGGCAGATAGGCCAGCGGCGGCACCGGACGGTAAAGCTCAATCAGCGGATCGAGGATCCCGCGCACCGTCGGGCTTAAGCCCATCGCGATCCCGACCGGAATGCCGATAATCACCGCCGCCAGTAGCGCCACCAGAATGCGCGCCAGGCTTGCACCTAAGTGCTGCCAGAGCGTAGCGTCCATAAAGCCCTGCGGCCCGGCAATGGTGATGAGTTTTGCCAGCACCTGCCCCGGCGGCGGCAGAAACAGCGGGCTGATCCATGCCTGCGCGGCAACCAGCCACCACACCGCCAGCAACACCAGCAGCGTGCCGACACTGAGTGTTATCTGGCGCGAGAAAGGCCAGCGTAAGGCCGGGCGCGCGCGTCGCGTTTTCTCGCTGAAGACGATGCTCATGAGAAGGCCTCCCGTTGTTCAAACACGCGGCTTAAGACATATTCACGCTGTTCGATAAACCGCGGATCGGATTTGATGCTGCGCACCGGCTCCCCCGCGACATAGCGACGGGCAAACTCAAGCGGCAGCCGCTCCAGCACGCGCCCCGGGCCAGGGGACAACAGCACCAGCTCGGTCGCCATAAACACCGCCTCTTCGATATCGTGGGTGATCAGCAGCACCTGTTTACCCGTTTCATGCCACAGGCGTAAAAGCAGGGTTTGCATCTGCTCGCGGGTAAAGGCATCCAGCGCCCCGAACGGCTCATCCAGCAGCAAAAGCTGCGGATTGGCCGCCAGCGCGCGGGCAATTCCAACCCGCTGACGCTGGCCGCCGGAAAGCTGCCAGATAAACCGTTTTTCAGCCCCTTCAAGACCGACCTTTTTGAGCATGTCCCGTGCTGTTGCCAGCCGTTGCTCGCGGCTTACACCCGCCAGTTGCAACCCAAACGCTACGTTTTCCTGCACGTTGCGCCAGGGAAGCAGACCTTCGTTCTGAAAGACCACCCCACGCTCAGCGCCCGGGCCTTCCACTTTTTTCCCTGCCAGTTGAATGGAGCCATGCTGATATGGCACAAACCCGGCAATCAGATTCAGCAGCGTGGTTTTCCCGCACCCTGACGGGCCAAGCACAACCAGCAGCTCACCGCTCTCCAGCGTCAGGTTGATGTTCTCCAGGGCCGGTTTGCCACCGTAATCAGCAGACAGATTTGTAATATTCAGCATCGCAGCCCCCTTATTTCACAAAGCGATCGGTCACGTACTGGCTGTAGTCCGCCGCCACCGCCGGCACTTTGCCCTGCTCTTTCAGGAACGTGGCGGTATCGACAATCGCTTTGTTTACCGGCCCGGTCAGCTGTTTTACCTGCTGGGCAGGTGTGAGATAGGTATTACCTTTCACCAGCCCCGGAACGTCCGCTTGCGGCACGCCGCTCAGACGGGACAGTTTTTCGAGATTGGCAGGCTGCTTCAGCCATGCATCCGGGTTGCTGATATAGGGCTGCTGAGCGTCGAGGGCGCTTTTGGCAAAGGCCTTCACGACCTCAGGATGTTTCTCGGCAAAATCTTTGCGCACCACCCACACGTCGAGCGTTGGCGCGCCCCACTGGCCCACTTTTTCGGAGTCGGTCAGCACGGTGCCGTCTTTTTCCAGCTCATTGACGGCCGGTGCCCAGACGTATGCGCCATCAATATCGCCGCGTTGCCAGGCCGCAATAATCGCCGGTGGCTGCAGATTAATGATTTGCACCTGGCCTGGCTTGATGCCCCAGTGTTTCAGCGCCGCCAGCAGGCTGTAGTGGGTGGTCGAAATGAACGGCACGGCGATGCGCTTGCCGATCAGGTCTTCCGGTTTGGTGATGTTTTTCTTCACCACCAGCGCTTCGGAGTTGCCCAGCTGTGAAGCGAGGAGGAAAACTTCAATCGGCACCTGCTGACTGGCCGCTACCGCCAGCGGGCTGGAGCCGATATTACCAATCTGCACATCGCCGGATGCTAACGCACGCACCACGGCCGCCCCGCTGTCGAACTTACGCCAGTCGACGTTTGCGCCGCTCTCTTTGGCAAAGGTGTTATCCGCCTGCGCGACTTTCGCAGGCTCTGCGGAGGTTTGATACGCGACGGTGACGTCCACCGCCTGCGCCTGAAATGCCCACAGCGCCAGCGCGCCGAGTAATGTAATTCGCGATGAAATTGCCATCCTGTCTGCTCCCCTTGTTGTTATGAGGGCAGTATTTCCGGCGCGGGAATTTTGATAAAGGAATTAAAACGAATCGCTAATAACGATTCGTTTTTAGAAAAAAAGCGGGAAAGGATAGTGAATTTTGTGCGGTTGTTTTTTTCCCTCTCCCTGTGGGAGAGGGTCAGGGTGAGGGCATCAGCGCTGCGCGTTAAGCTCAGCAATATCTTTCGGCGTGGTGCGACAGCATCCACCGATTAATCTGGCACCGGCCTCCAGCCACTGGGGCAAATACCCCGCCAGCGTCTCGCACGCTTCACCGTGATGGTGCCAGGTTTTGGTCACCGCATCATAATGCTCGCCCGAGTTCGGATAGACCACCAGCGGCAGTGTCGTCAGGCTGTGCAGGTGTTTCAGCGCCGCGGTGGTGTTTTCCAGCGCGATACAATTGATGCCCAGCGCCACGACCTGCGAATTATCTTTCAGGGCCGCGACAACTTTCCGCAGCGGTGTCCCGTCGCTCAGGTGCTCGCTGTCGCGCAGGGTAAACGAGAACCATGCCCGGGCGCGGGGATACTCAGCCACAAGTGCTGCCAGCGCCTTGATCTCCTCAAAGGAGGGGAGCGTTTCGCAAGCCAGCAGATCCGCCCCCGCATCCAGCAACGCCTCAATGCGCGGACGATGAAATGCAGTAAACTCTTCGGCGCGACGCACATAATCCCCGCGATACTCAGAGCCATCCGCCAGATAGGCGCCATACGGCCCAACGGACCCCGCCACCAGCAGCGTGCCCGCATGCGGATTTTCCGCCAGATACGCTTCACGCGCCTTACGCGCCAGCTCCACGCTTTTGCCGATCAACGCGCGGGACTGCGCCTCGTCCAGACCGCGCGCCGCAAAGCCCGCAGGCGTGGCCTGATAGCTGGCGGTGATCGCCACCTGCGCACCCGCGCGGTAGTAGTCGAGGTGGACTTCACGGATAAGCTCCGGGTTTTCCATCAATACTTTGGCAGACCAGAGGTTGTCTGCCAGGTTGCACCCGCGCGCTTCCAGTTCAGTTGCCATTGCGCCATCCAGCACCACAAACGGCTGCTTTTCAAGGAGGGCGGTAAGCGGATTATTCTGCGACATGTTCAGGCTCCTGCGATGTCAGGTTTCGGGTCAGGTAGTAGGCACCATAACACAGGGCGACGAACGGCAGGCCACAATAAAGGGCAATGCGCTGGCTCGGATCAAACCACAGGCCGATACATGCCACCACGCAGAGGATAAACCCGAGCACCGGCACCAGCGGATACCACGGCGCGCGATAGTGCAGAGCAGACAGCGGCTGTCCGGACTGCAGATGACGACGACGGAAGACAAAGTGCGACGCGCAGATGCTGATCCACACCGCCACCACCGCAAAACCGGAAATGGCCGACAGCGCCACAAACACCGTGTCCGGTGCAACCACGCTTGAGAAGAGCGCCAGCACGCCACCGAGCATGGAAACGGAGAGCGCCGTCAGCGGCACGCCGTTTTTATTGACGCGGGCAAAGCAGCGCGGCAGCGTTTTCTCGTTAGAAAGCGACCACAGCATGCGCCCTGAGGCGTACAAGCCAGAGTTTGCCGCCGAGAGGATCGCGGTCAAAATCACAAAGTTAAAGATATCTGCCGCATACGGGATCCCGACTTTTTCAAACACCAGCACAAACGGGCTCTTTTCCACCCCGGCCTGCTGCATCGGGATCAGCGCCGCCAGCACAAACACGGTGCCGATAAAGAAGATGATCAGTCGGGCAATGGTCGCGCGGATCGCCACCGGAATAACCTTATGCGGGTTTTCCGTTTCGCCCGCCGCAATGCCGATAAGCTCGGTGCCGGAGAAGGCAAAGTTCACCGCCACCATGGTCATCAGGATCGGCAGGCCGCCATGCGGGAACCAGCCTTCAGCGGTAATGTTGCTCAGACCCGGCGCAGGCGAACCGTCCTGCATTGGAATAAAGCCAAAGATCGCCGCGCCGCCAAGAATAATAAAGGCGATGATGGTGATAACTTTCACCAGCGAGAACCAGAATTCGCCCTCGGCAAAGAAACGCGTGGAGATGACGTTAAGGCCAAAAATCACCACGCAGAAGACCACGCACCATACCCAGACGGGCACCTGTGGGAACCAGTACTGCATACAGAACCCGGCGGCGGTAAAGCTCGACCCTAGCGCCACCGTCCAGGTGAGCCAGTACAGCCACGCCACGGTATAGCCCGTCGCCGGGCCGAGGTAACGAGCGGCATAGACGTGAAACGCGCCGGTTTCCGGCATCGCCACCGACAGTTCGCCCAGACACTGCATCACCAGCCAGACCACCAGTGCGCCAATGAGATAGGCCAGCAGCGTGCCTGCTGCCCCGGTTGTCGAAATGATATAACCGGTATTAAAGAATAACCCTGTGCCAATCACGCCACCCAGCGAGAGCATAATCAGGTGGCGTGTTTTCATGGTGCGCTTTAGCTGCCCATTTTCTTGTTGTGTTTGCATATTACCTTCTATACGTATGGACATCTAAACATCCAAAGAAGGTGTGTTATACCGCGATTAACATAAAAAAGCTAGACGACCAGACGCAACCGGGCGCGTCGCGCACTGAGTCGGGGATGGGTTGTGAGGATCACATACAGAATCGGACGCCAGGCCATAAGCACCTCCGCAAGCAGATACTTACAGCATGGCGCGGACGGCTGTGATTCTGGCTCAGACAAAAGTCGTATCTGTCCGCTACCAGCTAAACCCTCTGCATGCTTCGCGCAGGCGAATCAAAAACTGACGCGCGTTGGTGGTCATCGCCGACTTTTGCGACCACACCGCGCAATACTGCGCCGACGGCAGTTGGGTGATGGGCAACGCCACCAGCTTGTCATCAAGCTGCAGCGGCTGACACATTGCCCGCGCGACCACCGTCAGATAGTCCGCGTTAAGCACCATATTCAGCCCCGTGATGACGGAATCGGTGCGCAGCGGGGTGATATCCACCTGTCGATAAAAATGGCTGAGCTCATTTTGTAGCTGCTGGTAGTAGCCCATGGATGACTCCGGCAGCAGCCATTTGGCCTGACGCAGCGCCATCAGATCGCGGGCTTCTGCCAGTGGGTGCCCCTTGCGTGCGATGATGCAAAACGGCGAGGTAAACAGCGGTTCGATCATCACCCCTTCCGGTGGCGCCATCGGATCCACCGAGCCGATAGCCATATCTATTTCACCGTTTCGTACGCCTGGCAGGAGTGAAGAGAGCTGCCCCTCCTTCACCGTCAGCAAGACCTGGGGCAGCGTTTTCTTGAACGCCTCGGCCACATCGGGAAAGACGGTCAGCGCAATAAGCGAAGAGAACCCCACCGTCAGACGCCCGTGAGTAAAATGGTTAATCTGCTCCACTTCATCCGCCGCACGCCGCAGCTCTTCAAGCACCCACTCCGCCCGTTGGGAAAACGCCATTCCCGCCTCGGTAAGGGCAATTCCCTCTTTGCTGCGCAATAAAAGTTGGGTGCCTAAAGTTTGCTCAAGCTCACGCAATGTACGGCTCAATCCGGGCTGCGAAACGCCCAGTTCCCGTGCGGCCGAACGGATACTGCCGCTGCGCGCCACCTGACGAAAGGCCTGAAGATGGCCGAGTTTTGGCAGATATTTCATCGCTCGCCCTATAACAAAAAAGCATCACCTATAGCAAAATTATATCTTCCCGCCTGTCTGGTAAACCCCTAGATTCAGAGTGCACACAACTATTCTCATCACACTCTGACGTCAGGCGGAAAACACAATGAAAAGCCAGTCACAGATGATTTTTTTACTTTTTATCGGCTATGTCGTGGTCTACATCGATAAAACCGTAATGGGTTTTGCCCTGCTGCCGATCGAAAAAGAGTTCGGGCTTACCACCGCGCAGCTGGGCTATATCACCGGGCTCTTCTTTCTCGCCTACTCTCTCTTTCAGGTGCCTGCTGGCTGGCTAAACGACCGAATCGGCTACAAAACCATGCTGATCCTTTCTCTGTGCGCGCTGGGGATCTTCGCCCTTTGCTTTGGCGCGCTGGGTATGAGCGTTGGCCTGCTGCTGGTGTTTCGCTTTCTCTCCGGCGTGGGGCATTCCGGCTATCCCTGCTCCTGCGCGAAAGCGGTGGTCAGCAATTTTACGCTGGAAAAACGCACCTTCGCCCAGTCGGTCCTGCTCTCCTCCGCCGGGCTGGCGATGACCGTCGGGCCGATTGTGGCCGTCTCGGCGCTGGAACACCTGGGCTGGCACACCTCGTTTGTGGCATTAGGGATCGTTGCCTGCGCCATCGCCCTGTTGATCGCCTTGCGCGTGCCGTATCAGAAACCCGCGCCACGCCAGGCCGCACATGGGCAACGCGAGGCGCTGTGGCGTAACCCCACGGTGCTGCTGCTGTTTTTCTCGGTGTTTTGCATCAATATCCCAAGCTATGGCCTGTTGGCCTGGCTGCCTAAATTCTTTGTCCAGAGCATGGGCATGCCGATTGAGGTGTCCGGTTATATCGTGGCGGCTGGCGGCGCGGGGATCTGGCTTTCGTCGTTGTGCACCGGCTGGCTGGTCGGAAAATACTTCCACCACCGCGAGCCACAGGTGATTTTGATCTGCGCACTGGTGAGCGCGGCCGCCATTCTCGGCATCTTCCACACCGCCACGGCGGTGAGTGCCAGCATCCTGCTGTTTGTGGGGGAGATCTTCCTGATGGCCACCTTTGTGACCGCGTTTACCCTGCCAATGAAACGCCTGCCGGAGAACATCATGGGCTCGGCCATCGGGCTGATAAACACCGGAGGGACGCTGGGGGGCTTCGTTTCACCGGTTGTTATTGGCTATCTCGTTGGAAAAAGCCACAGTTATGAAAGCGCATTTATTTTCTTGTCACTGGCAATGGTGTGCGCGGGCGTGGCGATAGTGCCATTGATAAAAAAACCTGCGCCCTCACTGCCGGTGACTGACTGAAGGAGACTGTCATGAAAAGTAGCACTGAAAACCTTATCCGCGACGTTCACGACGAGGTGATCCGCTGGCGCAGGCATATTCATGCCAACCCGGATCTCTCATTTCAGGAAAAGCCGACCGCAGATTTTATCGCCCGTGAACTGGCTAATCTGCCGGAGCTGACGATTAGCCGCCCGCTGGAGAACAGCGTGGTGGCGGTATTACAGGGGGAAAAACCTGGCCCGATGTGGGCACTGCGTGCTGATATCGACGCCCTGCCGCTGCAGGAAGAGAGCGGTGAAGCATTCAGCTCAACCAAACCCGGCGTAATGCACGCCTGCGGTCACGATGCCCACACCGCCATGCTGATGGGCGCGGCGAAATTGCTTTGCCACCTGCGCAGCCAGCTGTGCGGCAGCATCAAGTTTATCTTCCAGCCTGCCGAAGAAGTGCCGCCGGGCGGCGCGCGCGAACTGGTGGAGAAAGGCGTGGTTGACGATGTCGAGAAGATCTTCGGTCTGCACGTTTTCCCGACCAGTCCTACCGGTAACATTACGCTGAAAGAAGGGGTCTATGTCGCCTCCAGCGATAATTTTGATATCACGATCTTCGGCCGGGGCGGACATGGCTCAATGCCGCAGTTCTGCATCGACCCGGTGGTAATCGGCGCTGAAGTTGTCACCGCGCTGCAAAACGTAGTGGCGCGTAATCTCGACCCGATTAACGCCCCGGTGCTGACCATCGCGACCTTCCAGGCCGGTGACAGCTATAACGTGATTCCAGACAGCGCCCGCCTGGCCGGCACGGTGCGTACTCATAATCAGCAGGTACGCGAGCAGGTACCGCAGCTGGTGCAGCGTATTGTTGAGGGCGTCGTCAGTGCCCACGGCGCGCGCTGTGAGATCCGCTGGCAACAGGGTTACGCCGTTGGCAACAACCATGCCGACACCAATGCCATCGCCAAAGCGGCGTTTGCAGCGCACTTCGAAGAAGGTACGTTGCAGCTTGCCGATCGGGCCCTGTTTGGCAGCGAGGATTTCTCCTCGTATCAGGAGAAAGTCCCGGGAACGTTTCTGTTCATCGGCTGCGGCAACGAGGAAAAAGGCGCGGTCTGGAACGTCCACAATCCACACTTTCGCATCGACGAGGCCGCGCTGGCAGTGGGCGTGAAAACGCACGTTGCGCTGGTGAGCCCGCTTTTTGAGGAGATTTGACCCCTCCCGTCCTGACATTGCCCGGCGGCGCGTCGCCTGCGCCACCCGGCGCAATGGTTGGTAAATCCGTCAATCAGTTCTATAGTCGTCACAGTTTCTTAGTAACCAGGACTGACTGATGCGCTTTAACGGACTGACCAAAGGTTTCTTTATCTTTATTCTCGCCCTCGTGACGTGGGCGTTTTTCGACGTGCTATCGCCCTACTTCTCCGCCATTCTGTGGGCCGCCATTCTGACCGTTATCTTTAACCCGGTAAAAAACAAGCTGCGCGCCGCGCTGGGGGATCGCAACGGGCTGGCCTCGCTGCTGACCATCGGCATTATCTGCCTGATTGTCTTTATCCCGTTGATGGTGATCTTCTCCTCGCTCGCCATAGAGCTGAACGTGGTGTACACCAAACTGCAGGAGAACAACACCCAGTTCCCGGAGGTGGTGGCGAGCATCTTTAACCATCTGCCGGACTGGGCCAGCGGTTTCCTCGCGGATCACAACCTGACCAACGCCGCGCAGATCCAGAAAAAACTCTCCGATGTCGCTCTGCAGGGCGGGCAGTATCTGGCGGGCAGCGCGTTTCTGATCGGCAAAGGGACGTTCGGCTTTGCCATTAGCTTCGGCATCATGCTGTATCTGCTGTTCTTCCTGTTGAAAGACGGGCCGTTCCTGGTGCGCCAGATCCTCGACTCCCTGCCTCTGTCCGATTTCGCCAAGCAGCACCTGTTCGCAAAGTTTGTCGGCGTCTCGCGGGCGACGGTAAAAGGCACGGCGGTTGTCGCGGTGGTTCAGGGCACGCTCGGCGGGATTGCGTTTGCCATTGCCGGTATCGACGGCAGCATCCTCTGGGGAGCACTGATGGCCTTCCTCTCCCTGGTGCCTGCGGTGGGGTCGGCGATTGTCTGGGTTCCGGCCGCCATTTTCCTCTTCGCGACGCATCAGATCTGGCAGGGGCTGTTCATTGTCGGCTTCTTCGTGATTATCGTCGGGCTGGTGGACAATATCCTGCGCCCGCTGCTGGTAGGCAAAGACACCAAAATGCCGGACTACCTGATCCTGATCTCAACGCTTGGCGGCATGGAGCTGTACGGCATTAACGGCTTCGTGATTGGCCCGCTGATTGCCGCGCTGTTTATCGCCTGCTGGAACCTCTTCTCCGGTCGCGATCATGCGGGTAACGCCGAAGAGCTGGATGCCGCGTTTATTGAAGAAGGGAAAAATCCTCCAGATTTATAAACCGCTGACGATAACCTTCCCAACAGGCGGCGCTGTGCCGCCTTTTTTTTCGCCTTAAATCAAACGTTTTCTATAATTTGAAAGAACGCCATCCTTCTTTGGTCGTAAAAGGATCACCAGGTGCGAATCGCGACGATAACAAACTGGGCCTACGGTGCCACGGTCTGCCTGACCCTCGCTTCCGGCATCATCATGCTGATGGCGTCCAATGCCGACACCCTTGAGCGTCAGGCCGTTGAACAGCGGCAGATATTTGATCAGCTTACGGAAGAAATCGAAATCGAGGTCTGGGCACAGTCCGATTTAGCCCGCCTGTACGTGATTAAAAAAGATCCGCAGATCCTCAGGGAATACAACCAGTCAGAGAACAAGCTGAAGAGTACCGAACTCCGGCTGGAAAAACTGCAGGATGTCGGCGCGTCAGACGATGAGCTGTCTCTGCTGCATGAAGGGATAAAAATCGTCGATGCGTTACAGGACGAGCAGCAGGTCGCCCTCACCCACACGGCGCAGGGAGAAGATGCGCAGGCCATCGCCCTGCTCTACGGTGCGCCCTATGAGCAGGAGCTGGAACGCGCCCAGAATCAGATCGAACACTTCCGCCAGATACTCGACAAGCGGGTGATCGCTTCCGTTCAGGAGGCAACCAAAAAATCGAAAACGCTGCGGACAATCTCTGAAATGATGGTTGGCCTGACCGCCCTGCTGTTCCTGTTTGTGCTTGGCTTTATCTTAAAACGGCGCGTGCTGCGCCCGGTGGTACGCCTGAGCGATGTGGTGCATCGCCTGGCGTCGCAGGACTATGCCGTAGAAACACCCAATTTCAACCAGATCGATGAGATTGGCGATATGGCGCAGGCGATTCGTATCTTTCGTGAAAATGGCCTTGCGAGGCAGCGTCTGGAAAAAGAGCGCGACGCCGACTGGGCCATCCGCGAGCTGCTGGCGCGCATGACCCAGCGGCTGCAGGGGTGTGAAAACTTTGCGGACGTGATTAACGTAGCGGAGCTGTTCGCCCCCAATATCGCGCCGGGAATTGCCGGGCGGCTCTATATCCTCGACCGCGATCCGTGGCAGATGCGCTGCGTCGCGCAGTGGCTTTCGCCTCCAGGAGAGGATACGCCTTTTCATCCCGATGAGTGCTGGGCGGTCAGACGTGGGCAGAGCCATCCTCCGGTAAATGGCGAGCCGGATATCGCCTGCTACCATCTGCCGGCGTCGCACACGCATACGTCGCTCTGCGTTCCTATGATTGCCCAGGGCGAAGCCATTGGGTTGCTCTCCTTCCAGAACATCACTGCGGAAAATGCCCCGTCCCGCGCCTATCTGGAGCTGATGGCTGAAGCGCTCGGCCTGGCGCTGGCCAACCAACGTCTGCGCGATGCCCTGCTGGAAAAAGCCCTCTTCGATCCGCTCACCGGCTTGCGTAACCGTCATCACCTGGAAGATACCCTGCGCACCCAAATGGCGCAGGCGGTGCGCAATGAAGAGCCGGTAAGCTGCCTGATGATCGACATCGACCACTTTAAAAGCATCAATGACCGCTTTGGTCATGAAGCGGGCGATCAGGTCATCAAAAGCGTGGCCTCCATCGTACAACGCGCCGTACACGACAGCGGGCTGGCATTCCGCTATGGCGGCGAAGAGTTTCTGGTGTTGCTTTCCGGCGTCGATGAAGAGGCGGCGCAGGCGTGCGCCAAAGAGATTTATAACGGCGTGCATGAACTGTCGCTGCGCTATGGGCTTTCAGAGATTGGCCCGGTGGATGTGTCGATTGGTGTCGCCAGCTATCCGCAGCACGCTCAGAGCGATAACCTGCTGCGCGCTGCCGACGTGGCCTTATACCGGGCGAAAGAGCTGGGCCGTTCGCGTATTGTGAGCTTTGGGATGCTGGAGGCGGGCTGACGGTGATTTTCGCGCCCTGAGCTTTACCGATTCAGGCGCGCGTGATCGCCCAGAGCACCACAATCCCCAGCGCATTACTCCGCTTTTCCACGTACAGGGTAGAGTTGGAATAGACATTACCCTTCGGGTTACAGATGCGGATCTCTTTTTTTAACTCCGGCTCGTAGACTTCTGCCCCCGAGCAGCTGTGGCGGGTACTGGATTCATACCGGTAAGGTTTGCTCCATGAGGAATAGTCTCCCTCCAGTAGCCAGGCCGTTGTAAAAATCACGAACATGGCAACCGGCAGGCTGCAAATGAAGAAGCCGAGGTATAGTTTTATCGCGCCAGCAACACGCTTGCCTTTGAGTCGTCCCTTTCTGATAAAAATAACCATCGGCACCAGCGCCAGCAGCAACGCCCCTCCGGCCAGATACTGCTCCCCGCGGATCGTAAGGTATGTCACGCGATAAACGTTAACTGACCAGACCACAAAACCAGATAGCAGGGCTATACCGCCCGCGATGAGTGGGAGCCAAAAGGTATAAGTCTCTTTTTTCATAGTGGACATATCCTTGTCATTTTTGGTTGGTGAGAAGATCAATCATCGCCCGGGTGGCCGCCGACTGGCGTCGGTGTGGCGCGAAGAGCACGGAGAACGGCCGCGACCGTCCACGCAGGTGTGGCAGCACCTCGACTAACTGCCCGCGCTGTATCCTGTCGCGGACGATAAATTCATAGCTCTGGCAGATCCCCATCCCCTGCTCCGCCAGCGAAACCACGCCGAGTACATCGTCTGAGATTTCGATAGTTGAACCCGGCAGCCAGTCAATATCACGTTCCTCATCACGAAACACCCAGGGGGCAATGCGCCCGGTACGCGGCATGATAAAGGGCAGACAGGTGTGACGATGCAACTCCTCCAGCGTCTGCGGGCTCCCCATGCGGTGCAGGTAATCAGGCGATGCGACCAGCAGCAGCGCCGCGTCCTCCAGTTTGCGCGCGACTAACCCACTGTCGGGCAACTGCCCCAGGCGAATCGCCAGATCGAATCCCTCCGCAATCAGATCAACGTTGCGATTGGTGATGTTCAGCTCCACCTGAACGCGTGGGTAGTGTTGGGCAAAGCGCGCCAGCAGCGGCGGCAAACGGTAGTGCCCATAGGTGGTTGGAACGCTCATTCGCACGCGACCGGTCAGCTCGCCTTCCTGGCCCCGCCCCTCGCGTTCGGCATCATCAAGCAGTGCAAATGCAGACCTCGCCTGTTCCAGATAAACGCGTCCGGCCTCCGTCAGCCCCACGCGGCGGGTCGTTCGCTGTAATAACTGCCGTCCAAGACGCGCTTCCAGGCGGGAAACCGCGCGACTCAGGACAGAGGGTGTGGTGGAAAGGACAACCGCTGCGGCCGTAAAAGAGCCGTGTTCAACGACAGTAATGAAGACTTCAACGTCTCCGAGATAATCGAATTTGCGGCTCATTTTGCTCTTTCAGGAACAAATGTTTTTCAATCTGGCTAATTTATCCCCTCCGGAGTGATGAGTAAAGTGAGCTGCATTCATCACCAGAGGGTAAACACTATGGATCTTCAACTCACCGGTAAGACCGCGCTGGTTACGGGCGCAACCGCAGGCATTGGTTTGGCCATCGCCCGCACGCTCGCTCAAGAAGGGGTTGCCGTCACCCTTACCGGACGCGACCCGGCAAAGCTGCAAAAAGCCGCGGCCACCATCACCGACGCGACGCCTGACGCACAGGTCTCCACCGTTGTCGTTGACCTCGGTACCCTGGAGGGCGCAGAAGCCTTGTTCGCCGCCTGCCCTGACACCGATATTCTGATTAATAACCTGGGGTTCTACGAAGCCAAAGCCTTCGCGGATATTAACGACGAAGACTGGCTGCGCATGTTCAACACCAATGTGATGTCCGGCGTCCGCCTCTCACGCCACTACTTCCCGCGCATGCTGGAACGGAACTGGGGACGGGTGATTTTTATATCCAGCGAAGTGGGCGCCTTTACGCCGCCAGACATGGTGCATTACGGCGTCAGCAAATCAGCGCAGCTTGCTGTTTCGCGCGGTATGGCCGAACTGACCCGGGGAACCGGCGTGACGGTTAACAGCGTGCTGCCGTCGGCGACGCGCTCGGACGGCATTATTGAGTACCTTCGCCAGACCGCGCCTGCCCCGGATATGACCGATCGGGAGATCGAAGCGCATTTCTTCCAGACCTACCGCCCCAGCTCGTTGATCGCCAGAATGATTGAGGCAGACGAGATCGCGGCGATGGTCGCTCTGTTAGCCAGCCCACTGGGCGCGGCATCCAACGGGGCGGCTGTACGCGTCGAGGGCGGCACGTTCCGTTCCATCCTTTAATGCTGAACTCACCGGAGCCTTTTCATGTTCATTCGCACCCGTAGTCTGTCCGCCATTGCGCTGGCGGCGCTGATCGCTTTCCCGAGTCTCGCCAGTGCGGCGACGCTCCAGCCCCTGGAACGCTGGCGCAGCTATGCTGGCGTGAGCTGGGATACCCCGCAGAATGGGCAAACGCCGACGCGCTTTTCCGGCTCGGTTAACGCGCCCATTGCCGGTATCCATTTTGATGCAAAGGGCCGGGCCTTTGTCAGTACGCCCCGGCTGGTTTCTGCCGCCGCCCCCGCCACGCTGAGCATTCTGGATACGACTGTTCAGTCCGGCCCTGCCCGCCTGACGGCGTTTCCGTCACGCGAGGGGAACGCGGTAAACACCGATCCCGCGCAGAACCTGCGCAACGTGCTTGGCTTTTATATTGATCGTCAAAATGGCTGGCTATGGGCGCTGGACATGGGGTTTGTCGCAGGCGAAGCGGAGTCGCCCGTGGGCTCGCAGAAACTGGTCGTGCTGGATCTCAACACAGGCCGCACCCTTAAACGTATCGCCCTGGATGGCGTGGCGGACCGCAAAGCCAGCTTCCTGAACGATGTGGTTGTCGATGAGAAACGCCGTGTCGCCTATATCTCCGATAGCGGCTCACGGAGCGCACCGGAAAACCGCGTGGGCCTTATCGTCGTAGATTTCGCCACCGGTACGGCGCGACGCGTGCTCGACCGTCACCCTGCGCTACAGATTGAGCCGGGCGTCAAGGTGGTTTCACACGGTGCGGAGGTCTGGCCGGGTAAACCCTTGTTGATTGGCATCAACGGTATTGCGCTCTCCCCGGATGCGGACACGCTGTACTGGACGGTCACAACGGGAACCCATGCCTGGGCAGTGCCCACGGCATTGCTGAGGCAGGCAGGATCAACCGATGCGCAGATTGCCGCCAGTATCCAGGATCTTGGCGTGGTGGGCGGTAACACCGACGGTCTTGTGACCGATGCAAAGGGCAACCTCTATATCACGGATGTCACCCGCAACGGTATTGTCCGGTTTGCTCCGAAGCACCGCGCTATGTCGCTTATCGCCGCCAGCGAAGACGTTTACTGGCCAGACACACCGGCAATCCGTCCGGACGGGGATTTGATCTTTACCTCGAGTCGCCTCAATGACCACTTCGCGGGAGCCGTTAAACCCGGAGAGGAACGCTATGATTTGTGGCGTTTGCCTCTCGGTGGGTCACATAATACGGGCGAATAATAAAATACCCGTGGCTGGATAATCGCTAACGATTATTGATGCGGGTCAAAGGAATGTGGCTGATTGACTAAAGAACAAGGTCAGGGAGTCGATATTTATCTGGGTAGTTGTCAGCCTGTGTCTGCAGGCTGGCAACTCTGCCGGGCAAGATAAACGGCCCTTTTCGGCTCAGGATCATCCACGCAGCCATCTAAATAAAATTATCTCATGGAGAGAAAATGAAAGTTCGTCTTCTAGCGATTGTATCTGCATCCTTAATTCTTGCGGGCTGTGCTGGCTCGGTAAAACCCGACACCGTGAAAGCGGCAAATGGCAGCGCAATTGATATTTATAGCGTATCAGCACTGCCGGAACTGAATGACAACCGTATCGCCGACAACACATTGCGCGAAGTGACCCCGACGCATGCCGCAGCCGGTATGGGGCTTGCCGTTCTCGGCGCGTTAACCGGTAACATTAACTCCGGTGACTTTGATAAAGAGAACTATAAAGGGACATCCATTGAAACCCTGCAAAACCCGACGAACAGCTGGTTTGTTCCTAAAGCGAAACAAAATATCAGCAAGTGGCTGAACGAAAAAGACAATGGTCACGTTTACAAGCAGCCACTCTATATTGGTAAAGCAACCTGGGCGCTGATCTATAAAGACGCCACCGCGACCACACCTCTCTATCAGCTGAAATACAAAGTCCTCTTCTATAAACGTCCGGAAAGCGGAAATATGTTCTCTGCATTTACGGTAGCGGAATGCGCCCCTACGCCAGTTGAAGCGCCACTGAGCGAGTGGAGTGCAAATAATTACCAAAAAGTGACCAGCCAAACTGAAAGCTACATGAAAAGCTGCCTGCTTGAGCTGGACAACCAGCTGCCGCGTTTGCTGAAGCTGTAATGTGATGTGCTGTACGGCCCGCTTCGTGCGGGCTTGTGTGGGAGTACGCTCATCCTGAAATACCATGGGGTTTCAATATAGATAGCCGGCCCACGGGCTTACCTTTTCACTTCCAGCCTGCCGGGAATACAACATACTGGCGCCGCCCCTCCACTCCTGGATCACACTTTTCATCCCTGGCTATTCACTTACCAAAAAGCGGTGTTATCATTCGCCTCGTAAATACCTTTCAACTCTACCCGAGGCTTTGATGCTGGAGAATGTAATCATCTGATAATCAGCACCCCGACCTTTCAGGCCGGACTGATTATCAATGCGCTGAAATCGAATGCGGACACCGCTGTGTGTTTGCACGTTTTGCACATGATGATTAAACAGGTTTTCCAGTATGAATTTATCCCGTCAGGAACAACGTACCTTACACGTTCTCGCTAAAGGTGGACGTATTGTGCACGTCCGCGATGCATCCGGCCGCGTCACTTCCGTTGAATGCTACAGCCGGGAAGGGCTTCTGCTCACCGACTGCACACTCGCCGTCTTTAAAAAACTCAAAACCAAAAAGCTGATCAAATCCGTCAACGGTCAGCCCTACCGCATCAATACCACCGGGCTGAACAACGTTCGCGCCCAGCCTGATAATCGATAAGGAGAGGATTATGGATATCCCACGTATTTTTACTATCAGCGAAAGTGAACACCGCATTCACAACCCCTTCACGCCAGAGAAGTACGCCACGCTGGGCCGCGTGTTACGCATGAAGCCAGGCGCGCGCATTCTCGATCTCGGCAGCGGCTCAGGAGAGATGCTGTGCACCTGGGCACGGGACTACGGCATTACCGGTACCGGCATCGACATGAGCCCGCTCTTCACTGCTCAGGCAAAGCTGCGCGCGGAAGAGCTTGGCGTCAGTGAACGCGTTCATTTTATTCATAACGACGCGGCGGGCTACGTCGCGGATGAAAAATGTGACGTGGCGGCCTGCGTAGGTGCAACCTGGATTGCGGGCGGCGTCGCCGGGACGATCGAACTGCTGGCAAAGAGCCTTAAGCCAGGCGGACTGGTGCTTATCGGCGAACCGTACTGGCGTCAGCTGCCTGCGACGGAAGAGATTGCCCAGGCCTGTGGCGTTTCATCGGTGGCCGATTTCCTCACCCTGCCCGACCTTGTCGCCTCATTCGATGAACAGGGCTATGACCTGGTCGAAATGGTACTGGCAGACCAGGAAGGCTGGGATCGGTATGAAGCGGCTAAATGGCTGACCATGCGCCGCTGGCTGGAGGAAAACCCTGAAGATGATTTTGCGTATGAGGTTCGGGCAGAGCTGACGAATGCGCCTAAACGCCATGTGACGTATACGCGGGAATACTTTGGCTGGGGCGTGTTTGCCTTAATCGCACGATAAAAAGGAGCAGGCGATATAACCCAAAGGTTATATCGCCTTTTTGCAGAGTGCGCACAATATTATGCCTGTCGTATTTAATTATCGTTAATTGTTCCCTTTATTCGTCATTGTAATTACGGGTGGTTATTCTTTTACTGGCGTGAGATGAATACCAGGGGATCGTCTATTGAGAAAAACCGATGAGGCGAATATATTGCCCGTAAAACAGCCAGGCATATTAATGAAGGAAGCATGATGGATATTGCGCTGCTTAACAGGGGATGGAACAGAACCTGGTCAGATACGATGGTGAATCTGGAAGCCCGAAAGGTCATCGAAACTGCAAATCGACTGTCAGCTTACTATTTACAAGATCGTCTAACACGTATCAAGTTTGTTGAGGAAATAAAACAGGTCGTAGAAAAAGAGTTCGCGACAGCACGGCGGGCGAAAACCGATGAAGAATGCATTGAATGCCTCAAAAATCTGCGTGCCGAAAAAGAGAATCTTCTTGAGCAAGAGCGCTTGTTAAGGACGAGGTCCGCTCAGCTTTATGCGAAGGTCGAGTTTGTCAGGTAAAATAACAAGATAGTCGGATATGTGATTTCGGCTGTGAATGTGGTGCTTTCAGGAATGGTTTTCTTTGGTGGCTTTATGATGTTATCCACTATGGGGCCAATTGGTATGCTGGCTGGGGCAGTCCTGATTGCCGATGGTATGAACGGATTAACGAAAGAAGTACTCAACTTTGATCAGCCAGCAGGACATAAACCCTCGCAAGGTATCATTGCTGACTCCGCGATGCATACCGCCCAATTTATGGGATTTAATCCTAACACGGGTCTGGCTCTCTATAATGGTGTTACTCTTGGAGCCAGTGTGTACAGCATTGTAGGACTCTGAATCGCCACGGATAATCTAGACACTTCCGAGCCGTTGATAATACTGGTTTTCATATTCTGTCGGTGACATCTGTTCGCTAGAACCATGCCGACGCTTACTGTTATAAAACATTTCGATGTAATC
>NZ_JAQZRK010000051.1:0-18551 GCF_028737495.1 Enterobacter cloacae complex sp. 2022EL-00981
ACGATACAGGTTCGTGGCCTAAGGCCGGGTACGGCATGTGGACTGCCTGACAGAAAGAACTGGCCGGTTCTTTCTGTACGGGAGGATAATACAAGGCCGGGTAAGGCGAAGCCGCCACCCGGCTTTTCTACTTTCATTCGAAATTAAATTTGTGCTCTCCGTCACCTTGTTATTAGAATGTTTCAAAACGCAGTGACCCAGGAGCACAGTATGACCGTTAAAGTTATCGTCACCGATATGGACGGAACTTTCCTTGATGATGCCAAGCAGTACGATCGTGACCGCTTTCAGGCACAGTTTGAGCAGCTTAAAGCCCGTAATATTGAATTTGTTGTCGCCAGCGGTAACCAGTATTACCAGCTCATCTCCTTTTTCCCGGAACTGAAAGATCAGATCTCCTTCGTGGCGGAAAACGGTGCGCTGGTCTTCGATCACGGTGAACAAATTTTCCACGGCGAGCTGACGCGTCATGAGTCGCAAATCGTTATTGGCGAACTGCTGAAAGACAAAGGGCTGAACTTTGTGGCCTGCGGTCTCGACAGCGCTTACGTCAGCGACCAGGCCCCGGAGGCGTTCGTGGCGCTGATGTCAAAGCACTATCACCGCTTAAAGCGTATCAGCGACTACCGCGACATTAACGACGTGCTGTTCAAGTTCTCCCTGAACCTGCCGGACAGTGATATCCCGAATCTGGTCGATAAACTGCATGTCTCCCTGGACGGCATTATGAAGCCTGTCACCAGCGGCTTTGGTTTTGTCGATTTGATTATCCCCGGCCTGCACAAAGCCAATGGCATCAGCCGTCTGCTGAAACGCTGGAAAGTCTCCCCGCAGGAGTGCGTGGGTATTGGCGACAGCGGCAACGACGCGGAGATGCTGAAGCTGGTGAAATACTCCTTTGCAATGGGCAACGCAGCCGAAAGCATCAGAGACGTAAGCCGCTACAGCACCGACGACAACAACCACCAGGGCGCGCTGAACGTTATTCAGGCGGTGCTGGATCACCACTCCCCGTTCGACGCCTGATTCCCTTCCTGCCGGAGCCGCGCTCCGGCACCCCTTACTCTTTTTCCATCCTGTGCTACCCATCAACTTTTTAAACTTGCATTAACCAATTTTTAACTTAAAGTATCACTTGTAGATATTTTTACTTTCGAATGAAAGATGCGAGGCAGTTATGACGTTTACCAGTGAAACTTTGCCGGCGGATCACAAAGCCGCAATCCGTGAGATGAAGCGCGAGCTACGGGCGCAAATCGGCGATGTGCAGGCGGTGTTCGATAAGCTCAGCGATACCATCGCGACCCGCGTGGCGGAAATTAACGCCCTGAAAAACAAAGGCGAGCCCGTCTGGCCGGTGATCCCGTTTGCGGATGTGAAAAATGGCACCATCACATCCGCGCAGCGCGAGGCGATAAAACGCCGGGGTTGCGCGGTAATAAAAGGTCATTTCCCGCGCGAGCAGGCGCTGGCATGGGATCAGTCGATGCTCGACTACCTCGATCTCAACCAGTTTGATGAAGTCTATAAAGGGCCCGGCGATAACTTCTTTGGTACCTTAACGGCGTCTCGCCCGGAGATTTACCCTATCTACTGGTCACAGGCGCAAATGCAGGCGCGCCAGAGTGAAGAGATGGCGCAGGTGCAGTCGTTTCTGAACCGTCTGTGGACATTCGAGAGCAACGGCAAACAGTGGTTCGACCCGGACGTCAGCGTGATTTACCCGGATCGCATCCGCCGTCGTCCACCGGGTACCACCTCGAAAGGGCTGGGCGCGCATACCGATTCCGGTGCGCTGGAGCGCTGGCTGCTGCCCGCCTATCAGCAGGTTTTCGCCCGCGTCTTTGATGGCAACGTAGAGAAATACGATCCGTGGAATGCTGCGCACCGTACTGAAGTGGAAGAGTACACCGTGGATAACACCACCAAATGTTCGGTGTTCCGCACCTTCCAGGGCTGGACGGCGCTGTCGGACATGATCCCGGGCCAGGGGCTGCTGCACGTGGTGCCAATCCCGGAAGCGATGGCTTATATTCTGCTGCGTCCGCTGCTGGATGACGTGCCGGAGGACGAACTGTGCGGCGTCGCGCCGGGGCGCGTTCTGCCGGTGTCAGAGAAATGGCACCCGCTGCTTATCGAAGCGCTCACCAGCATTCCGGCACTGGAGGCGGGCGATTCGGTGTGGTGGCACTGCGATGTGATCCACTCCGTCGCGCCGGTTGAGGATCAACAGGGCTGGGGCAACGTGATGTACATTCCTGCCGCGCCGATGTGCGAGAAGAACCTCGCCTACGCGAAGAAGGTGAAAGCGGCGCTGGAAACCGGGGCATCGCCGGGTGATTTCCCGCGCGAGGATTATGAAAAAACCTGGCAGGATCGCTTTACCGTGGCCGATCTCAATATCCACGGCAAGCGTGCGCTGGGCATGGCTTAACTGTCGTACAGCCCTTCCCGCTCAACGGCGGTGCGTCGTTTCCCCTGACGTATCCGCCGGACCGATTCCCGTACGGTCAGGGTGCCGTTAAGCAATAGCGTGCCTGATGGCGCCTCCGGGCGCATCAGCCGCTGCTGGAGCATATGTACCGCTTCGGTGCCCAGCTCATCACGCGGGACATGTACCGCGGTTAACGGTACATCCTGAATGGCCGCCAGATTAAAGCCGTCAATGCTCATCACCGAAATATCCTGCGGCACGCGTAACCCCTGTTTTTGCAGGGCGCTGATGGTGCCCGCCGCCATAAAGTCCCCCCCCACCAGAAACGCAGTCGGCAAGTCTTTCCCCTGCATGTGGCTCAGCCAGTCGGTGACCAGTTGCTCTGTTTCGCGAGCGCTGAAGCTCGGCGCCACCAGCAAATCGCGTTTATCGTTGAACTTCAGGTTGTGTGACTGCCATGCATCGCGGATCCCCGCAAGGCGCAGCTCCATGGTGTAACGCCGCAGGCACAACACATTCATCACCTCACGGTGTCCCATTTCAAACAGATAGTCCGCCGCCCGCTCGCCAATGGCCCGATGGTCCGGCGCGACGGCAGGCAGGCGCATATGCCGGTCGCGGCAGTTAATCAGCATGCAGGGTTTACCGACATCCACCGCCAGGTCGTGGATATGCGGATCGTCAATCCCGAGGAGGATGGCGGCCTGGGTGTCCGGCTCGTTCATTCGCGCCAGAAACAGCTGGGCGTCGCTGTCGTTCTCCTCCAGCGCGCAGTAACGCAGGCGAACATCGTACGAGGCCAGACCTTTGCTTACGCTCTGGATCACACGGTAGTAAAAGATGTCAGACCGCTCGTCAAAGGCGCGCTGTGGGGCGAAGACAACGAGACTGTTGAGCAGCAAACGGCCCGCAGCCATTCCGTCCAGCACCCCCAGCTCGCGCGCGCATGCCAGCACCTTCGCACGTGCTTTTTCACTGGTATTCGCCTTCCCGGCAAGGACCCGCGAAACGGTGCTGATGGAGAGCTGAGTCCGGGCAGCGATTTCGGTGATTTTTAGCCTTTTGTCCATTTTGTGATCTGGCTCCATTTGCGAAATGACAAAATTTTCATAGCGTGGATATCAGGCAATAGCTGATGTCAAAGCCATGATGCCAAATGATGTCGCTCAGTTATGAGAAATTTTGCACAAAATCCACTATTGCCCTCTCATTTTCTCCCTTAAGGTGAACTTGTCACACAACTTCCATACTAGTTGTATAGCAACTTGAAGCGGTAAAACAGATAACAATCAACGTCATAAACCTGTGTGACACCTGAACCTCCGTCCCCTTACCGTCCGTCTTGTGGAGAGTAAAATGAGTCAGGACATTAATAACACCGTTGCGGCAAGCAAAACCCGTCGCGTCATTAAAAACCTGCGCTGGTATGTGCTGGTGCTGTTCTTACTTGGCGTCACCGTTAACTACATCACCCGAAACTCACTCGGCATCCTCGCCCCGGAACTGAAAGAGAGCCTCGGTATTACCACCGAGCAGTACTCCTGGATCGTCGGGGCATTCCAGATCGCCTACACCATTTTCCAGCCTCTGTGCGGCTGGCTGATCGACGTGATCGGCCTGAAGATTGGCTTTATGATTTGCGCCGGGATCTGGGCGCTGATGTGTATTTTTCACGCGGGTGCCGGGAGCTGGCTGCACCTTGCCATACTGCGCTTCTTTATGGGGGCTTCTGAAGCCGCCGCCACGCCCGCAAACGCCAAAACCATTGGTGAATGGTTCCCGAAATCGGAACGTCCTGTGGCAGCCGGCTGGGCCGGTGTGGGCTTCTCCATTGGCGCGATGCTGGCTCCGCCTATCATCTACTTCGCGCACGCCTCGTTTGGCTGGCAGGGCGCGTTTATGTTCACCGGCGTGCTGGCGCTGCTGTGGGTGCTCCTGTGGTGGGCGTTCTACCACAATCCTGAGCAGCACCCGAACCTGAGCAAAGACGAGCTGGCGTTTATCAAGCAGGATAACGAGCCGCCTGCGGTAAAACTGCCCTTCCTGACCGCGCTGAAAACCGTCTCAAAAAACAAACGCTTTTACGGTATCGCCATCCCGGCCTTTATGGCGGAACCGGCCTGGGCAGTGCTGAGTTTCTGGGTGCCGCTGTATCTCGCCAAAGAGCACGGCATGGATCTGAAGCAGATCGCGATGTTTGCCTGGCTGCCGTTCCTGGCCGCCGATCTCGGCAGCGTGGCAAGCGGTTACCTCACCCGTCTGTATACCCGCCTGTTTGGCTGCTCCCGCGTCAACTCCGTGGTGGCAAGCTCCGTCACCGGCGCGTTCCTGATGATCTCTCTGGCCGTCGTCGCCATTACCCGCGACCCGTACATCACCATCGTGCTGATCTCCATCGGCGGTTTCGGGCATCAGATCATCTCCTGCATGCTCAGCGCCCTGGTGGTGGAGTCGTTCGATAAAGGCCAGATGGCGACCGTTAACGGTATGCGCGGCTCGGCGGCGTGGATCGCCAGCTTCCTGTTCTCGCTGTTGATTGGTGTGACCGCCGACAAAATCGGCTTCAACCCGCTCTTTATTGCCATGGGTTTCTTTGACCTGATTGGCGCTGTTTTCCTGGTGGCATTTATTGCTGAACGTCGCGCCAAGCGCGCCTGATAGTGGATGTATTGCATATGAAAACCCTGAAAAACTGGACCGTCGATAAGCAGTCGGCCAACCATCTGGAACTGCTGGTGGATAACCAGCACCGCCTGTGCCTGTATGTGCTGGAAGAGAACCTGTTCCGCGTACTGATCAAACGTAAAGGTGAACTGGCGCTGGACCGCACCTGGAGCATCGCTCCGGAAGAAGATGTGCCGTGGGAAGGCCGTCGTCGCGACGATCTGAGCGGCTTCACCTGCCCTGCCTGGACGCTAAGCCAGCAGGATGAGGGGCTGACAATTGCCACCGAACAGCTGCGTGTGACCGTTCATCAGCCGCTGTGGCTGGAGTGGCACTATCGCAATGACGCCGGTGAATGGCAGCCGCTGGTCAATGACCGCCCGACCAGCGCCTATCTGTTGAACGCTCACGGTGACGGGGTGGCGCACTACCTGAGCCGTCGCAAGGACGAGCGTTTTTACGGCCTGGGTGAGAAAGCGGGCGACCTGCAGCGCAACGGTAAGCGCTTCGAGATGCGCAACCTCGACGCCATGGGCTACAACGCGGCCAGCACCGACCCGCTGTACAAACACATCCCGTTTACCCTTACCCGCCGCGATGACGTGAGTTACGGCCTGTTCTACGACAACCTGAGCAGCTGCTGGCTGGATCTGGGCAACGAAATTGATAACTACCACACCGCCTACCGTCGCTGGCAGGCGGAAGCGGGTGATATCGATTACTACCTCTTTACCGGCAAACGGGTGCTGGATGTCACCAAAGCCTTTGTTCGCCTGACCGGGAAAACGCTGTTCGGGCCGAAATGGAGCCTGGGCTACAGCGGGTCGACCATGCACTACACCGACGCGCCGGACGCGCAGAATCAGCTGATGAACTTTATTCGCCTGTGCGAAGAGCATGCGATCCCGTGCGACTCGTTCCAGCTCTCGTCGGGTTATACCTCGATCAACGGCAAGCGCTATGTCTTTAACTGGAACTACGACAAAGTGCCGCAACCGAAGGTGATGACCCAGGCATTCCACGATGCGGGGCTACGGCTGGCGGCAAACATCAAGCCGTGCCTGCTGCAGGACCACCCGCGCTATAGCGAAGTGGCGGAAAACGGCCTGTTCATTCGTGATTCAGAAACCGACGCACCAGAACGCTCCAGCTTCTGGGATGACGAAGGTTCCCACCTCGACTTTACCAACCCGCAGACGGTGAAATGGTGGCAGGAAGGGGTCACCACGCAGCTGCTGGAGATGGGGATCGACTCCACCTGGAACGATAACAACGAATACGAAGTGTGGGACGGCGAAGCGCGCTGTCATGGTTTTGGCAAGGAGATCGCCATCAAACACATCCGCCCGGTGATGCCGCTGCTGATGATGCGCGCCTCGCTGGAAGCGCAGCAGCGGTTTGCCCCGGAAAAGCGCCCATATCTGATCTCCCGTTCCGGCTGCGCCGGGATGCAACGTTACGTTCAGACCTGGAGCGGCGATAACCGCACCAACTGGGACACCCTGCGCTATAACATCCGCATGGGGCTGGGTATGAGCCTGTCCGGGCTGTTTAACGTTGGTCATGACGTGGGCGGTTTTTCTGGCGACAAACCCGACGCTGAGCTATTTGTCCGCTGGGTGCAGAACGGCGTGATGCACCCGCGTTTTACCATTCACTCGTGGAATGACGATCACACGGTAAACGAGCCGTGGATGTATCCGGGCGTCACCCCCGCTATTCGCGGTGCCATTGAGCTGCGCTATCGTCTGCTGCCGTATCTCTACACCCTGCTCTGGCAGGCGCATGCCGATGACGAACCGATGCTGCGCCCAACCTTCCTCGACCACGAACACGATGCGCAGACCTTTGAAGAGTGCGACGAGTTCCTGCTGGGCCGGGACCTGCTGGTGGCAAGCGTGGTGGAGGCCGGACAGCGCGAGCGCCGTCTCTGGCTGCCGGATAACGAAACCGGCTGGTACGATTTTTACACCCACGCGTGGTACGCGGGCGGGCAGTGGATCGCTCTGGATGCACCGCTGGAAAAACTGCCGCTGCTGGTGCGCGCCGGTGCCGGTCTGCCGCTCAGCGAACGCATCACTCACGTCAGCGCGGAAAAAGACGACACCCGCGAGCTGAAGCTGTTCCCGGTCAAAGGCGTGGGCACCAGCACCGGTCTGCTGTTTGAAGATGACGGTGAAAGCTGGGGCTATCAGAACGGCAATGCGCTGTGGGTAGAGTGGGAAATGGTGTGTGATGGGGCAACCATCAATTTGAAGATCACTGCGCGCGGAGATTATCGTCCGGCGTGGAAAGCACTGAAGGTGTCATTACCGGCGGGGGAAAAACGCAGGCTGCTGGTGAATGGGATTGAAGGGAGTGAGTGGGTGATGTAGTGCGGCCTGATGCCCTCACCCTAACCCTCTCCCACAGGGAGAGGGAACAGAACGTAGGCCGGGTAAGGCGAAGCCGCCACCCGGCTTTTTTTTAGTTCTCGATACCTTTGCTGCGCAGATAATCTTCATAGTTACCGGTGAAGTCCACCACGCGCTCTGGCGTAATTTCAATCACGCGGGTTGCCAGCGAGCTGACGAACTCACGGTCGTGAGAAACGAAGATCAGGGTACCCTGATACATCTCCAGCGCCATGTTCAGCGATTCAATAGATTCCATATCCAGGTGGTTGGTCGGTTCGTCCATCACCAGAATGTTCGGTTTTTCCATCATCAGCTTGCCGAACAGCATACGGCCCTTCTCTCCACCGGAGAGCACTTTGGCAGGCTTCTTGATGTCGTCCTGGCTGAACAGCAGACGCCCCAGAATACTGCGCACCGCCTGCTCATCGTCGCCTTCCTGCTTCCACTGGCTCATCCAGTCGAAGACGGTCAGGTCGTTTTCAAATTCATATTCATGATCCTGCGCGTAATAACCAATTTGCGCGTTTTCGGACCATTTTACGCTCCCGTTGTCCGGCTGCAGTTCGCCGACCAGGGTTTTCAGCATGGTGGATTTACCCACGCCGTTGGCACCCAGAATGGCGATCTTCTCGCCCACTTCCAGCAGCAGGTTGAAGTTTTTAAACAGCGGGCCTTCATCATAACCTTTGGTAAGGGCTTCCACTTCCAGCGCGTTACGGAACAGTTTCTTGTCCTGCTCGAAACGGATGAACGGGTTCTGACGGCTGGAAGCTTTAACCTCTTCAAGCTTAATTTTGTCAATCTGGCGGGCACGCGATGTTGCCTGACGGGATTTAGAGGCGTTGGCGCTAAAGCGGCTGACGAAGGATTGCAGGTCCGCAATCTGCGCTTTCTTCTTGGCGTTATCCGCCAGCAGACGTTCACGCGCCTGGGTGGCCGCCGTCATGTATTCGTCGTAGTTGCCCGGGTAAACACGCAGCTCACCGTAATCCAGATCCGCCATGTGCGTACACACCATGTTCAGGAAGTGACGGTCGTGCGAGATGATGATCATGGTGCTGTCACGGTCGTTGAGCGTCTGCTCCAGCCAGCGGATGGTGTCGATGTCCAGGTTGTTCGTCGGTTCATCAAGCAGCAGAATGTCCGGGTTAGAGAACAGCGCCTGCGCCAGCAGCACACGCAGCTTCCAGCCGGGTGCCACTTCGCTCATCGGGCCGTAATGCTGTTCGACAGGAATGCCCACGCCCAGCAGCAGCTCGCCCGCACGCGCTTCTGCAGAATAACCGTCCATTTCGCCGTATTGCGTCTCCAGATCGGCCACTTTGTAGCCATCTTCTTCGCTCATTTCGGCCAGAGCGTAGATACGGTCGCGCTCCTGCTTCACTTCCCACAGCTCCGCGTGCCCCATGATCACGGTGTCGAGCACGGTGAACTCTTCAAAGGCGAACTGATCCTGACGCAGTTTACCGATGCGCTCGTTGGGATCGAGCGACACGTTGCCGAGCGTCGGCTCCAGGTCACCGCCGAGGATCTTCATAAAGGTGGATTTACCGCTACCGTTGGCACCAATCAGGCCGTAACGGTTGCCGCCGCCAAATTTGACGGAAATGTTTTCGAACAGCGGCTTACTGCCAAACTGCATAGTGACGTTGCTGGTAACTAACACGGGGAGATTCCTGCGAAAAGTGTGATAAACACGGCATTATGCCACAATTCCGAATTGAGATCCTGTGTTGCGACGCTCCGCTAAACTTTAACAAAATCGAAAAAAATGTGATTTCGTACACATCTGAATTCCCTGTTAGCGGGAATGCACATATAATGCGCTCCCATCACAGATTCAGACTTATCAACTCACGCCTGAATGGCTTAGATACCTCGCACAACATGAACATGAAATTAACAACGCTTTTTGCGGCGGCGTTAGCCGTAGTAGGTTTTTGCAAAACCGCTTCTGCGGTGACTTATCCGCTGCCGACAGACGGTAGCCGTCTGGTGGGTCAAAACCAGGTGGTGACGGTGCCTGAGGGTAACACTCAGCCGCTGGAGTATTTCGCAGCACAGTACCAGCTGGGCCTGTCTAACATGCTGGAAGCGAACCCGGGCGTTGACCCATACCTGCCAAAAGCAGGTACCGTTCTCAACATCCCTCAGCAGCTGATCCTGCCGGATACCGTTCATGAAGGTATCGTGATTAACAGCGCGGAGATGCGTCTGTATTACTATCCGAAAGGCACCAACACGGTAATCGTGCTGCCAATCGGTATCGGTCAGCTGGGTAAAGATACCCCGCTGAACTGGACCACCAAAGTTGAACGTAAGAAAGCAGGCCCAACCTGGACCCCTACAGCGAAAATGCACGCGGAATACATCGCGGCAGGTGAACCGCTGCCAGCCGTGGTTCCGGCAGGCCCGGATAACCCAATGGGTCTGTACGCCCTGTACATCGGCCGCCTGTACGCCATCCACGGTACCAACGCTAACTTCGGTATCGGCCTGCGCGTAAGCCACGGCTGCGTGCGTCTGCGTAACGACGACATCAAATTCCTGTTCGAAAACGTGCCGGTAGGTACCCGCGTCCAGTTCATCAACGAACCGGTTAAAGCGACCTCTGAGCCGGATGGCAGCCGTTACATTGAAGTGCACAACCCGCTGTCCACCAGCGAAGACCAGATCAACAATAACGAAATCGTGCCGATTACGCTGACCAGCGCGGTGCAGTCCGTGACCT
Source organism: Enterobacter cloacae complex sp. 2022EL-00981 (assembly GCF_028737495.1). NCBI lineage: Bacteria > Pseudomonadati > Pseudomonadota > Gammaproteobacteria > Enterobacterales > Enterobacteriaceae > Enterobacter > Enterobacter cloacae complex sp. 2022EL-00981. The sequence continues at coordinate 10,226 of NZ_JAQZRK010000051.1, forward strand.
CTCAGCCGGACGTGGAAACGACTATCGTTGACCAGGCTGTGCAGAACCGTTCCGGTATGCCGGTGCGTTTGAACTAATCGCGATACAGCGAAAAAAGCGGGCTTCGATGCCCGCTTTTTTTATCCGTTATTCACGATCACAATCCCGCCGTGGTCGTAACGATAATGACAGTGCGCATACTCCAGCGGCGTGCCATCTTCCAGATAGATCACCTGCTCCACCTCCAGCACCGGGTCGCTCTCCTCGCAGACCAGATGCTGCATATCCAGCGCATTCGGCTTTAGCGCCCGCACCACGCGGTACGATCCCATGATTTTCAGCCCCAGCGTCTCCTGCACATAGCGAAACACCGAGCTTTCAAGATGGCTTTTGTTCAGCCCGGGCACCAGGTTGAGCGGCATTACGGTCGCGTCCAGCGACATGGGCTCACCATTAAGCAAACGCAGACGAATGAAGTCATAGACCGGCGTATCGGCATTGATCATCAGCGAGGCCTGCTCTTTTTCGTTCGGGAAGCGCAGTTCAAAATGCACCACCTGGCTCGTTACCGTGCCCAGATGCTCCCAGGTTTTGGTCGCGCCAAAGTAGTCGCTGCCGGAGAGATCCCACTGCGACAGCTGAAGGAAGTTTTTGCGGATGAACGTCCCCTGCCCCTGACGGGTATATACCAGCCCTTCAACGATCAGCTGACGCATGGCCTGCTGAATGGTCATCCGGCTGGTATTGAACTCCGCCGCCAGCGCAAACTGGTCCGGCAGGGGTTCATTGGCGGCATACTGCTGGCTGATGATGCGTTTTTTGATTTCACGCGCTATGGTGATGTACTTCGCCGCCATCGTACTTCCTTCTGTTTAATGTTCTATCCCGCTGTTTTTCAACGCCACTCGCTCGGCAATTTTGAGGAAAGGCAGGTAGAAGAATACACCAAATACGATGATTGCCAACTGCACCACCACCGCCCGCCAGTCCCCCGCGGTTGCCAGCCAGGCGCTCAGAATTGGCGGCGTGGTCCACGGGATCATCACCACGCAGCGCGACATTAATCCCAGCGTGGTGCAGAGCCAGGCGAAGTAAATGCCAATGGCGGGCAACAGGACAAACGGAATCATTAAAGGCAGGTTAAACACAATCGGCAGGCCGAAAATCACCGGCTCGTTGATGTTGAACAGACCCGGCGCCAGCGACAGACGTGCCACCTGTTTCGCCGATTGTTGCCGCGAGAAGATAAAAATGGCGATCAGCAGTGAAACGGTGCTACCGGTACCGCCCACCATGCCAAAGGTCGGCACGAAGCTGTTGTTGATGATGTGCGGGATCGGCTGGCCGTTGGCAAAGGCCAGCATGTTCTCATTGGTGTTAATCAACAGGAACGGCTCCAGCACCACGCTGTTGACTACCGACTGATGAATACCCAGCGTGAAGAGGAAGTTACCGAAGCTGTAGATAAAAATCGTCCCCGGCAGGCTGGTATTGATGAGCCGCAGCGGCTGCTGGATAAAGGTGGTGATCAGGTGAATCAGATCCGTATGCAATACGTTCGCCAGCAGCGCGGCCAGAACGGCAAACAGTGAGAGCGTCAGGATGGTAGGGATCAGGGCGCTAAAAGATTTACTGACCGCCGGCGGCACGTTTTCCCCCAGTGATATTTGCAGCGCCTTGAGCCGCGAGATGGCGATAAACAGCTCCGTCGAGAGCAAGCCAATCAGCACCCCGGCGAAAATCCCGGTCGAGCCAATGTTGGCGAAGGTCAGCACCTGGGTGACATTCACCGTGGTGTCGCTGCCGACGGGCGTGAGCTGCAGACGCATCGGCATCATGATAATAAAGCTGCTGACAGCGATAACCACTGCCGAGACCGGATTGTCGAAATCCTTGTTGCGCGCCAGCGACCAGGCAATCATCGGCGCCAGCAGCAGCGCGGCGATATTCAGCGTGCCATTGATGATCGCCTCGCCCCATACCTTGAAGTGCGTGAGCGTGTCGCCGTCAAAAATCCAAGGAAACACCACATTGTTCACCAGTACCGCCAGTCCGGCGAGGATGAAAATCGGCATCACCGTGGCGAAGGCATCGCGCAGGGAGCGAAGATGCACCTGGTTTGCCAGGCGCGCTGAGAACTCAACAAATTTATCGACAAAGGACTGCATATGCGGTGTGATTTTTGTTTCAGACATAGCGGATAGTTCCCATCAATCAGTCACAAAAACGGCCCGGCAGCGTACGGCTTACATCTCGCGTCCGTTGGTATGGATAACCTGTTTTAACCACGCGTAGCTCTTCTTCGGCACGCGTTTCAGGTCTTTAAGGTCGTGGTTTTCACGGTTGACGTAGACCACGCCGTAGCGCTTACGCATGTCGCCCTGGGAGCTCAGAATGTCGATCAGACCCCAGCCGAGATACCCCATCACCTCTGCGCCATCCTCGAACATGGCGGCTTTCATCGCCTCGATATGCGCCCGGTGATAGTCGATGCGGTAGGTATCCTCAATCGGATTCACGCCATCCCAGGATTCAATCACGCCAATGCCGTTTTCAATCGGGAACACCGGCATGCGCCAGTCGTTGGCGTAGCGGGTGATGATGGTGCGAAAACCGAGCGGATCGATCTGCCAGTTCCATTCGGTGGCTTTCAGGTACGGGTTATTTTTATCGCCGTACAGCAGGTAATTGTTCACCGGGGTTCCCTGCGGAATGGCATCGCTGTCCAGCGTTTTACTGGCGTAGTAGCTGAAGGCCATAAAGTCGTTTTGGGCTCTTGCGAACAGCGCCAGATCCTCGGCACGGTAGATATCGCCAAACCCTTCCTGCTCCACCACCGCCATCACCGCCGGGCTATAGCCCTGACCAGCAAAGACGCGCAGCAGGTTCTGGTTGAGAAATTCGTCGTACTGCTGGGCGCAGAAGATATCGCGCGGTTTGCAGGTGGCCGGGTAAACCAGCTGGTGTGCCAGCATACCGCCCATCAGCTGACCCGGTTTTGTCTGGTGCAGGTATTCGGTCAGCGTCATGTGCGCCACCATGGTGTGATGCTGCAACTCGTACAGCTCGCGCAGGGTTTTCTCACCTTTCATGTAGCCGGAAATCCGAAACGCTTCCGGCATATGGAAGATGTTCTGTTCGTTGAAGGTCAGCCAGTACTTCACACGGTCGCCGAAGCAGTCGATCATCTTTTTGCCATAGCGGATAAAGGCATCCATGACGCGACGATCGTTAAAGCCGTTGTACTCCTGCGCCAGCGCCAGCGGCATATCGAAGTGATAGAGGCAGATCATCGGCTCGATACCGCGGGCGATGAGATCGTTAATAAAGCGGTCGTAAAAGGCGATGCCCTCATCGTTGAACTCGCCGTCGCCCTGCGGACAGACCCGGCTCCAGGAGATTTGAAAGCGGTAGCAGTTCATGCCCAGATCCTGCATCAGGTCGAAATCTTCCCGGTAGCGGTGATAGGAATCGGTCGCCACTTTCCAGTCGGAGATGTTTTCCCCCGCTTCGCGAATGTCGTACACCGACATCCCCTTCCCGCCCTCATTCCATGCCCCTTCCGTCTGCATACTGGATACCGAGTTGCCCCATAAAAAGTTGGCTGGCAGTGATTGATTCATGGTCTCTCCCTATATGACTAGTCATTTAAATTTCATGACTAGTCATATAGGCGAAGATGTAAAAGCGATCAAAGAGGAGGATCGAATTTTGTGAGCAGAGCGGGAAAAAAAGCCCCGGTGTCGTGTCATATTAAAGTTATGTCACTAATGCAGAAGTTATGTCACTAATCAATCTTATCATAAATAAGTTATGTCATTATTTTTACTATAAGTATGATTCATCAATTATTTTTCATCTCTTTCTTTGCCATGTTCACTTTGTAAACTGTGCGTATGCAACTAAACTTAAAAAAGATGAAAGTCGTAACTAATTCGCCTTAGATTTTATCGAGATCGGTATGACTAGAGGAAGACGGTTTACATCGTTTGAGAGCTATGAAAAAGCACTCAGGGACGGGATTGGCCTTGGAGCCGGGGAAAACTATCAGCCCTGGATACGGCCACAAGATTTTACAAACTCAACGGGTATCCGCTCAGCCATACGCGGTTTGAAAACGTTCAGACAGCACAACACGCTGTCCGGGATTGAAAGCGAGTTTTATTACCTTGCAGAATTCAATGATTCAGTAATTGACATTCGCGAACAGTTTCCGCTTCTCCCCGTCACGCTAACGCAAAACATAGCCAACATTCTCAATGTCCCCCATCCGGCATTACGCAGGAAAGTCTGCGACACAGATAAGCCAGCAGTGCCCGCCGTCATGACAACAGATTTCGTTCTGACATTCAGAAACCAGGACGGAACCATCAAATATAAGTCTTATTCAGTGAAACCTGATGAAATCATTTCCAAACGTGATGCCGAAAAACAAGAAATTGAGAGAGTGTTCTGGGAGGGCATTAATGTATGTTTTCAGATATATACAGGGTCAGAGGTTACCAGAATAAAAAGTGGCAATATTAGCTGGTTTACTGCTCCTTTCAGGATGAACGGACTGCCCGATTATCATCTTGATGTGTCCTTATTAAGGGAGTTCCCTCCCGGTCAGTATGTTCTTCTTCATATGGTAAAAAAAATAGCTTCATCTTTAAGTATCAGCACTGATGATGCCTTCATCGTGCTGAAATTTATGTTAGCAACCAAAAGCATCGAAGTTGATCTCACCTCGGACATCGTTAGCAATGGATGTATTGTCGTTTTACGAAACAGCGCATGTGACATGGGATTAGCATATGAAAATAATTAAGAATTCCGTCTGGTCAGTTTCAAAAACTGAAGGGCTCCCCGATGCCCTGTACCGAGTCCTTGCCCTGTACAAGGAAACAGGAACCATGATTTTGTATGAACTCAACGACAACAAAATCACACGTCCGAAACTGTTTTACATTGAACCATTTAAGTTGGGAGTTCAGGAAAGAAACATTGTGCACTTCAACTATCCTATTCCTGTATGGATGATGGCCACAGACAATGATATTCCGGATAAAAACAGGATCCGGAGAGATAAGAATTTCGCCCTGATTAGCCCACTGTTGTCTGATCCTGATTTTCTCTTTTTGTACGCTCTGAACGAGCGAAGTCCTTTGTTAAGAAATTATGCAAAGGACAACAACGCCAGCTATTCCACAATAAAAAAATTATTATCGAACTGCTGGAAGTACGGAAGAGGTAAACAGTCCCTGACGCCAGCATACGCCAGGAGTGGAGGGAATGGGGTCAAAAAAACAGTTAAGTCTGTTTCTGTTGGTCGTAAAAAGAAAGGGCGCGCCCTCATTGACGGCAGAGCAGAAACCTACATCATGCGAGAACGGGACTCAGCTAACATAAAAAAAATCCTGAAAAGACACTACCTCAAACCGAAGGGCAAAAGCCAGGCTGAATGCTGGCGCATCTATCTTGAAGAATACTTCCCTCAACTGGCTTCAATAACTCAGGACTGCGCCATTTCCTATCCTTCTCTGGCACAGTTCAGATATTGCATCACTAAACTTTTCTCTCTTACTGAGATTGCACGTCGGCGCACAACAGAAAGAGATTTTTTACTCAACAAACGGGCTTTAGCGGGGTCTTCTGCTGACTCTGATACACTTCCGGGCTCAGTATTCGAAATTGATGCGACAGTTGCCGATGTGCATCTGGTATCTGAATTAACGGGAGATGTGGTTGGACGACCGACAGTGTATCTCGTTGCTGATCGTGCAACCCGGATGATAACCGGCATGCATGTGTCTTATCTTTATGCTTCCTGGCGAGCAGCATCTCAGGCACTTGCTAACTGCTTTTCACCGAAAGGACAGTACTGTAGGTTATTTGGTGTCAATGACATCAGTGATGACCGCTGGCCATGCTCACATGTACCAACAAAGTTACTTTGCGATAATGCAGAAATGCTGGGTCTTAAAACGCAGTCTGCAGTTGTTCCCTTCACGGAATTAATGTTTGCTCCTTCCTACAGGGCTGACCTGAAAGGCGTCGTTGAAAGCAGGTTCCGCATACTTAACCAAAAGGCAATCCATAAGCTTCTGGGTACGACAAGAGGGGGATTTGTTGTCAGGGGTGAGACCCGGCCACAATTAAGGTCATGTTATACGCTTAAAGCGTTTACAGAAATCATGATACGTGCCGTTGATGAGTATAACCATGCCCTGAACACAGAACTTCTGTATATTAACCCTCTTCTTCTTGAGCATAATCTGATCGCTACCCCCGTCAATAGCTGGAATATCAGTATTAATAACTTCCGTTTTGGTGGTTATCAGATCACTGAGCACGAAATTATATCAAGACTTCTGTACCCGGATAGCGCAAGTATTACTGGCAAGGGAATTCAGTATGGTAATCGATTCTATGAGTGTTCAGAGGATGAGATGGTCGGGGCCAGAAGTTTCGGTCAGACACGTGTTGATGTTCGGATTAATGATAACTCCATGGATAAAATTTATATAAGAAGCGGAAAAGATACCGTTTTTTCGCAACGAGAACTGCTGTCCAGGCGAAAAATATTTCAGGGCCTTCCTCATATGGAAGCAGAAGTTGTTTCTGATATTGTCGATATGCATAAAAGCAGTAATGTTATTACACCTGAGTCGATGGCATTGCGTAAGCTGATTGAAGCTAATGAACAGGAAGGCGAGATTTTGCTGGCAGCACTGAGGAAAAAGGGTCGTGGGCGCTATAAAAACATAAGGGAAAATCGTAGAAAAGAAGTGCTGTATGCTCAACAGGGAGACTCCAGAAAGACCAGTGAGAATTACAAACTTCCCCCCGCAAACAACATTGTGATTTTGCCAGGTCCCGAAGCGAGGAAAGCGTGGCTTACAAAACAAAACGATCCTTACAAGAAGGATAAATAGCCATGGCTGTGAATGCAAAATATCACCAGGCAGATTTGCCAGAATACAGAGGTAACCCTCTGATAGAAGCACTCCCTCCCCTGATGTCCCGGGAGGATGTCATGCTGGCTCTCAGCAACTTTCCTGAAATTAATGCAAACGAGCGTGAACTGAGCACTGAGGTGCGTGAACAGTACGTTGATCGTATAGATGCCTTCCGCTGTCCTCAGGGAACATTCTTCGACTGTTACAAGGCAATAGTACGACTTCTGCGAACAGGTTATACAACCCGTAACCCACTTGATATTCACACGGTTCGGTTTCTTCATTACAGCGTAGAGGGAAGCTTAGGTGAAGCTCTCGGCGATGGATTTCATCGACCCCGGGCAGGGACTTTTTCCATTACCGGCATAAGCGGTGTGGGTAAATCAACCATGCTTGAGCAGGTACTGGGACATTTTCCACAGATCATAGACCATAATGTTTATCAGGGGCACGATCTTACCCCTCTTCGTCAGGTTGTCTGGCTTAAAATAAATTGCCCTCCAAATTCGAAAGCACGTGACCTGACGGAAATCTTACTTACCGCTATCGACGATGCACTTGGGCTTGAGCGTACCGCCCCGCCATCAAGGACTGGTACGTTACTCCGGCTCATCGCTCAGAAAATTAAGTCGGCCTTCATTGGCGTGCTGGTTATTGACGAAATGCAAAGACTGACCCGCACAAACGGTGATGAACAGCTTATCAATTTTCTTCATGACATCGTCGATACATTAGGTGTCCCGCTAGTCTTTTGCGGAAATCCAGAATTCGAAGACAAAATGCGCCAACGGTTACGTTTCGCCAGACGTGCAGAAACCGCAGGTTTCATTCGTCTTAATCCGCTCGCGTACCAGACGACAGACTGGCAATCTTTCATTCAGTATCTGTGGCGCTATCAGTGGACTAATGTCTACACTCCCCTTAATGATGAGCTCAACATAAAAATGCATAAGCTGTCGAAAGGAAATCTTGCGATAGCACAGCGATTATTTGTTACTGCGCAATTAAAAGTTATTGGTACCGGTAATGAAGTCATTACACCCGCTTTGTTGGGTCTTTCCGAATCAGTATTAACCAGTCGCGCAGACGAATTTATCCAGGCAGATGCTCTCATTTATGACGTGGAACTGCCCGAATTATCAGAATCTGAAGAGACAGTATTACCTCAGAAGAATAACGGCAAAAGCTTTCTCAAAAGCCGTGAAATCAGGCAAAAACCGGCCAGACGGGTGCATAAATCATTCACAGTCACAGCCGATTTGAACCGCCCCCAGCATGAGGAGTGAATCGCCACGGATAATCTAGACACTTCCGAGCCGTTGATAATACTGGTTTTCATATTCTGTCGGTGACATCTGTTCGCTAGAACCATGCCGACGCTTACTGTTATAAAACATTTCGATGTA
>NZ_JAQZRK010000052.1:0-17135 GCF_028737495.1 Enterobacter cloacae complex sp. 2022EL-00981
AAGACGCGGAGAAAAATTTCTGGCAGACTGTCTGTAAAGGCACGATGAGGTCTCTTCTGATTTGTTAGCGCAACCAGTAGATCACACTTCATCGTGCTTTTCATTTTTCTGGGGAACCCTCAGCCCTTTGGGAGAGGGTTAGGGTGAGGGGGCATCAGGCCGCACCTACCCCATCTCACCCCACCCATACGAAAATGTTATTTGCATCACAATCCAAACTGCAAATTAATGTGGATTGCATTTTTTTGCGGGAGGTAACAAAACATATCGTTGCCAACTGATAGAATTGCATCAAATAACAACCCTGAATGTTCCTATAACAACATATCTCCCGCTCACTTGTGAGGAAAGTAACATGAACCTTAAGCTGCAGCTTAAAATATTGTCGTTTCTGCAGTTCTGCCTGTGGGGTAGCTGGCTGACTACACTCGGCTCCTATATGTTTGTGACGCTCAAGTTCGATGGTGCGTCAATCGGTGCCGTCTACAGCTCGCTGGGTATCGCGGCGGTCTTTATGCCAACGCTGCTGGGGATCGTGGCGGATAAATGGTTGAGTGCGAAATGGCTATACATGCTTTGCCACCTGGTGGGCGCGGGGACGCTGTTTATGGCAGCCCAGGTCACCACGCCGGGGGCGATGTTTATGGTGATCCTGCTTAACTCGCTGGCCTACATGCCAACGCTTGGGCTGATCAACACCATCTCCTACTACCGCCTCAAATCCGCCGATATGGATATCGTGACCGACTTCCCGCCTATCCGTATCTGGGGCACCATCGGTTTTATTATGGCAATGTGGGGCGTGAGCTTCGCGGGCTTTGAACTGAGCCATATGCAGCTCTACATCGGTGCGGCGCTCTCCGTGGTGCTGGCACTGTTTACCCTGACGCTGCCGCATATTCCGGTATCTAACCAGCAGAAAAACCAGAGCTGGAGCACCATGCTTGGCCTGGACGCCTTCGCGCTGTTTAAAAACAAACGCATGGCGATCTTCTTTATCTTCTCCATGCTGCTGGGCGCGGAACTGCAAATCACCAACATGTTCGGCAATACCTTCCTGCACAGCTTCGATAATAACCCGCTGTTCTCAGGCAGCTTTATCGTTGAACATGCCTCGGTAATGATGTCCATCTCGCAGATCTCTGAGACGCTATTCATCCTGACCATCCCGTTCTTCCTGAGCCGCTACGGCATCAAGAACGTCATGCTGATCAGTATTGCCGCGTGGATGTTGCGCTTCGGCCTGTTCGCCTACGGCGACCCAAGCCCGTTCGGCACCGTGCTGCTGGTTCTGTCGATGATTGTTTACGGCTGCGCCTTCGACTTCTTCAACATCTCCGGTTCGGTGTTTGTGGAAAAAGAGGTGAAACCTGAAATCCGCGCCAGCGCACAGGGTATGTTCCTGATGATGACCAACGGCTTCGGCTGTATCCTGGGCGGCGTGGTGAGCGGTAAAGTGGTTGAGATGTATACCACCAACGGCATTACCGACTGGCAGCCAGTGTGGCTTATCTTCGCCGCATACTCGCTGGTGCTGTTCTTCGCGTTTATCGTGCTGTTCCAGTACAAGCATGTACGCGAACCGCACGGCGCACAGCCAGTCGCGCATTGATTATTGTGCCGGGTAGGCGAAGCCGCCACCCGGCTATTTTATTGCAGCAAGCACCCACCCCACCGACAGCAAATCCGCGCTGCCGCCCGGGCTCAGGTTGCGTTCAATCAATGCGTTATCCATTCTACGCAACGCTTCACCATCCCAGCCGTCAGCCAGCAGTTCCCGCGCATAGTCCTGAACGTAGCCCAGCCCCTCAATGCCGCCGCGCGACACCAGATTGCTGTCCTGATTGATTGCCATCAGGCGTAACAGCAGGCCGTGAAGTGAATGTCCGTTCCACTGCGCCAGCGCTTTACGCACCGTCGCAAATCCACTCTCCGCCTCGCCGCGCGCGCCGGTTAAGCCGTACTGCCGGAACTGCCGCTCCCCCGCCGTCGCCTGCCCGCTGCGTTCGGCCAGCTCCCGCGAAACCAGCCCGTGGCAGATGTTACTCACCTCACAACAGAGGCTTTCTGCGGAGATATTTTTCACACGCCCGGCGGCGAAGCAGAGTAAACCAAGGGCAAAAATGCCCCCTTTGTGCGTGTTCACCCCGTTCGTTGCGGCATACATCGCCTGCTCACAGGCCATCCCCATCGGGCGGAGGATCCGTAACTGTTCGCCTGCGGGTTTATCAGCATGCGTGTTACCTAGCTCAGCAAAGCGCGAAAACCACGGCGTAATCGCCATAATGCTGCGGACAAACAGCGCGTGATCCATATCGCGATGGGAGCCGTTATTGAGCCTGTCCACCAGCCCCGGTTTCGGTGTCAGCGCCAGCTCCTGCCACAGCGCCTCTGCGGCAAGCGCGGGGACGTCAAGCGGGCGCGGTTTAGTCGCGAGCAAACCAGTCATCGATCATCTTCTCCACGCGCGCCACCACCTGCTCCACAGGATGTTTGCGCGAACGGGAACAGGCGTGGGCCGGTTCATCACAAATCAGGCAGCGTCTGAGATGGGAGCCCAGCGACTGACGTCCAACGTGGCCGTTTTCAGGGCAAATCACATCCAGATCCCACAGCCTGCCAAGCGGGTGCGTCTGCTCCAGCTCCGCACAGTGGGCTTTGATTTCTGCCGCGGGATGGGCCACACACCACAGCGCTTCGGGCCCGGTCGGGAGCCACAGCACCTGGCGGTCCAGCACCTGCCAACGGTTTTCCCACAATAGCTGGTCGCACATTTGTAACGCCACGCCCATGGTGTTGCGATAGCGCAGGCTGTCTTTGATCTCCCCGGGTGTTACCAGCGTGAGGGAGATCACCGGTTGTTGATAGTGCGTAAGCCAGTCAGCCTGACGGGCTGCGCGGCGCTCTTTCGCCGCCAGCAGCGCGTCCAGGCTGACACCCGCCCGCACGGGTGTCGCAATGGTCATATTCACTCCTTTACCTGTCGAACGGTGTCGATCACGCTGCCGTCGCGGTAGCGGATCACCCCGACAATTTTGTCTGTGAACTCAATCGGTTTCGGTACGCCTGTCAGCGAAATTGCCCGCTCATAGAGGGCGTTGATATCCACAACCTTCAGCCCTGCTTCCATGAGGCGTTCGCGGATCTCCGGGCGCGCCGGGTTGACCGCAATGCCGTGATCGGTGACCAGCACGTCGATGCTTTCGCCCGGCGTAAGGCGTGTGGTAACGCGTTTCACCACCGTCGGAATGCGGCTACGCAGCAGCGGCGCAACGACGATGGTCAGGTTTGCCGCGGCGGCCACGTCGCAGTGCCCGCCGGACGCGCCGCGCATCACGCCATCGGAGCCGGTAATGACGTTAACGTTGAAATCGACGTCAATCTCCAGCGCGCTGAGGATCACTACGTCCAGCTGGTCGCAGCTTGCCGCCTTACTGCCGGGGTTGGCGTAGACGTTAGTGGAGATCTCCACGTGGTTCGGGTTGCGCGCCAGCGAGGCCGCCGCCTGGCCGTCGAAGCACTGGGTATCGAGCAGCTTTTCAATCAGCCCCTTCTCGTGCAGATCCACCAGGCTGCCGGTGATGCCACCCAGCGCAAAGCGTGCCTTCACGCCGCTGCGCTCCATCTTCTCTTCCATAAAGCGGGTGCAGGCGGTGGCCGCCGCGCCGGAGCCGGTCTGCATCGAGAAGCCCGGTTTAAAATAGCCGGAGTGCTCAATCACATCCGCCGCATAGCGGGCAATCATCAGCTCGCGCGGGTTACTGGTGACGCGCGCCGCGCCGACGCTGATTTTTGCCGGATCGCCCACGCTCTCCACCTGCACGATGTAGTCCACCTGATCCTGCACCAGGCTGGCAGGCATATTGGGGAACGGCACCAGCGCTTCCGTCAACAACACCACCTTGCGGGCAAAATGGGCGTCCACCATCGCGTAGCCCAGCGAGCCGCAGCACGATTTCCCGTGCGTGCCGTTGGCGTTACCAAACTCATCGCTGCACGGCACGCCAAGAAACGCCACGTCAATGTTCAGCTCACCGTCCTGCAGCAGCTTTACGCGCCCGCCGTGAGAGTGAATTTGTACCGGCTCGTCCATCAGCCCGTGGGAGATGGCATCCGCCAGCTTGCCACGCATGCCGGAGGTGTAGATCCGGGCGATCACCCCGCTTGCAATATGCTCGATCAGCGCGTCGTTGCAGGTCATCAGCGAGCTGGAGGCGAGGGTCAGGTTTTTGAAGCCCATCCGCGCCAGCAGCGCCACGACGGTGTTGATCACCCGGTCGCCTTCACGAAACGCGTGGTGGAAGGAGATGGTCATTCCGTCCTTCAGGCCGCTACGCCTCACCGCCTCTTCAATGGAGGCGCAGAGTTTACGGCTGTGTTTCGCGTCGCTGTCCGCCAGCCACGGCGTGGCGCTGTGGGCGGTATCAAACGGTTTTAACTCCCGCAGATGGGGAAAATTCACATGGAGAAGTTCTGTCTGGTTCATTGTGTCATCCTTACCGACGCACGCCGGAAGCCGCCGCGCGTTCGAGCACCACCTGCGCGTGGTTAATAATCGGTGCATCCACCATCTTGCCGTTGAGCGACACCACGCCAAGGCCGTTACGTTCGCCCTCTTCTGCCGCTTCAATCACCCGCAGGGCGTGATCCACCTCTTCCTGGGTCGGCGCGTAGGCGTTATGCAGCAGGTCTATCTGGCGCGGGTTGATCAGCGATTTGCCGTTAAAGCCCATCTTGCGGATCAGATCGACCTCGCGCAGGAATCCGGCCTCATCGTTAACGTCTGACCACACCACGTCGAAGGCGTCGATGCCTGCTGCGCGAGCGGCGTGCAGCACGGCGCAGCGGGCGTAGAACAGCTCGGTGCCGTCGCCGCGCTCGGTCTGCATGTCCATCACGTAGTCAAAAGCCGCCAGTGCAATACCAATCAAGCGCGGCGAGCTGCGGGCAATCGCCACGGCGTTGATAACGCCAATGGCCGATTCAATCGCCGCCATCACGCGGGTGGAACCAACCTCGCGCCCGCACTCCTGCTCGATACGCTCAAGGTGGCCTTCCAGCTCGTAGATGTCGTCCGGGGTGTCGGTTTTCGGCAGGCGGATCACGTCCACGCCGGCACGCACGGCGGCTTCCAGATCCAGCAAGCCAAACGGCGTGCTCAGCGGGTTTATGCGCACCACGGTTTCGATGTCCTGATACATCGGGTGCTGCAGGGCGTGGAACACCAGCATTCGCGCGGTGTCTTTCTCGCGCAGAGCAACGGCATCTTCAAGGTCAAACATGATGGAGTCTGGACGGTAGATAAACGCGGTTGAAAGCATGGCGGCGTTGGCGCCCGGCAGGAACAACATACTGCGGCGGAGTTTGCTCATTTCAGCGCCCCCCAGTTAATGGCCTGTTCATCGGCAGCACGCAGAAGCGCACTTTGCAGGCGGGCGCGGATCACACAGTCCAGCGCCCCTTTGTCTTCAATAATGATAAGTCCCTGGTGCACGTTCATGGCGCGCAATGTCTCGTTGACCACCTGGCGAATTTGCTCGCCAAACTGCTTAATCACTTCACTGTGGATGACTATCTCCAGCTCGCCGTGAGCGGGAGCAATTTTCACCATCAGGTCGCTGGACTCCTGCGTTCCGGCCAGCGCCTCCCTTACAATTTTCATGATAAATTCCTGGTAGTTAAGCGACTTCGGCACTCGCACGGTAGTGTGTTTCGAGGTGCGCGAAGGTGGAGTCCGGGACAATCTCCCGGATCCGGGAAAACTGCTGAGTCTTGAGCAAGCGGCGCACTTCCGACGCTGAAATGGCATTGCCGGTGGCCTTGATGCGCGGCATTTCCACCACCTCAATCTGCGGGCTCAGCAAGGCGTGCAGCGTCTGGTTGTACTGACGGGTGATATCGCAAAACGGCTCGGAGCCGATAAAACGATGGGTAATGCCCAGCGCCGGTGCGATAAAGTCGCGGAAGATCAGCACGTCGATTTCGCTCCACGCCTGCTGCACTTTGCCGGTCTCTTTCAAAAAGTAGGCCGGGAAGGTGGCGCGGGAGATAATGTACTGCGAGCCTTCGTGCACGGTCACATTTGGCAGATGCGCGACGCCCGCACGCACCATTCCGAGGCGCGCGCTGAACGGAAAGAACGAGGCATCTTCACGCACCACAAACAGGTGCAGGGCGTCACACTGCATCGCCGCCTGCTCCACCAGATGACGGTGGCCGAGGGTGAACGGGTTGGCGTTCATCACTATCGCGCCAGTCTTCTCCCCGCCCTTGCGCATCCTGCCCAGGGAACGGCAGTAACGCTCGATCCCCTGCGGAGTGTTCTCCATCAGCACGGCGTTGTTGCCGCTCTGGGCAATCGGCCAGAAGCCGCTACGCGCAAAGCGCTCCTTATTGCACGGTCGCGTGCAGAGGAAGAGGTGAAAATGACCGCGCTCCAGCGCCGCATTCTGTACCTCCGCCAGCAGGCGCGCACTGAGGTTCTCGCCGCGAAGCTGCTCGTTCACGGCCACACACTTGATGACGTTGGCGGCAAGACCGGCACAACCCACCAGCTGCGCGCCGGACCAGGCTTCGACAAACAGCGTGATGTCGTTGTCCAGGCCAAGGCCGCTGTCTGCCAGCAGATAACGGATCTGGCTTAAGCGTTCCGGGTGTTTCGCCACCAGCGTGTGGCGAAAATCGATGGGTTGACTGTTCATGCCGCCTTTCTCAGTGTGCCGCCGCAAGCCCGGTGGCTGGCGCTTCCACAATCACGTTGCTCAGATGACCGATATGCTCGATCTCCACTTCAATGCGATCCCCCTCTTTCATAAACAGCGGCGGATTACGCTTTTTACCCACCCCGCCCGGGGAGCCGGTGATGATCACATCGCCCGGACTTAAGCGGGTAAAGGTGCTGATGTACTCGATCAGCTCCGCAACCTTGTGGATCATGCTGCTGGTGTTGTCTTCCTGAACCATGCGGCCATTCAGCCAGGTGCGGATCGCCAGCCTGTGCGGGTCCGGGATCTCATCGGCCGTTGCCATCCACGGGCCAAACGCGCCGGTCTGACGCCAGTTCTTACCGGCAGTAAACCAGGTGTGCTGCCAGTCGCGGGCGGAGCCGTCCATATAGCAGCTGTAGCCCGCCACGTGGCGCAGCGCCTCGTCACGGCTGATGTTTTCCCCGCCCTTGCCGATGATCACCGCCAGCTCGCCTTCGTAGTCGAATTCGCTGGAGTGACGCGGCTTCAGCACCGGCTCGTTGTGGCCGGTCTGCGAATCCGGGAAGCGCACGAACAGCGTTGGTGCCGGGTTGTGCTGGTCAAACTCCTTGCGCTTGTCGGCGTAGTTCATGCCCACGCAGAGGATTTTTTCCGGCTGCTCAATCACCGGTAAGAAGGTGATGGCGCTCATCGGCACGTCCACGGCATCGTTCAGGTAACGGGTGGCCTGCGCCAGCCCGTTGCCCTGCAGCAGCGCTTTGAGGTCGCTGTAGCGGTCGCCGAGGCGGCGACCTAAATCAATCACACCTTCGGCCTGGACGATGCCGTAGCTGCGTTTTCCCTGGTATAAAAAGCTTGCGAGTTTCATTGTTCTTTCCTGAAAACTTAAACGAGGAAGTTGCCCAGAATCAGCAGTGAGATAGAGACGTTAATCGCGCCGCCGATACGGGTAGCAATCTGGGCGAAGGGCATCAGGCTCATACGGTTGCCTGCGGTCAGGATCGCCACGTCACCGGTACCGCCCTGGCCACTCTGGCAGCAGGAGACGATGGCGACATCAATCGGGTGCATACCAATCTTTTTGCCGACGAAGAAGCCGGTCGCCACCAGTGAAGAGACGGTACTGATAATCACCAGCAGGTTAGTCAGCGTGAAGGCCGCGACCAGTTCATGCCATGGGGTGATCGCCACACCGACCGCGAAGAGGATGGGATAGGTCACCGAGGTCTGGAAGAATTTGTACACCACCTGAGAGCCTTCCAGCAGACGCGGAGAGGCACCGTTGCAGAGCTTCACCAGCACCGCCATAAACAGCATGCCAACCGGCGCAGGCAGACCAATCAGCTTGTGGCCGAGCATGCCCAGCATGTAGAGCAGCACCGCCAGCAACGCACCGGAGGCGATGGTGGTGACGTCCGCTTTGCCAGAGAACGCCGGTTGAGAAACGGTGGCATCGGCATTCGCGCGGTTCGGCATCAGCTGACCTTCACCGGTCAGGTGCGGATAACGCTTGCCCAGTTGGTTCAGACAGCCGGAGATGATGATAGCGGTCAGCCCGCCGAGCATGACCATCGGCAGCACGCGACCGAGCGCCACGCCCTGATCCATGTGCAGCAGGGTGGCGTAGCCGATGGAGAGCGGGATAGCCCCTTCGCCCACGCCGCCTGCCATAATCGGCAGAATGATAAAGAAGAAGATCTGGAACGGCTCAAGACCCAGCGCCAGACCCACGCCCATCCCCACCAGCATGCCGACGATCTCGCCGCACAGCATCGGGAAGAAGATGCGCAGGAAGCCCTGAATCAGCACGGTGCGGTTCATGCTCATGATGCTGCCGACAATAATGCAGCAGATGTAGAGATAAAGAATGTTGGTGGATTTATAGAACTTAGTGGTGGATTCCACTACCACATCCGGCAACAGGCCGTAATAGACCAGCGCGGAGGGGATAAAGGTGGCGCAAATCGCCGCCGCGCCGAGCTTGCCGACAATCGGCAGGCGTTTGCCGAACTCACCGCAGGCAAAGCCGAAGAACGCCAGCGTCGCCACCATCACCACGATATCGCTTGGCAGTTTTCCGCCCAGACAATCAATGGCAATCAGCGCGCCCGCCAGGACAAACAGCGGCAGAGGAATAATCCCGATTTTCCAGGTATCCATAATATGCCACCAGCGCTCTTTGAGCGATGGCCGCTGAATATCAATCGGGTCGTGGGTAACAGAGAAAGAATCGTCAGTTGTGCTCATAATAAGCCCCTTAGTTATTTTGTGCGTTCAGCTTAGAGTCACAAAGGCTTACTTTATGTGAGGAATGGCATATTAAAAGCGAAGTTTTAATGGCGACTATGGTTTTAATGGTTTCTTTTATTTAATGTGATTTGCCCCTTATTTATTGCCGTGGTTTTTATGGTTTCTTTTCTAAACCGAACAAACAAATAACATTTACACGGTGGTGTTTAAGGGAAAAGCCTTTCAGATAATTCTTTTGCAGGCCTTGCTGTGCAAGGGATCACAAGTTTTCGGCAAAGCGGGTATCCACGCGAAAAAAGATGATATATTGACAAACTTCGTTGATACCACGCGTGATTGTTATGAAAGTATCGTTTCAGATTAAGCTGTTTGTTTCGCTGGTTGTCTTTTTCTCAGTGCTTTTTGCTTTGCTGGGCGGATATTATTATGTCGACGTTAGCCGACAGCTTTATCAGGAAATGAGCGCACGCGCAAAAATACAGGCGGAAGAGATCGCCCTTATTCCGTCATTACGAAAAGAGGTCGAACAAAAAGATATCAACGCCATTCACGATTTTATGCAGAAAATAGCCACCCACAGTGATGCCAGTTTTATTGTGATTGGCGATAACAAAGGGCTGCATCTGTTTCATTCCGTTTTTGCGGACAGAGTGGGCCATACGCTGGTCGGCGGAGACAACGAAGAGGTGCTGCGCGGTAAAAGCACCACCACTATCCGCAAGGGAGGATTAGGCATTTCGCTGCGCAGCAAAGCGCCCATTTTTAATGATGCCGGTCAGGTAGTGGGAATTGTCTCGGTAGGCTATCTCACCAGCTATCTTGAAACCATCACCGTCAGTAAAGTGGTTAACATCCTGATCGCCGCCGTACTGTTACTGCTTGCCCTTTTTATCTTCTCCTGGTTCTTTACCCGCAGTATCAAGAAGCAGATTTTCTCCCTGGAGCCGCGAGAGATTGGTCTGCTGGTGCGCCAGCAGAAGGCGATGATGGAGTCCATTTATGAAGGGGTGATCGCCATAGACGATGAACGGCGAATAGAAGTGATTAACCAGGCGGCACGCAAACTGCTGGGCCTGAACCAGCCGGCCCGGGAACTGCGCGGGCAGCTGATAAGCGAGGTAATCGATCCTGTTCCGTTCTTCGAAACACAAACGATGCTCGCCAAAGATACCCATGACGAGATTTGCCGCTTTAACGATCTCACGGTGATCGCCAGCCGGGTGCGCATCATGCTGGAGAACTCTCTGCAGGGCTGGGTGATCACCTTTCGCGATCGCAACGAGATCGACTCGCTCAGCGCCCAGCTCAGCCAGGTCAAACGCTATGTTGATAACCTGCGCATTATGCGTCACGAGCAGCTAAACCGGATGACCACTCTCTCCGGCCTGTTGCATATGGGCCGCTACGAGGAGGCGATTGGCTACATTCAGGCGCAGTCGGAACACGCTCAGGAGCTGCTGGACTTTATCTCTTCGCGCTTCAGCTCCCCGACCCTGTGCGGCCTGCTGCTGGGGAAAGCCGCGCGGGCGCGGGAGAAAGGCGTCGAGCTGAACTTCGACCCGATCTGTCGTCTGGACAGACCGTTCCTGGCGCTGCCTGAAGAGGCGCTGATTTCTATCATTGGCAACCTGCTGGATAACGCCATTGAAGCGACCCAGCGCTCGCCGCTTCCGCATGCACCTGTGGAAGTGCTGATAAAACTGAGCGAACAAGAACTCATCATCGAAGTGGCCGATCAGGGCGTTGGCATTAAACCGGAGATCCGTGACAGGATATTTGAGCGCGGCATCACCACCAAAACGCGCGGCGATCACGGCATTGGTTTGTATCTGATCGAAAGCTATGTCACACAGGCTGGCGGTGCAATTGAGGTTGCCGATAATACGCCGCGGGGGGCGATTTTCTCACTGTTTATCCCCGCCACGGGAACCGCCCGGCATCCCGCACAGGAACAGGAAGATACCGATTATGCAACATGAACTTATCGACGTACTGATAGTTGAAGACGAGAACGAACTGGCGCAACTGCACGCAGAGCTGATCGGCAAACATCCGCGTCTTAGACTGGTGGGGATTGCCTCGTCGCTGGCGCAAGCGCAGGTTGAGCTTGAAAGTAAACAGCCGCAGTTGATGTTGCTGGATAACTACCTGCCGGACGGGAAAGGCATCACCCTTATCAGTAACCCGATGCTCGCCCGCGCCAACTGTTCGGTGATTTTCATCACCGCCGCCAGCGATATGGACACCTGCAGCCAGGCCATTCGTAACGGGGCGTTTGATTACATCCTGAAGCCGGTTTCCTGGAAGCGGCTCAGCCAGTCGCTGGAGCGTTTTGTGCAGTTTGCAGAGCAACAGCGGGTCTGGAAGATTGTTGACCAGCAGAACGTCGATTCTTTATACCAGCTACAGGCGAAAAACTACCGCCAGGACAACGGCAGCAAAGGTATTGAGGAAAATACGCTGGCGCGGGTGCAGGCGCTGTTTAACGACAAGGCGACGCACTGTTTTACGGTGGATGAGGTGGTGAGTGAAACGGGGCTGAGTAAAACCACCACCCGGCGCTATCTGGAGCACTGCGTGGAGGCAGGTTTTCTGACGGTGGAGATGCTGTACGGCAAGATTGGGCATCCGCGGAGGATGTATAAACGTAGTGCGGTTTGAAGAAAAGTTCCCTCTCCCTGTGGGAGAGGGTTAGGGTGAGGGCAACAGCCCGCACTATCTCAATACATACCCATAAAGCCGCTTAATCCCGTCGGCATCCTTTTCGCTGTAAACGCCCTGCAGCTCCGGCGAGAAGCCCGGCAGCAGGTTAATCCCCTCTTCCAGCGCCAGGAAGTAGCGCTGCACCGCCCCGCCCCAGACTTCTCCCGGCACCACGCACAGAACGCCAGGCGGATACGGCAGCGCGCCTTCAGCAGCAATGCGCCCTTGTGCATCACGGATGCGCACCAGCTCCACGTTCCCGCGAATGTACGCCTGATTGGCATCCTGCGGATTCATCACCACCGCGGGCAGGCTCTCCTTGCGGAACATCGCCTTCTGCAGATCTTTCACATCAAAACTGACGTAGAGATCGTGCATCTCCTGACACAGCTGGCGGAGTGTGTAATCCCGGTAGCGTACCGGGTATTTCTGATAGATGGTCGGCAACACGTCCGCCAGCGGCGTATCGTCTTCAATATGCTGTTCAAACTGGCCAAGCATCGCCACCAGCTGCGCCAGCTTCTCGCTGCTTTCGGCAGGCGTCAGCAGGAAGAGGATCGAGTTCAGATCGCACTTCTCCGGCACGATGCCATTTTCCCGCAGATAGTGCGCAAGGATGGTCGCCGGAATACCAAAATCAGTATATTCCCCGGTTTCAGCATCGATGCCCGGCGTGGTCAGCAGTAGCTTGCACGGATCGACAAAGTACTGATCGCGGGCATAGCCCTCAAATCCGTGCCATTTGGCCCCCGGCTCAAAGCTGAAGAAGCGACGTTCGCTGGCGATGACCTGAGTTGGGTGATCCTGCCACGGACGGCCTGCCACCACTGGCGGAATAAACGGTTTGATCATATGGCAATTTGCAATGATCGCCTTACGCGCTTCAATCCCCAGCTCGACGCACTCCGCCCACAGCCTGCGTCCGCTCTCCCCTTCGTGAATTTTTGCGTTCACATCCAGCGCCGCAAACAGGGGATAAAACGGGCTGGTGGAGGCGTGCAGCATAAATGCGTTGTTCAGACGTTTGTGCGGACAGAAACGCGCCTGACCCCGGATGTGGTTATCCTTTTTATGGATCTGCGAGGTTTGCGAGAACCCGGCCTGCTGTTTATGCACCGACTGGGTCACGAAAATGCCCGGATCGTTCTCGTTCAGCTCCAGCAACAGCGGGGAGGTTTCCGCCATCATCGGAATAAATTGCTCGTAGCCCACCCAGGCAGAGTCAAAGAGGATGTAATCGCACAGATGGCCGATCTTGTCGATCACCTGACGGGCGTTGTAGATCGTGCCATCGTAAGTGCCAAGCTGGATCACTGCCAGGCGGAACGGGCGGGTCTCGTCTGCCTTCTCCGGCGCAACGTCGCGGATCAGATTGCGCAGGTACGCGTCGTCAAAGCAGTGTTCGTCAATCCCACCGATAAAGCCAAACGGGTTACGCGCCGCTTCCAGATACACCGGCGTCGCGCCCGCCTGAATCAGCGCCCCGTGATGGTTGGATTTGTGGTTATTGCGATCAAACAGCACCAGATCGCCACGGGTCAGCAGCGCGTTGGTCACCACCTTGTTGGCCGCCGACGTACCGTTCAGCACGAAGTAGGTTTTATCCGCGTTGAACACTTTCGCGGCGAACTTTTGCGCATGCTTGGCGGAACCTTCGTGGATCAGCAGATCGCCGAGCTTCACGTCGGCATTGCACATATCGGCGCGAAAAACGTTCTCGCCAAAGAAGTCATAGAACTGTCGTCCCGCCGGGTGTTTTTTGAAAAACGCCCCGTGCTGGTGGCCCGGACAGGCAAAGGTGCTGTTGCCCATTGCAACATACTGGCTCAGGGTGTCGAAAAACGGCGGTAACAGGTTCTCTTCGTAACGGCTGGCGGCAGACTCCAGTTCCAGGAACTCCTGCGCTTTACCCGAGATGACAGCCGTGGCGCCATCGGGCACGTCCGTCGGCTCTTGCGAGAATAAATAGACCGGTAAATGAAAGCCCGTGCGTTTCAGCAACGCAAGAATGCCACTGCGACTCTCCGCGAGCGTAATGACGACTGCCGCCACATCGGTAAAATCAGTATTATCCAGCGTCACCTTTTCGCGATGCGTGGACACAGAAGAAACCAGCTCACGGCTGACGGCGATTTTCATGGTTTTCATAGGCGCTATATACCCTCACCGAACGGTGAGACAGGGAGGAGAAAATTCGCGCAATAATGTCACCTTTTATTTTGAGGTGCAAGAAGGAATCAGTATGCACTTCACCACCCAAAGCTAAGCGTAAAAAAGCGCTGGCGTGTCATAATCATGCAATACCTATGATTAAGTAACAGGAGTTTTCCGTGGTTATCGGGCCATTTATCAACGCGAGTGCCGTATTGCTGGGCGGCGTACTCGGTGCAGTGTTAAGTCAGCGATTACCGGAGCGTATTCGCATCTCTATGCCCTCCATTTTTGGCCTGGCCTCCCTCGGGATTGGCATTCTGCTGGTGATCAAATGCGCCAACCTGCCGGTTATGGTGTTGGCCACTCTGCTCGGTGCGCTGATTGGTGAGTTTTGTTATCTGGAAAAGGGGATTAACAACGCGGTCAGCAAAGCGAAAAACCTGATAGCCCGTCCGGGCAAAGCCAAACACGGCACCCATGAGACGTTTATTCAAAACTACGTTGCCATCATTATTCTCTTTTGCGCCAGCGGCACCGGGATTTTCGGTTCGATGCAGGAAGGGATGACCGGTGACCCCAGCATTTTAATCGCGAAGGCGTTTCTCGATTTCTTCACCGCTACGATTTTTGCCACCACGCTCGGTATCGCGGTGGCCGCGATTTGTGTGCCAATGCTGCTGATTCAGCTGGCGCTCGCCACCTGCGCCACCCTGATCCTTCCGCTGACCACGCCCGCGATGATGGCAGATTTTACCGCCGTTGGCGGTCTGCTCCTGCTGGCAACAGGGCTGCGCATCTGCGGGATCAAGATGTTCGCGGTGGTGAATATGCTGCCCGCCCTGCTGCTCGCCATGCCGCTTTCCGCGCTGTGGACCCACTTTTTCGCTTAAGATTGCGACGAACTGGTGAGAGATTGTGCATCCTGTAACGAAAACAACATTTTTCGTTGACGGCGGAGAGTGAATCGGGTTTAATGCGCCCCGTTGCCCGGATAGCTCAGTCGGTAGAGCAGGGGATTGAAAATCCCCGTGTCCTTGGTTCGATTCCGAGTCCGGGCACCACTAATTTAAAGAAACCAGCCTACGGGCTGGTTTTTTGCTTTCTGGGGTTCCGGTAGATTTCTGGTTGTGCTGGCCGCTAATGTCACTACTTCACCTCTTAAGTCCGACCTTAGCATCTCCCTTTAGCGATGCCCTACCCTATGCCAACTCCTGCTGATCTTCACGCTGCCAATAAACACTATTTCCAGCCGGTATACCTGTTGGTGAATTGATCACAGCAAGGCAGTATCCGGTCTTTGTCCGGTCAGGAGAAGACAAGCAGCATCGCTTCACTTCGGAGCTCTGCAAAACACTACCGCGCCGGCAGGCTTGCTCAACCCCTCCCAATCCCGGAAAGTATTCCCGGCCTTGCTCACGGTTCTCAATAAAACCGGTTATCAGCCCTCAGTCAACCAACTTACTCCCCACCACTGTTAAGCCTCCAGTAATTAATGTGAGAATCGCCCCATTCTTTAAATCATTCTTCAAAGTAAACCCTTTGCCCCAAAATAAACCTGAACTTTTTTCCGTTCTGATCAGTGTAGATTGTGGGCGGCAGCTCACAGTTCTCCTCTGGCATTTGCCAGGGGTTTTCAATCTGATTCTGTAGCTCCTTCGAGGTCACACGGCCCGGTTCCCCGTAACGAGGACGTTTCAATGCTTCCTGAAAGGTTCCACCATTTCCAGCAGAACGCCCCGCGTTTACATTGGCCTGTTGCCTTTGCCACTCAGCGTAATCGTCGTAATCACTCATTACTCGCCCTCATTCGGGTGCTCAACTTCCAAATCTCGATAACAGTTACAGTCCACCACATGGTGGGCTAAGCAAATTTATTAACGAAGGGATGTTAATCTTTGTTCACTTGGGAGCTGTACATCATCATCCTGAGCTTCAACAAAGTCGTACTGGCATCATCCTCCATGTTGAAACAATATTTCCCATTCGAATATTTATTTAAGTTATTAATGTAATATTGCGCCATTGGGTCAGCATTTCCAGAGTGTAACCATCTGAAAATTTTCGGGATTTCATAATTCAAAGCCCCATCAGGAAGACGTGAAATCATTATCCCCTTTGTAGTGATCAAATCAACCAGATTCATGCTTTGTAGATTTTTTCTTATCTCAGCAACTATGGGGTACAGCTTATCCCTGAACGCGCTGACCTCATCAATAAGATGAGCCTCAGTCACTACCCCCGTAAACAAATGAGTTATATCATGCAACTCCATTCTGTAATAATCATTATCCTGTCTTGCCGTAACTTCATCATGTAAAACCCGTAATTCCTCATAAATATTTTCAGTGACCGGGATAATTACTTTACTGAGTTTTTTGTAGTGGTGTTTTCGAATTCCAATGAGTATATTTTTTAACTTGGCAATGTAGGAGTAACGCTCATTTAAATACTTTAACAACTCATCAATTTTGATACCAAATATAACATCATCACTACCGGGTCGATTACTGTAAATGCTAACTGTAAAATCATTCATGTTGAAAGGATGAGGATGCGGCCAACTTGCAAACAATCCCTCCCCATTATCATTCCGCAAGTTAGTTGGGTGAGCACCAAAAATCGACCTTATCTCGCCAAAATAACCATCATCATCTTTATTGGAAAGATACTCCACCTTATCAGTAAAAATATAAGAAGAGTCTTTGAAAGGCCATTTTTGTAATTTTTTGCCCTCATCCATTATAATACGATGCAATTGCGTCACAGCTTCTACAACGATGTCTATAGATGAAACCAGAGAATAAAACTGCATCGCCTTAACATCAATATCATCAGAAAAGGCAGGGAAATGTTTAATGTACCTTATAGATACACTAATCCAGTCCATGCAAGAGCACATTGGACTAAACTGATTT
The DNA here is from genome assembly GCF_028737495.1 of Enterobacter cloacae complex sp. 2022EL-00981. Taxonomy (NCBI): domain Bacteria; kingdom Pseudomonadati; phylum Pseudomonadota; class Gammaproteobacteria; order Enterobacterales; family Enterobacteriaceae; genus Enterobacter; species Enterobacter cloacae complex sp. 2022EL-00981. The sequence goes on from NZ_JAQZRK010000052.1 coordinate 16,730, forward strand.
CTTCCGTCCTTGTTTATGAAATAATGATATGCAAACTCCCCTTCATTCACAACATCTCTAAAATCTTCAATCAGAGAGTAATTCAGCTCGTTGCCGAATTTTTTAATTGTTTTTTCCATGCTCAACCTTCGTTATTAGGGTAATCAGGTGCATCTGCTTCAGGTCAATCAAGAGCACCATAGTCAATTACAGACTGGTCTTTTGGTTGGTTTACCATGTAGATAGTCGGTGTAAAATCATGAAGCCCAAGCTATTCATCAGAGTCCGCGTTGACGCTGTACTGAATCGCCACGGGTTTAACAGACACCTCAGAGTCATTTAAGATGGCTTAAAGAGAGGTGCCCATGAGCGGTAAGCGTTATCCCGAAGAGTTTAAAACTGAAGCAGTCAAACAGGTTGTTGATCG
>NZ_JAQZRK010000053.1:0-15292 GCF_028737495.1 Enterobacter cloacae complex sp. 2022EL-00981
GTGCCTGCGGCGGTACGGTGGCCACGTTGATGATGTACTCACCGGACGGACCGGAGACATTGCCCACGCCGTCGGTCTCTTTCGCCGTCAGGGTGTACTTCCCGTCCGGCAGCGGCGTGGTCGGCTCGAGGGACCAGGTGCCGTCAGCCTGTACCTTCGCGGTGCCAATCACCTTGTCGCCGTTGTAGACGGTGATGATGTTGCCCGGCTCTGCGCCCGTCCCCTTGATCAGCGGACGGTTGTCGTCGGTTTCCCCGCCGGAGGCAATCACGCCTGCGGTGTTCACGTCGTCATAGACTTCGGTGATCGCCACTTTGCTGGCGTCAGGCGCGGTGTAGTCGGTGATCAGTACAAAATCATCTGATTCCGGACCCGTGTTACCGGCCTTATCGGTTGCGGTAGTGGTGATATGGTGCTCACCCTCTGGCAGCGCGGTGGTTGGCGTAAATTGCCAGCCGCCATTTTCGTCCACCACGGTAGAACCAATCAGCTCCCCGTTATCATAGATATCGACACGGCTGCCCGGCTCTGCGGAACCTTTAAAGGTTGGGTTCGCATCATCGGTGGTGCTACCGCTGCTCAGATCGCCACGGCTGGAGCCGACGTCATCAGTCGCAACACCAATAACCGGTTTTTCCGGTGCCACGGTATCGACAGAGATATCAAAGGACGGAGAGGTCACGTCGTTTCCGGCCGGGTCTTTGGAAATCACGGTCAGGCTGTGATCGCCATCGGCCAGATCCTGTTCAGGAGTGAAGGTCCAGTTGCCGTCCGGATCCACCACGGTGGAGCCCAGTACATCGTCGCCATCCATGATGGTCACGGTGCTGCCTGGCTTACCTTTACCGCTCAGTTCAGGACGTGCGTCATCGGTCACGGTGCCTGGCTTCAGGTTGCCCACGATCGGCCCCTGATCATCCACCACTTCACCCACGGTCACCTGGTTTGGATCCGGATCGACGGTGAAGGAGATCCCCGGAGACGGTTCACTGGTGTTGCCAGACGGATCGGTCACGGTAGTGGTGATCTCATGATCGCCTTTAGCCAGAGGCTTGTCTGGCGTATAGGACCATTTACCTTCGTCATCAACGATGACGGAACCGATCTTCTCGTCGTTATCGTAGATGTCCACCACGCTGCCCGGCTCGGCTTCGCCGCTCAGGGTCGGGGACTGATCGTCGGTGGTGTCGCCTGGACCTACCGGCCCCTGCTTGTCGCCCACGTTATCATTGATAACGATATTTTCTGCCGGAGACGGTGCCGCAGTGTCAATCACGATCGGGAAGGTACCGCTGGTGCGCGCGTTGCCCGCTGCGTCAGTCGCCGTGACGGTGAAGGTGTGCTGACCATCCGCCAGCGCGGTATCCGGGGTGAACGACCACTTACCGCTGCTGTCCGCCTTGACGGTGCCAATCACTTTCCCGTTGTCGAGGATAGACACAACGTCGCCCGGTGCAGCGCTGCCGCTCAGGGTTGGGGTGGTGTCGTTGGTGGTTTCGCCTTTCTGCATTGGGCCGACGTGCGGCTCGGCGTTGTCCACAACGCTGTTGATGGACGGCTCGGTGCTGACCGGGATCAGAACGGTAATGTCGTAAGACGGTGCTTCACCCGCTACGCGGTTGCCTACTGCGTCCTGGGTTTCCAGCGTCAGCTGATTAAGCCCTTCCACCAGCGGTGTATCCAGTGCCAGCGTCCAGTTGCCTTCACTGTCGACCACGGCTGAGCCCAGCAGATGTTTGCCGTTAGCATCCGTGCTGTAAACAAAGACGGTGCTTCCCGCTTCACCAATACCATTGATAACCGGTTTGCTGTCATCGGTGATTTCACCGCTGGCCACGTTACCCTGACGGCCGCCGACATCATCCATTACGGACGTAATGTTCAGTACATCGCTGCTTGCCACTGGTGGGGTGTAGTCGGTCACCAGCACAAAATCATCCGATTCCGGACCGGTGTTGCCCGCTTCATCCGTTGCGGTGGTGGTGATATGGTGCTCACCTTCTGGCAGAGGTGTGGTTGGCGTGAACTGCCAGGCGCCGTTGTCGTCCGCAATCGTCGAACCAATATGTTCACCGTTGTCATAAATATCGACACGGCTGCCCGGCTCTGCAGAGCCGTTGAAGGTTGGGTTTGCGTCGTCGGTGGTGCCGCCGTTGCTCAGATCGCCACGAATTGTTCCCACATCATCCGTTGCGGATCCCAGTACAGGTTTTTCCGGGGCGGTCGCATCAACGGTAATATCAAAGGACGGAGAGGTCACCTCGTTTCCGGCCGGGTCTTTGGAAATCACGGTCAGGCTGTGATCGCCATCGGCCAGATCCTGTTCAGGAGTGAAGGTCCAGTTGCCATCCGGATCCACCACGGTGGAGCCCAGTACATCGTCGCCATCCATGATGGTCACGGTGCTGCCTGGCTTACCTTTACCGCTCAGTTCAGGGCGGACATCATCGGTCACGGTGCCTGGCTTCAGGTTGCCCACGATCGGTCCCTGGTCATCCACCACTTCACCCACGGTAACCTGGTTTGGATCCGGATCGACGGTGAAGGAGATCCCCGGAGACGGTTCACTGGTGTTGCCAGACGGATCGGTCACGGTGGTGGTGATCTCATGATCGCCTTTAGCCAGAGGCGTGTCTGGCGTATAGGACCATTTACCTTCGTCATCAACGATGACGGAACCGATCTTCTCGTCGTTATCATAGATGTCCACCACGCTGCCCGGCTCGGCTTCGCCGCTCAGGGTCGGGGACTGATCGTCGGTGGTGTCGCCTGGACCTACCGGCCCCTGCTTGTCGCCCACGTTATCATTGATAACGATATTTTCTGCCGGAGACGGTGCCGCAGTATCGATCACGATCGGGAAGGTGCCGCTGGTGCGCGCGTTGCCCGCTGCGTCAGTCGCCGTGACGGTGAAGGTGTGCTTGCCATCCGCCAGCGCAGTATCCGGGGTGAACGCCCACTTCCCGTTGCTGTCCGCCGTGACGGTACCAATCACTTTCCCGTTGTCGAGGATAGACACAACGTCGCCCGGTGCAGCGCTGCCGCTCAGGGTTGGGGTGGTGTCGTTGGTGGATTCGCCTTTCTGCATTGGACCGACGTGCGGCTCGGCGTTGTCCACAACGCTGTTGATGGACGGTGCAGTACTCACCGGGATCAGCAGATTGATGTCGTAAGACGGCGCTTCACCGGCAACGCGGTTGCCCGCCGGATCCTGCGTCTCCAGGGTCAGCTTGTTCAGGCCTTCCGTCAGTGGAGTTTCTGGTGTCAGGCTCCAGGTGCCATCACTGCCTACCACCGCTGTACCAATCAGGTGTTTGCCGGAAGAGTCGGTGGTGTAGACAAAGACGGTGTTCCCGGCTTCACCGATACCACTGATGAGCGGTTTGCTGTCATCGGTGATGTCACCGCTGGCTACATTGCCCTGACGATCGCCTACGTCATCCGCAACGCCGGTAATATTCAGAACATTTGCTGAAGCATCAGGCGCGGTAGTGTCAACTTCAAACTCCAGCGCTTCCGAGGGATCGCTGGTATTGCCCACCTTATCCGTCTGCGTAACGGTGATGCTGTGATCGCCTTCACCCAGCGGTTTCTCTGGTTTCAGTGTCCAGTTGCCTTTATCGTCAATAACGGTTGTGCCAAGCACCTCGTCACCATCATAAATGGTCACGGTGTCGCCCGGTTCGCCTTTACCGCTGAATACCGGACGGGTTTCATCCGTGACGTCACCGCCTTTCAGCTGGCCCGTAATCGGCCCGGTATTATCCTGGGCATCGGCCATATCCGGTTTGGCTGGCGGCGTGGTATCCACAATAATCTGAATCGGATCGGAAGGATCGCCTTCATTGCCGAGCGGATCTTCCTCAACGACCACGACATTATGTTCACCCTCGGCAAGTTCATCCTTAGGTGTAAATGACCATTTACCTTCGTCGTCGACGATAACCGAGCCGATCTCTTTATCATTGTCTTTGATAATGATGGTATTGCCCGGTGTTCCCTCTCCACTGAAAGAAGGCTGACTGTCATCCGTCACATCGCCCGGTTTGAGCGGACCGGTTACCGGACCGGTATTGTCAATCACCTCAGGCGTTTCTGCTTTTCCCGGAGGTTCAGTCAATACAATAAAATCACGCTCATCAGACGGTTCGCTGACGTTACCCGCTTTATCCGTCTGGCTGACCGTGATGCTGTGGCTACCGTCAGTGAGGTTCTCGGACGGTTTGAAATACCAACGGCCATCATCGTTAACGGTGGTTTCGCCGATCTTTTTACCGTTATCGTAAATTGCGATTGTTGCGCCAGCTTCACCGGTGCCGCTCATTTCCGGTTGAGGATCGTCGGTGTAAGCATCATCATGAATTTCACCGGTGGTTTTACCCACTTTGTCCATGATGTGTTCAATCGTCGGCGCTTTTGGCGCAACCGTATCAACGACGATGACAATCGGGTCTGATGGAGGACTCGCGTTGCCGTCAGGATCTTTTTCCACGACGGTCAGCTCGTGCTCACCTTCACCCAGTGGCTTATCAGGCGTATAGCTCCACTCGCCTTCATCATCGACGATAACGGAGCCGATCTCTTTGTCGTTATCGTAGATATGGATGGTATCACCAGGCTTACCTTTACCGGTCAGCGTCGGCGTTGAGTCATCGGTCGTATCACCTGATTTTAACGGGCCTTTGATTGAGCCTTCATCATCCATTGTGGTGCCGATGCTCGGCTTATCAGGCGTGGAGTGGTTATCGCCGTCGTCCTTGTCCATCTCAGACAGCGCGAAAGCAGCCCCTACACCCGCCGCCGCAAGTGCAAACCATCCCAGCATGCCAAACAGCATGTCGTTGTCGTCATCCGGTGCCGTCAGAAGAGGCCCACCCGCGCCTAACGGTTCTCCGCCTAACGCCACAGGAGACATGCTGCCGTCAGCAATCAGATAGCCGGTGTCGTAGCTTTCGCCCGACAGAGGAACATAGGCGTAGAGTAATCCATCTTCCGCCATGCCCATCAGCACCGGGTTGTTAGGATCACCATTGAAGTAATCTTCAATAATTATGCTTGGCTGTGTATCGCCTTCCTGGATAATGTGCAGCGCCTTGTCTACGCGCTGCAGCGTAATATTTTCTGGAGCGAAGTCGTCGTTAATATTCTTCAATAAATATTTATTGCCGGGGATAAGTTTTACCTTAACCGTCCGGCCTGCATCTGCGGTCAACAACCGAGTTTTTCCGTCTCCGTTATTGACCGCTAAAATGACTTTATTGTCCGTCATACTTAAAGTCCTTGGTGAATTTCACTCACTAAATAGTGGATATATAAACATTTTTGTTGATACACCCTGAACTGCCTTACGTTGATGCCTTTCTGAGATAATTCATGTCCACAGGGTTCATCGACATGATGCTTAAAACTATCATGTCTGACCTCTTAATATGGGTAGGAAAAAACCACGCAACGCTCTACGCCGCATTAGGAATAGTTGACATCAAAAAGCTATTAATGAGTGAACAAGGAAAGAGGAGGAAAAGAATAATTAACGGTTAAGAACTTACACGAAAAGAATAATAAATCAAATTGATTATTTTAATAAAAACTTCAGAATGAGTTTTTTAATTAAAAATCAATTAAACAGGAACTCAGTCGTTCACCGCGTGACGACAGCAACGGGCCGGGTAGACGAGAAATTCAGGATTGAGGAAACGCAGAAATGAAAAAGGCCCACGTTATAAATAACGTGGGCCTGAATAGTGGCGGAACGGACGGGACTCGAACCCGCGACCCCCTGCGTGACAGGCAGGTATTCTAACCGACTGAACTACCGCTCCGCTGTGTTCCCTTGGGAACGAGGCGCATATTACGGTTTGCCTCTGAACTCGTCAACGCTTTTTCTCACGTTTTGAATCGTTTGCTGCAAAAATCACCCGAACGGTGATTTTACAGGCATTCTGGCATGCCTTACGCACGCCACATACAGCTTCCGCCCTTCTTCTGGACCAGATCCAGACGAGATTCGTGGTTGAGAAGCTCTTCATCACTCGCTAAAACAACCCGCAAGCGGCTGGCCTGACGAACAACACGCTGAATTCCCGCTTCGCCCTGCGTCTGCTGAGATTCATTCTCCATGCTGAACTTCATTGACGTTTGACCGCCGGTCATCGCCAGATAGACATCCGCCAGGATCTGGGCATCGAGCAATGCCCCGTGCAGCGTTCGCTTGGTGTTGTCTATTTCATAACGTGAACAGAGCGCATCGAGGCTGTTACGCTTGCCGGGGAACATCTTCCTGGCCAGCGCCAGGCTGTCAGTGACCTTGCAGAAGGTGTTCGTTTTGGGGATATCGCGCTGGAGCTTACTAAACTCGTAGTCCATAAAGCCGATATCGAACGAGGCGTTGTGAATGACGAGCTCTGCGCCTTTAATGTAGTCCAGAAATTCGTCCGCCACCTCCGCGAAGGTCGGTTTATCCAGCAAGAACTCATCGGCAATACCATGAACGCCGAACGCTTCGGGATCCACCAGCCGATCGGGTTTGAGATAGACGTGGAAGTTGTTCCCCGTCAGACGACGGTTCACCACTTCAACAGCACCGATCTCAATGATCTTGTGCCCTTCGTAGTGCGCGCCGATCTGGTTCATACCGGTGGTTTCGGTATCAAGAACAATCTGGCGAGTAATTGCAGTGCTCATAGCGGTCATTTATGTCAGACTTATCGTTTAACTGAACGTTTCAAATACAGGAAGTCTACCAGAGATGCGTAAACAGGTAGAAATTTTCACCGATGGATCTTGTCTCGGTAACCCAGGGCCTGGCGGCTATGGCGCGATTATGCGCTATCGTCAGCACGAAAAAACTTTTAGTGAAGGGTATTTCCTGACCACCAACAACCGCATGGAGTTGATGGCGGCCATCGTGGCGCTGGAAGCCTTAAAAGAACATTGTGACGTGGTGCTCAGTACCGACAGCCAGTACGTGCGCCAGGGGATCACCCAGTGGATCCACAACTGGAAAAAACGCGGCTGGAAGACGGCAGATAAGAAGCCCGTCAAGAATGTCGATCTCTGGAAACGGCTGGATGCGGCGCTGGGCCAGCATAATATTAAGTGGGAATGGGTAAAAGGCCATGCCGGCCACCCGGAAAACGAGCGCTGCGATGAACTGGCGCGGACGGCGGCCGCTAACCCGGCACATGAGGACGCGGGCTATCAGCCTGAATCCTGATTACGGTTTTCTGTACTGCCGCGTGGCCCCCACCGTCTGGCGGATCGGCGTTTTGGTTTTGCTCTGCTTCATCGGGTTAAGCGTCAGGGGAATGGTTCGCTTACGCGCAACGATAAACTGCATGCAGCCTAATGCAGGCAAATGGGTACTCAGCAAAACGCCCCCTTTTCTGGCCCAGGGCAGTACCTGAAATCCGCCGTAGCTGAGCACTTCAAAATTCAGCAGCGAAAGCCAGTCCAGCTGGCGCATCATGGTGAACATCCGGCTGTTATAAGGAGGAGTGCGGCGTAATACGGGCACCAGCTTGCGCAGCCCCATCAGGCTCAGCGGATTAAACCCGCTTATCACCAGCCAGCCGTCATCTATCAGCACGCGATCGGCTTCACGCAGCATGCGATGAGGATCGCTGCACCAGGGTATCGTATGCGCCAGCAGGCACGCATCAACCGACTTTTCCGCAAACGGCAGATGTAAAGGGTCTGCCTTCACCTGAACGGGCGATCCGCCGAGAGAGACATGGACCTGATGTGAGATAGCGCAGCTTTCGGTATTGATTTCCGCGCTGAGATTGCCAATCTTAAGCAGGTGAAAGCCATACATTTTCGCGAGCCAGGGCTTAAGCTGTAGTTCTAACGCCTCGCGATAGTATTCACCCCAGGGCAATTCCGCCCAACGTTCCGGTGCTGCGACAGTCTGAGGTATCCTTGCCGGTTTCATCAAAACACCCGCCACGCTATAAGAGGTAATGTATGAATCTTATCAGTATTCCTGCCTTTGAGGACAATTACATCTGGGTTTTAGTCGATGACGCGCGTCGATGCGTCATTGTCGACCCCGGAGAGGCCGCCCCGGTTCTGCAGGCAATAAAAGAGAATGGCTGGCAGCCTGAAGCCATCCTCCTGACCCACCATCACCACGATCATACCGGCGGTGTGCCTGAACTGCGCGCCCGGTTCCCGCATCTGGTGGTTTACGGACCGGCAGAGGCACAAGATAAGGGAATCACGCAAGTAGTCGAAGAAGGCAAAAATATCCTCATACATGAGTGGGAGTTTTCCGTATTTGCTACACCAGGTCACACTTTGGGACATCTGTGTTTCTACAGCAAACCTTATCTGTTTTGTGGCGATACGCTGTTTTCTGGCGGCTGTGGCAGACTGTTTGAAGGCACGCCAGCCCAGATGTACCAATCTTTACAAAAAATTAATGCCCTGCCTGACGATACTGTAATTTGTTGCGCGCATGAGTATACATTAGGAAATATGAAGTTTTCTGCCAGCATTTTACCTGAGGATCGTGCGATTCAGGATTACTATCAGAAAGTGAAGGGGTTACGTGCAAAAAACCAAAAAACACTCCCCGTAATTCTGAAAAACGAGCGTAAAATTAATTTATTTCTTAGAACAGATGACATTGATTTAATTAATAAAATTAACCAAGAAACAAAATTGCAACAACCAGAACAGCGATTTGCATGGTTAAGGTCAAAGAAAGATAACTTCAGATAATTGCGGGTTGCCTTTTCAAAATTTCGCCGTTATCATCGCTCGTCTTTTAAGCAACTATTGACACACACATGAAGGCAAAAGCGATCTTACTCGCCTCTGTCCTGCTTGTTGGTTGCCAGTCGCAGAACGGCAGCAACGTACAACAGCACGCACAGAGCCTTTCTGCAGCTGGTCAAGGGGAAGCAGGGAAGTTTACAAGCTCAGCGCGTTGGTTGGACGATGGGACATCTTTCGCGCAGGATCAAAACTTGTGGACCTCTATTGGCGACGAGCTAAAGATGGGAATTCCGGAAAACAGCCGGATTCGCGAACAGAAACAGAAGTATTTAAGAAATAAGAGCTATCTCCACGATGTAACGTTACGGGCAGAGCCGTATATGTACTGGATAGCCGGGCAAGTTAAGAAACGTAACATGCCTATGGAGCTGGTACTCCTACCCATAGTGGAGAGCGCTTTTGACCCACACGCGACGTCTGGTGCCAATGCCGCAGGTATTTGGCAGATCATTCCGAGCACCGGGCGAAATTACGGTTTGAAACAGACCCGTAACTATGATGCGCGTCGCGATGTTGTCGCTTCCACGACAGCCGCTCTCGACATGATGCAACGTCTGAACAAGATGTTTGACGGCGACTGGTTGTTAACGGTTGCGGCGTATAATAGTGGCGAAGGTCGTGTACTGAAGGCAATGAAAGCGAATAAAGCACGGGGTAAATCCACCGATTTTTGGTCGCTCTCACTGCCACAGGAAACGAAGATTTACGTACCGAAGATGCTGGCATTGAGTGATATTCTCAAAAACAGCAAGCGTTACGGTGTACAACTGCCAACACCAGACGAAAGTCGTGCACTGGCGCGCGTTCGCCTCAGCAACCCGGTTGATATTCAACAGGTTGCCGATATGACGGGTATGTCGGTAAGTAAACTGAAAACCTTTAACGCGGGTGTTAAAGGCTCAACGCTGGGGGCGAGTGGCCCACAGTATGTGATGGTTCCGCAGAAACATGCTGAACAGTTACGTGAGTCTTTAGCGTCTGGTGAAATTGCCGCCGTTCAGTCAACGCTGATTGCGGATGCATCATCAGTCAACAGCCGCAGCTATAAGGTTCGTAGCGGTGATACGCTTTCGGGCATTGCATCACGTCTTGGCGTGACAGCAAAAGATCTGCAGCAGTGGAATAACCTGCGCAGCTCAGGCCTGAGAGTGGGTCAGACACTGACGGTGGGTGCGGGTAGCAGCGCACAGCGTCTCGCCAATAACAGCGATAGCATTACCTATCGCGTGCGTAAAGGCGATTCACTGTCCAGTATCGCAAAACGACACGGCGTGAACATTAAGGATGTGATGCGCTGGAATAATGATACTGACAATCTGCAACCAGGCGACCAGCTGACACTGTTTGTGAAAAACAGCGCCACGCCAGACTCCTGATTACACGATACAAAGATAAAAAGGCACCGATTCCCCTCGGTGCTTTTTTTTACTTCGCTTTTTGCGCTTCAACCATGATGGTATCGCTGGTAAACGAACCGTCATCCTGCAATTCAAAGTAGTCCTTCACCTCTGAGGAAGCACTGTCCTGATACAACCGTATGGCCTGGCTTAACGCGTCCGGGGTGCGCATACGGGCGATCCACGAACTAAATTCCAGCGGCAAGCGATCGGTTATCAGTGAGCGTGAAATTAAACCGGCCTCAGTAATAAACGTTAACCACTCCCCACTGGAATAATCCTGCACGTGCGAGGTGTCACGCAGCGCTTCAACCGTCTGCAGCCAGATGTTCCGTACAGGGTGACCCGGAGACATGACGTCCATAATGATGACGGTTCCGCCCGGCTTCAGCACGCGTTTGACTTCCCGTAATGCCTGGCCGACATCATGCCAGTGGTGCGCGGAGTAACGGCTGATAACAACGTCAAACGACGCCTCTTCGAAAGGTAAGGATTCGGCATAGCCCTGGCGCGTATCGACATTGTTGAGCCCTTTGGCTTTTGCCGCCTCAGCCACCACCTCCAGCATCTGGCTGGATAAATCATACGCCGTAACCTGAGCCACATGCTGCGCTGCAGTAAAGCTGGCATGCCCTGCTCCACAGCCTAAATCCAGCACCGTCGCCTGCGGGAACGCCGAGAGACGCTCGCCGAGACGCACCAGATCGCGGCCGGAAGCATGAACGGCGCTGGTCAGATAGGCGCTTGCCTGGGAACCAAACTGTTTTTCGACGTTGTCGTGATGAGAGTGTGTTGTTGTCATTGTACTGTCCTTGCGTTGGTTAAAGTAAAGGGCAGCACTCAACCGGCCTGCCCCACGGCAGACCTGACTCACCATATTAATCAGGTTTGCCGGGACTGAATTCCACTAGTAGCGGGTTGTGATCGGAGGCGCGAGTGACCAGAACAGAGGCGTCATGCACGCTCAAACCACGATAGAAAACGAAATCGAGAGGACGACCGAACGCTTTCTTACGCTGGTCATCACTAAAACGAACTTCACGCAGCGACATCTCCCGCGCAAAGCGATACAGCGCGTTCATGCGTGGACGGCTCCAGGCATTGAAATCCCCGGCCATAATAATAGGCCCACTGTGATGGGCTATCTGGTCGCCAATCGGAAGTAACTGCTTACTATACACATCCACGCCCAGACTGAAGTTTACCGCATGGATGTTCACGACCATCAGCAGCCGTGTGTCAGGCAGTGGGTAGACCGTCACCAGCGCCGATTTTGCCAGTCGCAGGATAGGCTCGCGTTCGCGCAGCGGGCAGCAGTAAACCGGATGCGCGGCAGAAAGGGTCATCACGCCAGAGGGATGTTGCGGCAATACAAATGCGGGCACCTGGTCGGCGGCGAGATAGTTAGTGGTCGCAAACCTTACCAGCTCAGGCGTGGTTTGCGCCTCCTGCAGCAGAACCAGATGGGCATCTTTACCAAAGTTCTTGAGGACGGATAACCAATCCGCGCGCTGCTGTTTAAAGATATTCCATACCAGCACCCGAATTTTTTCATCGCTGCTTAACGGTGTACCGGCAGGTAATGCCTGGCTGATGCTCGCAAACGACCCGGGAGGCAAGATCCTCTCCGCGGGCATTCCGGCAACATAACGCATGGCATAGGTATTTTTTCGCACTTTTGGAAACAACCTCTGTAACATGAACCAGCCCGGAAAACGGACTGGTTCTAATGTTATAGGGATTTTAGGTCACACTTTCAACGCAATTACTGAGAAACCTCTTTCCAGTTTTGTAAGCAAGCACTTACTGAGGTTTAACCAAGCGCTACGCGAGAGGGTTTATCAAGGCGTCCGCTCAGACCAATCAGCAGGAAGGCAACGAGCACAATAACGGCACCAATCCACGGGGTTTGGGTTAATCCAAAGTGCTCCACCGTCTGCCCGCCAACGATAGAACCGATGGCGATACCAATGTTGAAGGCGGCAATGTTCAGACCAGAAGCCACATCCACCGCATTTGGCGTATAGCGTTCGGCTTTTTGTACCACGTAGACCTGCAGGCCGGGTACATTACCAAAGGCAAAGATGCCCATGACCAGTACCGTTACCAGCGCGGCGTACTGAATCGATGCCGTGAACTGGAAGAGCATCAGCAGAATCACCAGTGCCGCGAAGATAAACTTAAGCGCTGGTACAGCACCATGCTTATCCGCGAGCTTACCTCCCCAGATGTTGCCAATCGCCACAGAGATACCGTACCCCAGTAAAATCCAGCTTACCGCTGCAGGAGAGAAGCCGGCCAGATCCTGCATCATTGGAGCGAGGAAGGTGAATGCCGTAAACACGCCGCCGTAGCCCAGCGCCGTAACGGCATAGATGAGCAGCAAACGAGGATGTGTGAGCACCTTAATCTGATCGCTCAGTCTTGCGCTTGTACGGCCGGGAATATTCGACGGTACCAACAGCAGGCTGGCCACCAGTGCAATCACGCCCAGTAAAGAAACGGCGAGGAAGGTTTCACGCCAGCCGAAATGTTGCCCGATGAACGTTCCTAATGGTACGCCGGTGACCAGTGCGACGGTCAATCCGCCAAACATAATGGCAATGGCTGATGCAGCTTTCTCTTTGGGTACCAGGCTGGTTGCAATGGTGGAGCCAATCGAGAAGAACACCCCATGAGCAAGGCCAGTCAGCAGGCGGGCAATGACCAGCGTCGTGTAGTCCGGCGCCTGCCAGGCCAGTATATTGCCGGCCGTGAAGAGCACCATCAGCGCGACCAACAGTTGCTTACGCGGGAATCGCCCGGTTAATGCCGTCAGGACGGGCGCGCCGACAGCGACACCCAAAGCATAGATGGAGACCAACAGCCCGGCTGAAGGTAATGAGATAGCAAGCTGGTTAGCGATGGTAGGAACCAGTCCTACGATAACAAATTCGGTCGTGCCAATTGCAAAGGCACTGATCGTCAGGGCAAGTAGCGCCAGTGGCATAAAATACTCCGTATCATCAGGATTAAGATGACAGGCAGTATGCGCCAGTGGTTAAATAACAAAAATGGTCAAAATCTCAATAGAATTTTGCAGGTGGTGCAACAATGAAAGCAACCTCGGAAGAGCTGACAATCTTTGTCGCCGTCGTCGAAAGTGGCAGTTTTAGCCGCGCGGCAGAGCAGTTAGGGCAGGCAAACTCTGCTGTAAGCCGCTCGGTGAAAAAGCTTGAGATGAAGCTTGGGGTGAGTCTTCTCAACCGCACGACGCGGCAGTTGAGCCTGACGGAAGAAGGTGAACGGTACTTCCGCCGGGTGCAGTCTGTCTTACAGGAGATGGCTGCAGCAGAGACCGAGATCATGGAAACGCGCAGCACACCGCGTGGGCTATTGCGTATTGATGCGGCCACACCGGTAGTTCTGCACTTTCTGATGCCGCTGATTAAACCTTTCCGTGAACGCTATCCGGAGATGACGCTCTCTTTGGTCTCCTCCGAGACCTTTATCAATCTTATCGAACGTAAAGTCGATGTGGCGATCCGGGCGGGAACCCTGACGGACTCAAGCTTGCGCGCGCGTCCTCTGTTTGCCAGCTACCGTAAAATCATCGCCTCACCACAATACATCGCTGAACACGGCAAACCTGAAACCGTTGAAGAGCTGAAGCAGCATCTGTGTCTGGGTTTCACCGAGCCGTTATCACTGAATACCTGGCCTGTTGCCTGCCCTGACGGTCAGTTGCATGAGATCACCTGCGGGTTGTCGTCCAACAGCGGGGAAACGCTGAAGCAGCTGTGTCTTGAAGGAAATGGGATCGCCTGTTTGTCTGATTACATGATTGATAAAGAAATTGCGCGCGGTGAGCTCGTGGAGTTAATGGCGGACAAGCGTCTGCCGGTAGAGATGCCCTTCAGTGCGGTTTACTACAGCGACAGAGCGGTGAGCACGCGTATCCGTGCCTTTATCGACTTTCTGAGCGAGCATATAAAAACAGCTCCCGAAGGAGCTGTGTGAGGGTTAAGCGTACAGAGGGCGGGTCAATATTAATCCCAGTCTGGCGCTAAACCTTCCGGGCTCACCAGGCGATCGTTGCACTCCAGGGCAGCGATCGCTTTTTTGTCTTCGTCATCCAGCTGGAGATCCACAGCTAACAGGTTGCTGGCCAGGTTTTCACGCTTCGTTGAAGATGGAATAACGGCATAACCTTCACCCATCGCCCAGGCCAGGATCACCTGTGCAGCCGTTGCGTTATGTTTATTTGCAATACGTGCAATGACCTCATCTTTCAGCGCTTTACCGTATGCCAGCGTCATATAAGAAGTGATGTGAATGCCGTGCTGTTTGGCCCACGCCACCACGTTGCGGTTTTGCAGATAAGGAGAGAGCTCAATCTGGTTGGTCGCAATGTTCTCTGCGCCAACGGCAGCAATGGCTTTTTCCATCAACGGAATGGTGAAGTTCGAAATACCAATTTGACGGGTTAAGCCCTGCTCTTTCGCTTCCAGCAGCGCCTGCATGAATTCTTCTACAGAAACGGCATCATTCGGAGATGGCCAGTGGATCAGGGTCAGATCGACATAGTCAGTACGCAGCTTCTTCAGGCTCTCTTTCAGGCTTGGGATCAGCTTGTCTTTACTGAGGTTCTCGATCCAGATTTTGGTGGTGATAAACAGTTCGTTACGCGGTACACCGCTTTCTTCAATCGCCTGGCCAACCGCAGCTTCATTTTCATATATCTGCGCGGTATCAATTGCGCGATAGCCAAGCTCAAGGGCGGTTTTGACCGATGCGATAACAACGTCGTCTTTCAGGCGGAAAGTGCCCAGGCCTAATGCAGGGATAGTCATGTCATTCCTCGTTATTCGTAATGTTCGTTAACTGAGGAAGATTATCGCTGCTGGCGTTATGCTGAAAAAGGTCGTAAAACGCAGAGGATTTTTGCTGATTTAGCAATAATTGGGAAGCAGATAAGAAAAAAGCCCTGAGCGTTAACTCAGGGCTTTTAATAAGTGGCGGAACGGACGGGACTCGAACCCGCGACCCCCTGCGTGACAGGCAGGTATTCTAACCGACTGAACTACCGCTCCACCGAAGACTGCTGTAACCACCGGATTGATGCACCGGCTTAC
>NZ_JAQZRK010000054.1:0-15067 GCF_028737495.1 Enterobacter cloacae complex sp. 2022EL-00981
TTTTGAGTCATTACCCAGTTAGCAATAACCCCCGCTTGCGGGGGCCATACCCACCAGGAGCAAACGCAGAAAGCCCGAGATACTTCTGCTGTACCGGGGGCTGGCGACATTTCAGGCAACACTCATAGTTGACATCCTCCCCGCCCTAAAGGGCGGGGAGGATGTCAATAATAGCAGACCACATCATGATGTCATTCTGACCGACAGATGCCAGAAGCAGAGGATCCATCCCATTTTATACCTACCTTATAACACTTAGAAAAACAACATGTTAAAAATGTTTATTGGAAACAATTTTATTTCCAATTGTAATGATAACCATTCTCATATTAATATGGCTACGTGATAATTAACTTTTGATGCACTCCGCATGTCTGACCGTGCCACTTCCACAGCTTCCTTAACGTTCGAGTCGCTTTATGGCACCCATCACGGCTGGTTGAAAAGTTGGCTGACGCGCAAACTCCAGTCTGCCTTTGATGCAGATGACATTGCCCAGGACACTTTTTTGCGGGTAATGAGCAGCGAAACGCTCTCGACGATCCGCGATCCTCGCTCTTTCCTGTGCACTATCGCCAAACGCGTGATGGTGGACCTGTTTCGCCGAAACGCGCTGGAAAAAGCGTATCTGGAGATGCTGGCGCTTATGCCGGAGGGGGTAGCGCCTTCACCTGAGGAACGCGAAAGCCAGCTCGAGACCCTACAACTCGTCGACAGCATGCTGGACGGGCTAAACGGAAAAACACGTGAAGCGTTTCTGCTTTCGCAACTGGATGGCCTGACATACAGCGAGATTGCGCACAAACTCGGTGTTTCCGTCAGCTCCGTGAAAAAATACGTGGCGAAAGCCGTCGAGCACTGCCTGCTGTTTCGTCTGGAGCATGGGTTATGAATCCTTCGTTAACCGATTCCCGCCGTCAGGCGCTGCGTTCAGCTTCCCACTGGTATGCCGTGCTAAGCGGCGAGCGCGTCAGCCCACAACAGGAAGCGCGCTGGCAACAGTGGTATGAACAGGATCAGGATAACCAGTGGGCCTGGCAGCAGGTTGAAAACCTGCGCAACCAGCTTGGCGGTGTGCCTGGCGACGTTGCCAGCCGGGCGCTGCACGATACCCGCCTCACCCGCCGTCACGTGATGAAAGGATTACTGCTGTTGCTCGGCGCTGGCGGAGGCTGGCAACTCTGGCAGTCGGAAACCGGCGAAGGTCTGCGGGCAGATTACCGCACCGCCAAAGGCGCAGTCAGCCGTCAGCAACTGGAAGATGACTCCCTGCTCACGCTGAATACCCAAAGCGCGGCGGATGTGCGTTTTGATGCGCATCAGCGCACCGTCCGGCTCTGGTACGGTGAAATCGCCATTACTACCGCGAAAGATGCGCAGCAACGCCCCTTCCGCGTCCTGACCCGTCAGGGCCAACTCACCGCTTTAGGGACAGAATTTACCGTCCGCCAGCAGGATAATTTCACGCAGCTTGACGTGCAGCAGCACGCCGTGGAAGTGCTTCTCGCCAGTGCCCCCGCGCAAAAACGCATCGTGAACGCTGGTGAAAGCCTGCAGTTCAGCGCCTCTGAGTTTGGCGCAGTGAAACCGCTGGATGACGAGAGTACAAGCTGGACGAAGGGCATCCTGAGCTTCAGCGATAAACCGCTGGGTGAGGTGATAGCCACGCTAAGCCGTTACCGCAACGGCGTGCTGCGCTGCGATCCCGCCGTTGCCGGGCTGCGCCTGAGCGGGACGTTCCCGCTGAAAAATACCGATGCGATCCTGAACGTTATCGCTCAAACGCTTCCCGTTAAAATTCAGTCTATTACGCGGTACTGGATAAACATTTCACCGCTGTAAGAAAAATAATTCTCATTTCGATTGTCCTTTTTACCCTTCTCGTTCGACTCATAGCTGAACACAACAAAAATGATGATGGAGAAGGTATGACGCCGTTACGCGTTTTTCGTAAAACAACACCTTTGGTTAACGCCATTCGCCTGAGCCTGCTGCCGCTGGCCGGTCTCTCGTTTTCCGCTTTTGCTGCACAGGTTGATATCGCACCGGGATCGCTCGACAAAGCGCTCAATCAGTATGCCGCACACAGCGGAATTACCCTCTCGGTTGACGCCAGCCTGACGCGCGGCAAGCAGAGCAACGGCCTGCACGGAGATTACGACGTCGAGAGCGGCCTGCAACAACTGCTGGACGGCAGCGGACTGCAGGTAAAACCGCTGAGAAATAACAGCTGGACGCTGGAGACCGCGCCCGCGCCAAAAGAAGATGCCCTGACCGTGGTCGGCGACTGGCTGGGCGATGCGCGTGAAAACGACGTATTTGAACATGCTGGCGCGCGTGACGTGATCCGCCGTGAGGATTTCGCCAAAACCGGCGCAACCACCATGCGTGAGGTGCTTAACCGCATCCCTGGCGTCAGCGCGCCGGAAAACAACGGCACCGGCAGCCACGACCTGGCGATGAACTTTGGCATCCGGGGCCTGAACCCACGCCTCGCCAGCCGCTCGACCGTCCTGATGGACGGCATCCCCGTCCCCTTTGCCCCTTACGGTCAGCCGCAGCTTTCACTGGCTCCCGTTTCGCTCGGCAACATGGATGCCATTGACGTGGTGCGCGGTGGTGGTGCGGTGCGTTACGGACCGCAGAGCGTGGGCGGCGTGGTGAACTTTGTTACCCGCGCCATTCCGCAGGACTTTGGTATCGAGGCGGGGGTGGAAGGTCAGCTCAGCCCAACCTCTTCACAAAACAACCCGAAAGAGACGCACAACCTGATGGTGGGCGGCACAGCGGACAACGGTTTTGGCACCGCGCTGCTCTACTCCGGCACGCGCGGCAGTGACTGGCGCGAGCACAGCGCCACCCGCATCGACGACCTGATGCTGAAAAGCAAATATGCGCCGAATGAGGTGCACACCTTCAACAGCCTGCTGCAATATTACGATGGTGAAGCCGACATGCCCGGCGGCCTGTCCCGCGCGGATTACGACGCCGATCGCTGGCAATCCACCCGCCCGTATGACCGCTTCTGGGGCCGTCGCAAGCTGGCGAGCCTGGGCTACCAGTTCCAGCCGGACAGCCAGCATAAATTCAACATTCAGGGGTTCTACACCCAAACCCTGCGCAGCGGCTACCTGGAGCAAGGCAAACGCATCACCCTCTCGCCGCGTATCTACTGGGTGCGCGGTATTGAGCCACGCTACAGCCAGAGCTTTATGATCGGCCCTTCCGCGCACGAAGTGGGCGTGGGCTATCGCTATGTGAATGAATCAACGCATGAAATGCGTTACTACACCGCCACCAGCAGCGGGCAGTTGCCGTCCGGCTCAAGCCCTTACGACCGCGACACGCGTTCCGGCACCGAGGCGCACGCCTGGTATCTGGATGACAAAATCGACATCGGCAACTGGACCATCACGCCGGGTATGCGTTTCGAACATATCGAGTCATACCAGAACAACGCCATCAAAGGCACGCACGAAGAGGTGAGCTATAACGCACCGCTTCCGGCGTTGAACGTGCTCTATCACCTGACTGATAGCTGGAATCTTTATGCAAACACTGAAGGCTCGTTCGGCACCGTACAGTACAGCCAGATTGGCAAGGCTGTGCAAAGCGGCAATGTGGAACCGGAAAAAGCGCGAACCTGGGAACTCGGTACCCGCTACGATGACGGCGCGCTGACGGCGGAAATGGGGCTGTTCCTGATTAACTTTAACAATCAGTACGACTCCAACCAGACCAACGACACCGTCACTGCACGTGGCAAAACGCGCCATACCGGGCTGGAAACGCAGGCACGTTACGACCTGGGTACGCTAACGCCAACGCTTGATAACGTTTCCGTCTACGCCAGCTATGCGTATGTGAACGCGGAAATCCGCGAGAAAGGCGACACCTATGGCAATCAGGTGCCATTCTCCCCGAAACATAAAGGCACGCTGGGCGTGGACTACAAGCCGGGCAACTGGACGTTCAATCTGAACAGCGATTTCCAGTCCAGCCAGTTTGCGGATAACGCCAATACGGTGAAAGAGAGCGCCGACGGCAGTACCGGCCGCATTCCCGGCTTCATGCTCTGGGGCGCACGCGTGGCGTATGACTTTGGCCCGCAGATGGCAGATCTGAACCTGGCGTTCGGTGTGAAAAACATCTTCGACCAGGACTACTTCATCCGCTCTTATGACGACAACAACAAAGGCATCTACGCAGGCCAGCCGCGCACGCTGTATATGCAGGGGTCGTTGAAGTTCTGATGTGTTAACGCCCGGCTTGCCGGGCTTTTAGCTGGAATGTGACTATGTTGGCATTTATCCGTTTTCTTTTTGCAGGCCTGCTGCTGGTGATCGGCCACGCCTTTGCCGCCACGGTTCAGGACGAACACGGCACGTTTACACTCGATAAAACGCCACAACGGATTGTGGTGCTGGAACTCTCGTTCGCCGATGCGCTGGCCGCCGTGGACGTCAGCCCGATCGGTATTGCCGACGATAACGATGCAAAACGCATCCTGCCCGAAGTGCGTGCGCACCTGAAACCGTGGCAGTCCGTCGGAACGCGCGCGCAGCCGAGCCTGGAAGCCATTGCTGCCCTGAAACCAGACCTGATCATTGCCGACAGCAGTCGCCATGCGGGGATTTACACTGCCTTGCAGCAAATCGCGCCGGTACTGCTGCTTAAGTCCCGCAACGAAACCTACGCTGAAAATTTGCACTCAGCGGCTATCATCGGCGAAGTGGTAGGTAAAAAACGAGAGATGCAGGCGCGTCTGGAACAACATAAAGAGAAGATGGCGCAGTGGTCCAGCCAGCTTCCCACAGGGACACGCGTGGCCTTTGGCACATCACGCGAACAGCTATTCAACCTGCATACCCAGGAGACCTGGACCGGCAGCGTGCTGGCTTCTCTGGGGCTGAACGTTCCCGCTGCGATGGCGGGCGCGTCCATGCCGTCCATCGGCCTGGAGCAACTGCTGGCGGTCAATCCTGCCTGGCTGCTGGTTGCCCACTATCGCGAAGAGAGCATTGTTAAACGCTGGCAACAAGATCCGCTCTGGCAGATATTAACCGCCGCGCAGAAGCAGCAGGTTGCTTCAGTCGACAGTAACGCCTGGGCGCGGATGCGCGGTATTTTTGCCGCAGAGCGTATTGCCGCTGACACGGTAAAAATCTTCCACCATCAGCCGCTTACCGATGTGAAATGACCGCGCTAAAACACCCGGTGCTGCTGTGGGGGCTTCCCGTTGCAGTACTTATTATTATTTTCTGGCTGAGTCTGTTTTGCTACTCGGCCATTCCTGTTTCCGGAGCAGACGCAATCCGCGCCCTGCTGCCTGGACACACGCCAACGCTACCAGAAGCGCTGGTGCAAAACCTTCGTTTGCCGCGAAGCCTGGTCGCCGTTCTGATCGGCGCAAGCCTGGCGCTCGCGGGCACGCTGCTGCAAACCCTGACCCACAACCCAATGGCCTCTCCTTCACTGCTCGGCATTAACAGCGGCGCGGCGCTGGCTATGGCGCTTACCAGCGCGCTGAGTCCGACGCCGGTTGCAGGCTATTCCCTGTCGTTCATCGCGGCATGCGGGGGCGGCGTGAGCTGGCTGCTGGTCATGACCGCAGGAGGCGGGTTTCGTCATACCCAGGACAGAAACAAACTGATCCTCGCGGGTATCGCGCTGTCGGCCTTTTGTATGGCCCTGACCCGCATCACCCTGCTGCTGGCCGAAGATCATGCTTACGGCATCTTTTACTGGCTGGCAGGCGGAGTGTCCCACGCCCACTGGCAGGATGTCTGGCAGCTCTTGCCGGTGGTGGTCACTGCAGTCCCTGTCGTGTTGCTGCTGGCGAATCAACTGAACCTGCTCAACGTCAGCGACAGTACCGCCCATACGCTGGGAGTGAACCTGCCGAGACTACGTTTGATCATCAATATGTTAGTGCTGCTTCTGGTTGGCGCGTGCGTCAGTGTGGCAGGTCCGGTGGCGTTTATCGGCCTGCTGGTGCCACATCTGGCGCGCTTCTGGGCAGGCTTCGATCAGCGCAACGTACTGCCGGTGAGCATGCTGCTGGGGGCCACGCTGATGCTGATGGCAGATGTACTCGCACGCGCGCTGGCCTTCCCCGGCGATCTGCCCGCAGGCGCAGTGCTGGCGCTGATTGGCAGTCCTTGCTTTGTCTGGCTGGTGAGGAGGCGAGGATGAAAATTGCGCTGGTCATTTTCATCACCCTTGCCCTGGCAGGTTGTGCGCTGTTATCACTCCATATGGGGGTGATCCCCGTGCCGTGGCGCGCGCTGCTGACCGACTGGCAGGACGGACGCGAGCATTATTATGTATTGATGGAGTACCGACTGCCGCGCTTGCTGCTGGCACTGTTTGTCGGTGCAGCCCTCGCCGTGGCGGGCGTGCTGGTACAGGGGATTGTGCGTAACCCGCTAGCATCACCGGATATTCTCGGCATTAACCATGCCGCCAGCCTTGCCTCTGTGGGAGCACTGCTTCTTATGCCATCACTATCCGTGATGGTGCTGCCGCTGCTGGCCTTTGCGGGCGGTATGGCGGGGTTGATCTTGCTGAAGATGCTGGCAAAGACCCACCAGCCGATGAAGCTGGCGCTCACCGGCGTGGCGCTTTCCGCCTGCTGGGCGAGCCTGACGGATTACCTGATGCTCCTGCACCCGCAGGATGTAAACAGTGCCCTGCTGTGGCTGACGGGTAGCTTATGGGGGCGCGACTGGCACTTTGTGAAGATTGCCGTGCCGTTGCTCATTCTGTTTTTGCCGCTGAGCCTGCGCTTTTGTCGCGATCTCGACCTGCTGGCGCTGGGCGATGCACGAGCAGCCACGCTCGGCGTGTCGGTTCAGCGCACCCGGTTCCAGGGGCTGATGCTGGCTGTCGCGATGACAGCAACCGGCGTGGCCGTCTGTGGCCCGATAAGTTTTATTGGTCTCGTCGTGCCGCACATGGTGCGCAGGATCGCCGGCGGGCGTCACCGCTGGCTGATGCCCGTTTCGGCCCTGACGGGCGCGTTGTTGCTGGTCATTGCCGATCTGCTGGCACGAATCATTCATCCGCCGCTGGAGCTTCCGGCAGGCGTGCTGACCGCCATTATCGGCGCACCGTGGTTTGTCTGGCTGCTTGTGAGAATGCGATAAATGAGATTACGTACTGAAAATCTGACCGTCAGCTATGGCGCACAAACCGTGCTGGATGGACTTTCTCTCGCCCTGCCTGCCGGAAAAATCACGGCCCTGCTCGGCCCTAACGGTTGCGGGAAATCGACGCTGTTGAACTGTTTTTCTCGCCTGTTAACACCAGACTCTGGCGAGATATTGCTTGATGAAAAACCCATAGCCGGTTTTTCCGCCCGCCAGCTGGCTCGCCGCCTGGCTTTACTGCCGCAACACCATTTATCCCCCGAGGGGATCACTGTACGGGAACTGGTTTCCTACGGCCGCAGCCCGTGGCTGTCGTTGTGGGGGCGACTCTCCGCGGAAGACAACGAGCGGGTCAACGTGGCAATGAGTCAGACCCGGACGCGCAATCTGGCTGACCGCAGGTTAACCCAGCTTTCCGGCGGCCAGCGCCAGCGTGCGTTTCTGGCGATGGTGCTGGCACAGGATACCCCACTCATTCTTCTTGATGAGCCTACGACCTACCTCGATATCAATCATCAGGTTGAACTGATGCGCCTGATGGTTGAACTCAAAAGGCAGGGGAAAACCGTAGTGACGGTACTCCACGATCTGAATCAGGCCAGCCGCTATTGCGATCATCTGGTGGTACTGGCAAGCGGTCGCGTGATGGCGCAAGGTGCTCCGGAAGCAGTGATGAAACCAGAGCTTCTAAAGACGGTGTTCAGCGTAGAAGCGGAAATCCATCCCGAACCGGTATCTGGCAGACCCATGTGTGTGGTGAAGTAGTCTGGCGAAGTCATAAGGATCATCACAGGACAGATAAAGGAAGTGATAACCACCTGCCAACAGGCACCAAAATCTGGCTGGTTGCCGGTATCACCGACATGCGCAACGGCTTCAATGGTCTCGCCGCAAAGGTGCAGACGATGCTGAAAGATGACCCGATATCCGGCCATGTCTTCATCTTCCGGGGCCGCAGCGGCAGTAAGGTCAAACTGCTGTGGTCCACCGGCGACGGGCTGTGCCTGCTGACCAAACGGCTGGAACGCGGCCGCTTCGCCTGGCCCTCTGCCCGCGATGGCAAAGTGTTCCTGACCCCGGCGCAGCTGGCAATGCTTCTGGAAGGCATCGACTGGCGGCAGCCTAAAAGACTGCTTACGTCCCTGACCATGTTGTAGGCCTCTTTATCCTGGTTGTCGTTGAATAAGCCTGGTAAAATGCGGGCTTATGAACAACACCTCCCCCTGACGACATCCTTCTGCTGAAACAGCGCCTGTCCGAACAGGAAGCGCTGAACCGCGCCCTGCTGGAAAAGCAGGCCGACCGGGAGCGCGAAATAGACCATCTGCAGGCGCAGCTGGATAAGATTCGCCGGATGAACTTCGGCAGTCGTTCTGAATAAATCTCCCGCCGCATCGCGCAGATAGAAGCCGACCTGAACCGGCTTCAGACAGAAAGCGATACGCTGACGGGTCGGGTTGCCGATACGGGCCGGGCCCCGTATCGTTTTAACCCTGAATATTCATCGCAGATATTGTTTCGGGTTTTCCGGTATACCAGCCCTGAACTAGGTAACCGGGGCCAAGAGAACGGACGAATTCAAACTGTCCTGGCGTTTCCACCCCTTCAAACACCAGTGGTTTGCCAGTACCACGTAACCCTTTCACCACAGAAACAAGTAGCGCTCGCTTCACCGGGTCATCAATATTGGCAATAAAAATACGGTTTATTTTTATCTCATCGAAATCCAGTACCGTCAGCCATTCAATATGGGGGCCGCTTGGCAAACGGAAAATATCCTACGTTAAGCCTGTTTCTTTAGCTGGCATTACAAAAAGCGAGCGTCTGCATGGTACAGACAGACACCCGAATACGATAAAAATGAGACGAAAAAAACGGTAATGCTGTCAACCTGTTGATGACTATTTTAATCTGTAGTCATTCAATCCTTGTAACATCAGGATGATCCTGGTGTCAGTGAAAATACGAAATCAACACGTTGGTATCATTACCCACCTGTGAACTGACGTCGGCATTTTGAATCTCACTTCGGCGTGCCCCCTCCGAATGGCGCAAAACATTTCGTGGTATGGCATGATAGCACCCGAAGAGAGTCAATTCAGGGTGGTAAATGTGAAACCAGTAACGCTATACGATGTCGCAGAGTATGCCGGTGTCTCTTATCAGACCGTTTCCCGCGTGGTGAACCAGGCCAGCCACGTCTCTGCGAAAACGCGGGAAAAGGTGGAAGCGGCGATGGCGCAGCTGAACTACATTCCCAACCGCGTGGCACAACAACTGGCGGGGAAACAGTCGTTGCTGATTGGCGTTGCTACCTCCAGTCTGGCCCTGCACGCGCCGTCGCAAATTGTCGCGGCGATTAAATCTCGCGCCGATCAACTGGGTGCCAGCGTGGTGGTGTCGATGGTAGAACGAAGCGGCGTCGAAGCCTGTAAAGCGGCGGTGCACAATCTTCTCGCGCAACGCGTCAGTGGGCTGATCATTAACTATCCGCTGGATGACCAGGATGCCATTGCTGTGGAAGCTGCCTGCGCTAATGTTCCGGCGTTATTTCTTGATGTCTCTGACCAGACTCCCATCAACAGTATTATTTTCTCCCATGAAGACGGTACGCGACTGGGCGTGGAGCATCTGGTCGCATTGGGTCACCAGCAAATCGCGCTGTTAGCGGGCCCATTAAGTTCTGTCTCGGCGCGTCTGCGTCTGGCGGGCTGGCATAAATATCTCACTCGCAATCAAATTCATCCGATAGCGGAACGGGAAGGCGACTGGAGTGCCATGTCCGGTTTTCAACAAACCATGCAAATGCTAAATGAGGGCATCGTTCCCACTGCGATGCTGGTTGCCAACGATCAGATGGCGCTGGGCGCAATGCGCGCCATTACCGAGTCCGGGTTGCGCGTTGGTGCGGATATCTCGGTAGTGGGATACGACGATACCGAAGACAGCTCGTGTTATATCCCGCCGTTAACCACCATCAAACAGGATTTTCGCCTGCTGGGGCAAACCAGCGTGGACCGCTTGCTGAAACTCTCTCAGGGCCAGGCGGTGAAGAGCAATCAGCTGTTGCCCGTCTCACTGGTGAAAAGAAAAACCACCCTGGCGCCCAATACGCAAACCACCTCTCCCCGCACGTTGGCAGATTCCTTAATGCAGCTGGCACGACAAGTTTCCCGACTTGAAAGCGGGCAGTGAGCGCAACGCAATTAATGTGAGTCAGCTCACTCATTAGGCACCCCAGGCTTTACACTCTATGTGTCCGGCTCGTATGTTATGCGAAAATGTGAGCGGATAACAATTCACGCAGGATACAACTATGACAATGATTACGGATTCACTGGCCGTCGTATTACAACGTCGTGACTGGGAAAACCCTGGCGTTACCCAACTTAATCGCCTTGCGGCACATCCCCCTTTCGCCAGCTGGCGTAATAGCGAAGAGGCTCGCACCGATCGCCCTTCCCAAGAGTCGCGCAGCCTGAATGGTGAATGGCGCTTTGCCTGGTTTCCGGCACCAGAAGCGGTACCAGAAAGCTGGCTGGAGCGCGATCTTCCTGACGCCGATACTGTCATCGTCCCCTCAAACTGGCAGATGCACGGTTACGATGCGCCTATCTACACCAACGTGACCTATCCCATTGCGGTCAATCCGCCGTATGTTCCCACGGAGAATCCGACGGGTTGTTACTCGCTCACATTTAATGTTGATGAAAGCTGGCTACAGGAAGGCCAGACGCGAATTATTTTTGATGGTGTTAACTCGGCGTTTCATTTGTGGTGCAACGGGCGCTGGGTCGGTTACGGACAGGACAGTCGTTTGCCGTCTGAATTTGACCTGAGCGCATTTTTACACGCCGGAGAAAACCGCCTCGCGGTGATGGTGCTGCGCTGGAGTGACGGCAGTTATCTGGAAGATCAGGATATGTGGCGGATGAGCGGCATTTTCCGTGACGTCTCGTTGCTGCATAAACCGAGCACGCAAATCAGCGATTTCCATGTAGCCACTCACTTTAATGATGATTTCAGCCGCGCTGTACTGGAGGCAGACGTTCAGATGTACGGCGAGCTGCGCGATGAGCTGCGGGTGACGGTTTCTTTGTGGCAGGGTGAAACGCAGGTCGCCAGCGGCACCGCGCCTTTCGGCGGTGAAATTATCGATGAGCGTGGTGGTTATGCCGATCACGTCACCCTACGTCTGAACGTCGAAAACCCGAAACTGTGGAGCGCCGAAATCCCGAATCTCTATCGTGCGGTGGTTGAACTGCACACCGCCGACGGCACGCTGATTGAAGCAGAAGCCTGCGATGTCGGTTTCCGCGAGGTGCGGATTGAAAATGGTCTGCTGCTGCTGAACGGCAAGCCGTTGCTGATTCGCGGCGTTAACCGTCACGAGCATCATCCTCTGCATGGTCAGGTCATGGATGAGCAGACGATGGTGCAGGATATCCTGCTGATGAAGCAGAACAACTTTAACGCCGTGCGCTGTTCGCATTATCCGAACCATCCGCTGTGGTACACGCTGTGCGACCACTACGGCCTGTATGTGGTGGATGAAGCCAACATTGAAACCCACGGCATGGTGCCAATGAATCGTCTGACCGATGATCCGCGCTGGCTACCCGCGATGAGCGAACGCGTAACGCGAATGGTGCAGCGCGATCGTAATCACCCGAGTGTGATCATCTGGTCGCTGGGGAATGAATCAGGCCACGGCGCTAATCACGACGCACTCTATCGCTGGATCAAATCTGTCGATCCTTCCCGCCCGGTACAGTATGAAGGCGGCGGAGCCGACACCTTCGCAACCGATATTATTTGCCCGATGTACGCGCGCGTGGATGAAGACCAGCCCTTCCCGGCTGTGCCGAAATGGTCCATCAAAAAATGGCTTTCGTTGCCTGGAGAGACGCGCCCGCTGATCCTTTGCGAATACGCCCACGCGATGGGTAACAGTCTTGGCGGCTTCGCTAAATACTGGCAGGCGTTTCGTCAGTACCCCCGTTTACAGGGCGGCTTCGTCTGGGACTGGGTGGATCAGTCGCTGATTAAATATGATGAAAATGGCAATCCGTGGTCGGCTTACGGCGGTGATTTTGGCGATACGCCGAATGATCGCCAGTTCTGCATGAACGGTCTGGTCTTTGCAGACCGCACGCCGCATCCGGCGCTGACGGAAGCAAAACACCAGCAGCAGTTTTTCCAGTTCAGTTTATCCGGGCGAACCATCGAAGTGACCAGCGAATACCTGTTCCGTCATAGCGATAACGAGCTCCTGCACTGGATGGTGGCGCTGGATGGCAAGCCGCTGGCAAGCGGTGAAGTGCCTCTGGATGTCGCTCCACAAGGTAAACAGTTGATTGAACTGCCTGAACTACCGCAGCCGGAGAGCGCCGGACAACTCTGGCTAACGGTTCACGTAGTGCAACCGAACGCGACCACATGGTCAGCAGCCGGACACATCAGCGCCTGGCAGCAGTGGCGTCTGGCGGAAAACCTCAGCGTGACACTCCCCTCCGCGCCCCACGCCATCCCGCAACTGACCACCAGCGAAACGGATTTTTGCATCGAGCTGGATAATAAGCGTTGGCAATTTAACCGCCAGTCAGGCTTTCTTTCACAGATGTGGATTGGCGATAAAAAACAACTGCTGACGCCGCTGCGCGATCAGTTCACCCGCGCACCGCTGGATAACGACATTGGCGTAAGTGAAGCGACCCGCATTGACCCTAACGCCTGGGTCGAACGCTGGAAGGCGGCGGGCCATTACCAGGCCGAAGCAGCGTTGTTGCAGTGCACGGCAGATACGCTTGCCGACGCGGTGCTGATTACCACGGTCCACGCGTGGCAGCATCAGGGGAAAACCTTATTTATCAGCCGGAAAACCTACCGGATTGATGGAAGTGGTCAAATGGCGATTACCGTTGATGTTGAAGTGGCGAGCAATACGCCACATCCGGCGCGGATTGGCCTGACCTGCCAGCTGGCGCAGGTAGCAGAGCGGGTAAACTGGCTCGGATTAGGGCCGCAAGAAAACTATCCCGACCGCCTTACTGCGGCCTGTTTTGACCGCTGGGATCTGCCATTGTCAGACATGTATACCCCGTACGTCTTCCCGAGCGAAAACGGTCTGCGCTGCGGGACGCGCGAATTGAATTATGGCCCACACCAGTGGCGCGGCGACTTCCAGTTCAACATCAGCCGCTACAGTCAACAGCAACTGATGGAAACCAGCCATCGCCATCTGCTGCACGCGGAAGAAGGCACATGGCTGAATATCGACGGTTTCCATATGGGGATTGGTGGCGACGACTCCTGGAGCCCGTCAGTGTCGGCGGAATTCCACCTTAGCGCCGGTAGCTACCATTACCAGTTGCTCTGGTGTCAAAAATAATAATAACCGGGCAGGCCATGTCTGCCCGTATTTCGCGTAAGGAAATCCATTATGTACTATTTAAAAAACACAAACTTTTGGATGTTCGGTTTATTCTTTTTCTTTTACTTTTTTATCATGGGAGCCTACTTCCCGTTTTTCCCGATTTGGCTACATGACATCAACCATATCAGCAAAAGTGATACGGGTATTATTTTTGCCGCTATTTCTCTGTTCTCGCTATTATTCCAACCGCTGTTTGGTCTGCTTTCTGACAAACTCGGGCTGCGCAAATACCTGCTGTGGATTATTACCGGCATGTTAGTGATGTTTGCGCCGTTCTTTATTTTTATCTTCGGGCCACTGTTACAATACAACATTTTAGTAGGATCGATTGTTGGTGGTATTTATCTAGGCTTTTGTTTTAACGCCGGTGCGCCAGCAGTAGAGGCATTTATCGAGAAAGTCAGCCGTCGCAGTAATTTCGAATATGGTCGCGCGCGGATGTTTGGCTGTGTTGGCTGGGCGCTGTGTGCCTCGATTGTCGGCATCATGTTCACCATCAATAATCAGTTTGTTTTCTGGCTGGGTTCTGGCTGTGCATTCATCCTCGCCGTTTTACTCTTTTTCGCCAAAACGGATGCGCCCTCTTCTGCCACGGTTGCCAATGCGGTAGGTGCCAACCATTCGGCATTTAGCCTTAAGCTGGCGCTGGAACTGTTCAGACAGCCAAAACTGTGGTTTTTGTCACTGTATGTTATTGGCGTTTCCTGCACCTACGATGTTTTTGACCAACAGTTTGCTAATTTCTTTACTTCGTTCTTTGCTACCGGTGAACAGGGTACGCGGGTATTTGGCTACGTAACGACAATGGGCGAATTACTTAACGCCTCGATTATGTTTTTTGCGCCACTGATCATTAATCGCATCGGTGGGAAAAACGCCCTGCTGCTGGCTGGCACTATTATGTCAGTACGTATTATTGGCTCATCGTTCGCTACCTCAGCACTGGAAGTGGTTATTCTGAAAACGCTGCATATGTTTGAAGTACCGTTCCTGCTGGTGGGCTGCTTTAAATATATTACCAGCCAGTTTGAAGTGCGTTTTTCAGCGACGATTTATCTGGTCTGTTTCTGCTTCTTTAAGCAACTGGCGATGATTTTTATGTCTATTCTGGCGGGCAATATGTATGAAAGCATCGGTTTCCAGGGCGCTTACCTGGTGCTGGGTCTGGTGGCGCTGGGCTTCACCTTAATTTCCGTGTTCACGCTTAGCGGCCCCGGCCCACTTTCTCTGCTGCGTCGCCAGGTGAATGAAGTCGCTTAAGAAATTAATGTCGGATACGGCGCGAGCGCCTTATCCGACCAACTTATCAGGACGGAATGTTAAAAATGAACATGTCGATGACAGAAAAAATAAAAGCAGGCAAGCTATTTACCGATATGTGCGAAGGCTTACCTGAAAAAAGACTTCGTGGGAAAACATTAATGTATGAGTTCAATCACTCGCATCCATCAGAAGTTGAAAAAAGGGTAATGACTCCAAC
>NZ_JAQZRK010000055.1:0-10931 GCF_028737495.1 Enterobacter cloacae complex sp. 2022EL-00981
CTCGCCCCGGCCTGCAGGAAACGCCTCAGCGATTTACAGCCGGACCAGGGCGTCGCTGTAAGTCATTCATTTTCCTGAAACAACTTTCGTCGCTTTCGGTAAAAAATTACTGGGGATCCCTCAACCCACAGGGAGAGGGAACCAGGGCAATCACATCTCGATTTCAATGTCACCTTTTGCCCGGCAGCAGCAGGGCAAAATTTCCCCTTCATTGATAAAGGCCAGCGGTTCGGTCAGCCAGTCCACCTGGCCGGTGACCAGGCGGCAGCGGCAGGAGCCGCAATAGCCTTCACGACACTGATACTCTACCGTCACCTGATTCGCCTCAAGGGCTGCCAGCAGGGAAGGGTGCTCTTCCTGGCACAGCACTTCTGTGCCCGAAAGACTCAGCGTTACGCGCGTCATCAGAGCTGGAAATTGCTCAGGTCGTCAGTGTTGACTTCAGAATCAATCTGACCGACCAGGTAAGAACTCACTTCCACTTCCTGTGGCGCCACCTGCACGTTATCGGACACCAGCCAGGTGTTGATCCACGGGATCGGGTTGGAGCGCGTCTGGAATGGCAGATCGAGACCGACCGCCTGCATACGGATATTGGTGATATACTCAACGTACTGGCACAGAATGTCTTTGTTCAGGCCAATCATGGAGCCGTCGCGGAACAGGTAGTCTGCCCACTCTTTCTCCTGCTGTGCGGCCAGCACGAACAGGTCGTAGCACTCCTGCTTGCACTCTTCAGCGATTTCCGCCATCTCCGGGTCGTCTGCACCGCTGCGCAACAGGTTCAGCATGTGCTGGGTGCCGGTCAGGTGCAGGGCTTCGTCACGGGCGATCAGACGGATGATTTTGGCGTTACCTTCCATCAGCTTGCGCTCGGCAAACGCAAATGAGCAGGCAAAGCTCACGTAGAAGCGGATGGCTTCCAGGGCGTTAACGCTCATCAGGCACAGGTACAGCTGCTTTTTCAGCGCGCGCAGGTTCACGGTGACGGTTTTGCCGTTCACGTTGTGGGTCCCTTCGCCCAGCAGGTGCCAGTAGCTGGTCATCTCGATCAGCTCGTCGTAGTAGTGGGCAATCCCTTCCGCGCGTTTCTGAATCTGCTCGTTGGTGACGATATCGTCAAACACCACCGCCGGATCGTTAACGATGTTGCGGATAATGTGGGTGTAAGAGCGGGAGTGGATCGTCTCCGAGAACGCCCAGGTTTCCACCCAGGTTTCCAGTTCCGGAATGGAGATCAGCGGCAGCAGGGCAACGTTCGGGCTGCGGCCCTGAATGGAGTCCAGCAGCGTCTGGTACTTCAGGTTGCTGATGAAAATGTGTTTTTCATGCTCCGGCAACGCCTGGAAATCGATACGATCGCGGGAAACGTCAACTTCCTCCGGACGCCAGAAGAAGGAGAGTTGCTTTTCAATCAGCTTTTCGAAGATGTCATATTTTTGCTGATCGTAGCGTGCCACATTGACCGGCTGGCCGAAGAACATCGGCTCTTTGAGCTGGTCGTTTTTCGTCTGTGAAAAGGTGGTATATGCCATGAGTGTGTCCTGTGGTGTTATTTCCCCCTCATCCCGGCCCTCTCCCACAGGGAGAGGGTTAGGGTGAGGGGATTTATTAGATCTTACATGCGCCGCTTTCGCAGCCATCATCCTGAATTGACGGTGCCAGATCGTCCTGCGCGTCTTCTGCACCATCACGGGTGTTGTGATAATACAGAGTTTTCACGCCAAATTTGTACGCGGTGAGCAGGTCTTTCAGCAGTTGCTGCATGGGCACTTTACCAGACGGGAAACGCGTCGGGTCGTAGTTGGTATTGGCAGAGATCGACTGATCGATGAATTTCTGCATGATACCCACCAGCTGCAGATAGCCGTCATTGTTTGGCATTTCCCACAGCAGCTCGTAGTTGTCTTTCAGCAGTTCGTAATCCGGCACCACCTGGCGCAGGATGCCGTCTTTCGACGCTTTAATGCTGACGTGACCGCGCGGCGGCTCGATACCGTTGGTGGCGTTAGAGATCTGCGAAGAGGTCTCAGACGGCATCAGGGCAGAGAGCGTGGAGTTGCGCAGGCCGTGAGTCTTAATGGACTCGCGCAGTGCTTCCCAGTCCAGATGCAGCGGCGCGTTTGCAATCGCATCCAGGTCTTTCTTGTAGGTGTCGATTGGCAGAATGCCTTTCGCATAGGTGGTTTCGTTAAACCACGGGCATGCGCCTTGCTCTTTCGCCAGCTCGTTAGACGCTTTCAGCAGGTAATACTGGATCGCTTCGAACGTTTCGTGGGTCAGGTTGTTCGCGCTGCCGTCGGAGTAACGCTTACCGTGTTTCGCCAGCCAGTAGGCGAAGTTGATGACGCCGATACCCAGCGTACGACGGCCCATTGCGCCGCGTTTCGCCGCCGGGATTGGGTAATCCTGGTAGTCCAGCAGGGCGTCGAGCGCACGGACGGCCAGCACTGCCAGCTCTTCCAGTTCGTCCAGGCTCTTAATCGCGCCCAGGTTGAACGCAGACAGCGTACACAGCGCAATTTCGCCGTTTTCGTCGTTCACGTCTTCCAGCGGTTTGGTCGGCAGGGCGATCTCCAGGCACAGGTTAGACTGGCGCACTGGCGCAACAACCGGATCAAACGGGCTGTGGGTGTTGCAGTGGTCAACGTTCTGGATGTAGATACGGCCGGTAGAGGCACGTTCCTGCATCATCAGGGAGAACAGATCGACCGCTTTCACGCGCTGTTTACGGATGCTGTCGTCTTTTTCGTATTTGGTGTACAGACGTTCAAACTCGTCCTGATCGGCGAAGAACGCGTCATACAGACCCGGGACGTCGGACGGGCTGAACAGGGTTATGTCTTCACCTTTCAGCAGACGGGTGTACATCAGTTTGTTGATCTGCACGCCGTAGTCCATGTGACGCACGCGGTTACCTTCAACACCACGGTTGTTTTTCAGTACCAGCAGGCTTTCGACTTCCAGGTGCCACATTGGGTAGAACAGGGTTGCCGCACCACCGCGCACGCCGCCCTGAGAGCAGGATTTTACTGCGGTCTGGAAGTGCTTGTAGAACGGGATACAACCGGTATGGAACGCTTCACCGCCGCGAATTGGGCTGCCCAGGGCGCGAATGCGACCGGCGTTGATACCGATACCGGCACGCTGGGAGACGTATTTGACAATCGCGCTGGAGGTCGCGTTGATGGAATCCAGGCTGTCACCGCACTCGATCAGTACGCAGGAGCTGAACTGACGGGTTGGGGTACGCACGCCAGACATAATCGGCGTCGGCAGAGAAATCTTGAACGTAGAGACCGCATCATAGAAACGCTTAACGTATTCCAGACGGGTGTCACGCGGGTAGTTAGAGAACAGGCAGGCGGCCACCAGAATATAGAGGAACTGGGCGCTCTCGTAGATTTCGCCCGTGACACGGTTCTGGACCAGGTATTTGCCTTCGAGCTGTTTCACCGCTGCGTAGGAGAAGTTCATATCACGCCAGTGATCGATAAACCCGTTCATCTGCTCGAACTCTTCTTCCGTATAGTCTTCCAGCAGATGCGTGTCGTATTTACCCAGCTCAACCATTTTCACCACGTGGTCGTAAAGCGCAGGCGGCTCGAACTGGCCGTAGGCTTTTTTACGCAGGTGGAAAATCGCCAGACGTGCAGCGAGGTACTGATAATCCGGCGCTTCGCGGGAGATCAGATCCGCCGCCGCTTTGATGATGGTTTCGTGGATATCAGACGTTTTGATGCCGTCGTAGAACTGAATATGGGAACGCAGTTCAACCTGGGAGATAGATACGTTGTTCAGGCCTTCTGCTGCCCAGTCGAGAACTCGATGGATTTTGTCCAGATTGATACGCTCGGTAGTACCGTCGCGCTTTGTCACCAGCAGACTCTGATTCATGTGGGTTTTACCTGTCCGTGAAATAAAAAAATATCCCCCGTTTATCCACAGATCCGCCTTGTGACTAACTCTGTGGATAAATACTACATATAGGGGGTTTGCGATAAGAGAAACGCTATATGGTGAGTATTCTAGTAAGGATTCTTTTCAGTACAAGGGTTGATTTTGACGTTAAATTGAGGTTGTGAAAGGGTAAAAAAGGCTAAGTCCTCATGCTGTAAGGCCTGGAAGAGATGTCAATAATTAAGAAAAAAAATTCAAAATTTGATCGAGTGCTGATTTCTTCAACGGGAGGTCAGAATTGCGCAACATGATGTCGCGCAATCTTTATAAGAATAATGGATGACGTTAGTCGTTTTTGGCGGTGGTGTGCAACATATAGTTAACATCCACGCCCGGGGCGAGTTTGAATTTATCGGTCAGCGGATTGTAGTGCAGACCGGTGATGTGCTGCTCCTTGAGCCACGTCTGGTCAACCCAGCCCAGTAACTCGGCAGGCTTGATGAATTTCTTCACGTCGTGTGTGCCTTTGGGCACCATGCGCAGCACATACTCTGCGCCGACGACGGCCATCAGCCAGGCTTTGCCGTTACGGTTGATGGTCGAGAAGAAGACCTGGCCGCCCGGTTTCACCAGTTTTGCGCAGGCATTGACGACGGACTGCGGGTCGGGAACGTGCTCCAGCATCTCCATGCAGGTGACCACGTCGTACTGGTGCGCATGTTTTGCCGCGTGTTCTTCAACGGTTTCCTGCACGTACTCCACCTGAATCCCGGACTCCAGCGCATGCAGACGGGCAACCTGCAACGGTTCAAAACCCATATCCAGGCCGGTGACGGTGGCCCCTTCGCGCGCCATGCTCTCTGCCAGGATGCCGCCGCCGCAGCCGACGTCGAGCACTTTTTTACCGAACAGACCGCCGGAACGCTCCGCGATATAGCTCAGACGCAGCGGGTTGATGCGATGCAGAGGTTTGAACTCACCTTCGAGATCCCACCAGCGGGACGCCACCGCTTCAAATTTGGCAATCTCTTCGTGGTCTACGTTGTGAGCCACCGGGGATTTTTCGGCATTCATGGGCGCTTTTACTCCTTATTTAGCAAGACGAATGAGTATATCAGGCAATCCCTGTGAATAAAGCGTATAGGTTTACCTGTATCACCGCGGCTGTGTTATAATTTGCGACCTTTGAATCCGGGATACAGTAGAGGGATAGCGGTTAGATGAGCGACCTTGCGAGAGAAATTACACCGGTTAACATCGAGGAAGAGCTGAAGAGCTCCTATCTGGACTATGCGATGTCGGTCATTGTTGGCCGTGCGCTGCCGGACGTCCGCGATGGCCTGAAGCCGGTACACCGTCGCGTACTATACGCCATGAACGTATTGGGCAATGACTGGAATAAAGCCTACAAAAAATCTGCCCGTGTCGTTGGTGACGTAATCGGTAAATACCATCCCCATGGTGATTCCGCGGTGTACGACACCATCGTTCGTATGGCGCAGCCTTTCTCGCTGCGTTACATGCTGGTAGATGGTCAGGGTAACTTTGGTTCTATCGACGGCGACTCCGCCGCGGCAATGCGTTATACGGAAATCCGTCTGGCGAAAATTGCCCATGAGCTGATGGCCGACCTGGAAAAAGAGACGGTTGATTTCGTTGATAACTACGATGGCACGGAAAAAATTCCTGACGTCATGCCAACGAAGATCCCTAACCTGCTGGTGAACGGTTCGTCCGGTATCGCCGTAGGGATGGCGACCAACATTCCGCCGCACAACATCACCGAAGTGATCAACGGCTGCCTGGCCTATATCGACGATGAAGACATCAGCATTGAAGGGCTGATGGAACACATCCCGGGCCCGGACTTCCCGACGGCGGCCATCATCAACGGTCGTCGTGGTATTGAAGAAGCGTACCGCACCGGTCGCGGCAAGATTTACATCCGTGCCCGCGCCGAAGTGGAAGCAGATGCCAAAACCGGCCGTGAAACCATCATTGTTCACGAGATCCCGTATCAGGTGAACAAAGCGCGACTGATTGAAAAAATCGCCGAGCTGGTAAAAGAAAAACGTGTTGAAGGCATCAGCGCGCTGCGTGACGAGTCTGATAAAGACGGTATGCGCATCGTGATTGAAATCAAACGCGACGCGGTGGGCGAGGTTGTGCTGAACAACCTGTACTCCCAGACTCAGCTGCAGGTATCCTTCGGTATCAACATGGTTGCACTGCACCATGGTCAGCCGAAGATCATGAACCTGAAAGAGATCCTGAGCGCGTTTGTCCGTCACCGCCGCGAAGTGGTGACCCGTCGTACTATTTTCGAACTGCGTAAAGCGCGTGACCGTGCCCACATCCTTGAGGCACTGGCCGTGGCGCTGGCCAACATCGACCCGATCATCGAGCTGATCCGTCGCGCGCCAACCCCGGCGGAAGCGAAAACCGCGCTGATTTCCCGTCCGTGGGATCTTGGCAACGTTGCGGCAATGCTGGAGCGTGCCGGTGATGACGCCGCGCGTCCTGAGTGGCTGGAACCTGAATTCGGCGTGCGTGATGGTCAGTACTACCTGACTGAACAGCAGGCCCAGGCGATTCTGGATCTGCGTCTGCAGAAACTGACCGGCCTTGAGCATGAAAAACTGCTCGACGAATATAAAGAGCTGCTGGAGCAGATCGCTGAACTGCTGCACATTCTGGGCAGCGCAGAGCGCCTGATGGAAGTGATCCGCGAAGAGCTGGAGCTGATCCGCGATCAGTTCGGCGATGAGCGTCGCACCGAAATCACCGCCAACTCCGCAGATATCAACATCGAAGACCTGATCAACCAGGAAGACGTTGTTGTGACCCTGTCTCACCAGGGCTACGTGAAGTATCAGCCGTTAACTGACTACGAAGCACAGCGTCGTGGTGGTAAAGGCAAATCTGCGGCACGTATTAAAGAAGAAGACTTTATCGACCGTCTGCTGGTGGCGAACACCCATGACACCATCCTCTGCTTCTCCAGCCGGGGTCGTCTGTACTGGATGAAGGTCTACCAGTTGCCGGAAGCGAGCCGTGGTGCACGTGGTCGTCCGATCGTTAACCTGCTGCCGCTGGAAGCGAACGAACGTATCACTGCCATTCTGCCGGTACGCGAGTACGAAGAGGGCGTGAACGTCTTTATGGCGACCGCCAGCGGTACCGTGAAGAAAACCGCGCTGACCGAGTTCAGCCGTCCACGTTCTGCCGGTATCATCGCGGTGAACCTGAACGAAGGCGATGAGCTGATTGGCGTCGATCTGACTTCAGGCAAAGATGAAGTCATGCTCTTCTCCGCAGCCGGTAAAGTGGTGCGCTTCAAAGAAGACGCCGTCCGCGCAATGGGTCGTACCGCAACGGGCGTTCGCGGTATCAAACTGGCGGGCGAAGACAGCGTCGTTTCTCTGATTATTCCGCGCGGGGAAGGGGCTATCCTGACCGTGACGCAGAATGGTTACGGTAAACGTACCGCGGAAGGGGAATACCCAACCAAGTCGCGTGGCACGCAGGGCGTTATCTCTATCAAGGTGACCGAGCGCAACGGTTCCGTTGTGGGCGCGGTGCAGGTAGACGATGCCGACCAGATCATGATGATCACCGATGCCGGTACGCTGGTGCGTACCCGCGTGTCGGAGATTAGCGTGGTGGGTCGTAATACCCAGGGCGTTATCCTCATCCGTACGGCGGAAGATGAAAACGTGGTGGGTCTGCAGCGTGTTGCTGAGCCGGTGGACGACGAAGAGCTCGACTCCATCGACGGTAGCGTCGCGGAAGGTGATGATGACATCGCACCGGAAGTGGACACCGACGATGATGCAGCGGATGACGCTGACGAGTAA
The DNA here is from genome assembly GCF_028737495.1 of Enterobacter cloacae complex sp. 2022EL-00981. Lineage (NCBI taxonomy): Bacteria > Pseudomonadati > Pseudomonadota > Gammaproteobacteria > Enterobacterales > Enterobacteriaceae > Enterobacter > Enterobacter cloacae complex sp. 2022EL-00981. The sequence continues at coordinate 7,758 of NZ_JAQZRK010000055.1, forward strand.
TGTCTCCTGACGCATAAAGGGCCGGATTCCGGCCCTTTTCTTTTGCAGATGCAGACAAGTCAACGTTGCGACAAGCCGCGTTTACCGCTACCTTAACCACATTCTTTTTGACCCCGACGGCGGAGCCTCGCCCCTTTGAAATACCTCGTCTCCTTTCGAACCACGCTGAAAGTCTCTCGCTATCTGTTTCGGGCGCTGGCGCTCTTGCTTTGGTTACTGGTGGCCTTGTCCTCGGTGTTTTACATCGTCAACGCGCTGCACCAGAAAGAAGCGGAGATCCGTCAGGAATTTAACCTAAGTTCCGATCAGGCCCAGCGCTATATTCAGCGCACCTCCGACGTGATGAAGGAGCTGAAGTACATTGCCGAAAATCGCCTGACGGCGGAAAACGGTATTCTTGCCATCCGCGGCCGTAATGACAAAACCGAAGTACCGGATTTCGAGCCGCTGTTCCCGGATTCCGACTGCTCCGCCATGAGCAACACCTGGCGCGGTTCCCTGGAATCGCTCTCCTGGTTTATGCGCTACTGGCGTGACAACTTCTCCGCCGCCTATGACCTGAACCGCGTATTCCTGATTGGCAGCGAAAACCTCTGCATGGCCGACTTTGGCCTGCGCGATGTGCCCGTCGAACGTGATGATGCGTTGAAAAGCCTGCATGAACGCATTTTGAAATACCGCAATGCGCCGCAGGACGAGCGCGGGAATAACATCTTCTGGATAAGCCAGGGGCCGCGCATGGGCGTGGGCTATTTCTATGCGCTGACGCCAGTTTATCTGGGCAATCGCCTGCAGGCGCTGCTGGGCATTGAACAGACCATCCGCATGGAAAACTTCTTCACGCCGGGCAGTCTGCCAATGGGAGTGACCATTCTGGATGAGAACGGCCATCCCCTGATTTCACTCACCGGGCCGGATAATCGCCTGAACGTCGATCCGCACTGGATGCAGGAGCGTTCGTGGTTTGGCTATACCTCAGGATTCCGTGAGCTGGTGCTGAAGAAAAGCTTACCGCCATCGTCGCTGAGTATCGTCTATTCCCTGCCTGTGGATATGGTGCTTGAGCGGATCCGTATTCTTATCATGAATGCCATCCTGCTGAACGTGCTGGCCGGTGGCGCGCTGTTTACCCTGGCGCGGATGTATGAGCGGAAGATTTTTATCCCCGCTGAAAGCGATGCCCAGCGTCTGGAGGAACACGAGCAGTTTAACCGTAAGATTGTTGCCTCCGCACCGGTGGGGATCTGTATCCTGCGCACCCAGGACGGCACCAATATCCTCAGTAATGAACTGGCGCATAACTACCTGAACATGCTGACGCACGAGGACCGGCAAAGGCTGACGCAAATTATCTGTGGTCAGCAGGTGAATTTTGTCGACGTGCTGACCAGCACCCACACCAACTTACAAATTAGCTTCGTGCATTCGCGCTATCGCAATGAAAACGTGGCGATTTGCGTGCTGGTGGATGTCTCAGCACGTGTGAAGATGGAAGAGTCTTTGCAGGAGATGGCCCAGGCGGCAGAGCAGGCCAGCCAGTCGAAATCCATGTTCCTTGCCACCGTCAGTCACGAACTGCGTACGCCGCTGTACGGGATTATCGGCAACCTCGATCTGCTGCAAACCAAAGAGCTGCCGAAAGGCGTTGATCGCCTGGTGACGGCGATGAACAACTCCTCAAGCCTGCTGCTGAAAATCATCAGCGACATTCTCGACTTCTCGAAAATTGAGTCCGAGCAGCTGAAAATTGAACCGCGCGAGTTCTCTCCGCGCGAGGTGATGAACCACATCAGCGCCAACTATCTGCCGCTGGTGGTACGTAAACAGCTGGGTCTCTATTGCTTTATTGAGCCAGACGTACCGCTGACGCTGCATGGCGATCCTATGCGTCTGCAGCAGGTCATTTCGAACCTGCTCAGTAACGCCATCAAGTTCACCGACATCGGCTGTATCGTGTTGCATGTGTGCCGGGCAGGGGACTACCTGAGCATTCGTGTGCGTGATACCGGCGTTGGGATCCCGGCGAAGGAAGTGGTTCGTCTGTTTGACCCGTTCTTCCAGGTGGGTACCGGCGTGCAGCGTAACTTCCAGGGGACCGGACTGGGGCTGGCAATTTGTGAGAAGCTCGTCAGCATGATGGACGGCGATATCTCGGTGGATACCGAACCCGGTATGGGCAGCCAGTTCACCATTCGTATTCCGCTCTATTCTGCGCAGTATCCGGCGAAAACGACGGTTGACGGCCTGAGCGATAAGCGCTGCTGGCTGGCGGTGCACAACGCCTCGCTGAATGATTATCTGACGGCACTGCTGAACCACAGCGGCGTGCGCGTTTCCCGTTATGAAGGCCAGACGCCGGACGTGGACGATGTGCTGATCACCGATGACACGCTGGCGCAACCGTGGCAGGGAAGGGGCGTGGTGATGTTCTGTCGTCGCCACATCGGTATTCCGGTTGAGCGTGCGCCGGGCGAGTGGGTTCACAGTGTGGCGACGCCACATGAGCTGTTGGGGCTGCTGGCGCGCATCTACAGCGTGCAGCTCGAAGAGAACGATGGCGCGGCGACCCTGCCGTCACCGGAATCGCTGGCGTCGGTGAACGACGATATGATGATTCTGGTCGTGGATGACCATCCGATTAACCGTCGCCTGCTGGCTGACCAGCTGGGCTCGCTGGGTTATCAATGTAAAACCGCTAATGACGGCGTAGATGCGCTGAATGTGCTCAGTAAAAACCATATTGATATCGTTCTCAGCGACGTGAATATGCCCAATATGGACGGCTATCGTCTGACGCAGCGTATCCGCCAGCTTGGTCTGACGTTGCCGGTGGTTGGCGTCACGGCGAATGCGCTGGCGGAAGAGAAACAGCGCTGCCTGGAGTCAGGAATGGACAGCTGTCTGTCGAAACCGGTTACGCTGGATGTACTGAAGCAGACATTGTCGATTTACGCGGATCGCGTGAGAAAAACGCGGACATAAAAAAGGCCCGTAAGGGCCTTTTTTATTTGCCCGGCGGCGCTGCGCTTGCGCGGGCCTACGGGTTCTGTAGATACTGTTATGCCACGCAAGCATTTTTCTCGTGCAGTGTGGCATCGAACGGGCGTCCTGATTTCAGGACGCCATACGCCACCTGCGCCAGCTTACGCATCATTGCTCCGATTATCAGCTTCG
>NZ_JAQZRK010000056.1:0-8309 GCF_028737495.1 Enterobacter cloacae complex sp. 2022EL-00981
ATCTACGATACAGGTTCGTGGCCTAAGGCCGGGTACGGCATGTGGACTGCCTGACAGAAAGAACTGGCCGGTTCTTTCTGTACGGGAGGATAATACAAGGCCGGGTAAGGCGAAGCCGCCACCCGGCACGTTATTCTCCGCTCAACGCATCAAACTCTTCACATCCCGTATCAAACCCTTCCGTACAGCTCAGGTTCAACCAGTAGAGCGCCTTCTGTTTATTGGGCGTGATAAAGCCTTTCTCGCCCTGCTGGAACAGCATCCCTGCCCAGTATTCGGCATAGCCAGTGCGTGACAGAGACGAACTGCGCTTAAACCACGATGCCGCCAGAGCATCGTCCTGGGCCACTTCTACACCGTTGGCATAAATCAGACCCAGCAGCATTTGCGCATCTACCGCAGAGTCGTTGTCGATATCTTCGGTGGCCGTCTGCAGCAGTTTGATGGCCTGCGGGTAGTCTGTTTTGCCACCCTGGGTATTCACCAGAACGCGTGCCAGCATAATGGCGCCACGCTTGCTGCCCGCAATCGTGGCCTGCTCTGCCAGCGCTTTAGCCTGAGCGTAATCGCCCTGAGTAAAGTGGATCTGAGACAACAGGGCCATGGCATCGATGTCGCCCCCTTTTGCCGCTTTCTCTGCCCACATTGCCGCCTGCTTGCTGTCGCCGGAGCTGAACCAGGTGTCGGCGAGATAATACTGAGCGCGTGCATCGCCCGCCTCCGCCTGCGCTTTGTACTGGCTGCCAATCTCATCGGCATGGACGAACGACGTAAAAATTAATAACAACAGTAAAAATGGTTTCATGGATTCTTATCATCTGGGTACACGCCGCGCAGTATAATCGCGGCCATAGAATAAAAAAACGGGTGCGTTAAGACCTCAGCATCCTGCAAGCCGGGCGGAACTGTCGTTCCGCCCGCAGAGGTTAGCCTGCAACGCAGGCTAATTTCGCCGCCACCTCCTGATGTTCACTCTTTATTGTCAGTTCGCATAACTTTCCGCGAGTAATAAAGGTAAAGATCACTATCGTCAGGCAGATAATAAAGACAATGCCTAACGCAGTTTTTAATGGCGTCATGCCTTTTACTCCTTGTCAAAAAAAGAATAAGAGGCTACTCTCAACTTGTTGGGAGTTGAGTCGGGTAGCCTCGGGTGAATGAAAATTTCCCCGGGGCTTTCCACTTTCTGTCCCTCAACAATGCTCAAGACAGAAAGTCTTAAGCACCCGCCGCACATCTTATCCATTTGAATCAAAATGCAAAGATGTAATTCTTTTTCGTGCAATTTACATTATTTCTGCGAGCAGCTTTCCAGATTAATAATTGATATTTTTAATGAATTAAGCGGAAATAAAAAGGGAGTGAATATTTCACTCCCTTTATTCATCAATCAAATAATATTATTATCCCATCGCACTTTCGCGCAACCGGGCTTTCAGCTTGTTATATTCGTCGATCACATACTGTTCCGCAGCGTGCTGATCCGCAATCGGCTCCACGCGTACGGCGCAGTACTTATACTCCGGCGTTTTGGTTATTGGGCTTAAGTTCTCCGTCACCAGTTCGTTACAGGCGCCAATCCACCACTGGTAGGTCATGTACACCGCCCCTTTGTTGGGACGATCGCTGACCTGCGCACGGGTAATGATCCTGCCTTTACGCGAGTTCACCCATACCAGCGCTTCGTCTTCAATGCCAAGACGTTCAGCGTCAGCGGTGTTGATCTGCGCATAACCTGGCTCATCCGCCAGCGCTGCCAGCGCCGCGCAGTTGCCGGTCATCGAACGACAGGAGTAGTGGCCCACTTCACGCACGGTGGAAAGCACCATTGGATACTCATCGGTGAGTTTATCAATGGGGGCAACCCAGTCGCAGGTGAAGAACTGTGCCAGCCCATTTGGGGTGTCGAATTTCTCTTTAAAGAGATACGACGTGCCCTGGTCGGCCTCAGACTCATCCCGGCACGGCCACTGGATATACCCCAGTTCACCCATTTTTTCATAGGTTGCACCGTAGAAGTCCGGACACAGATGCCGCAACTCGTCCCAGATCTCCTGAGTGTTGTTGTAGTGCATCGGATAACCCATGCGGGTGGCAATTTCGCTGATGATTTGCCAGTCGGTTTTCAGATCCCACTTCGGCTCCACCGCTTTAAAGAAGCGCTGGAAGCCACGGTCTGCCGCCGTGTAAACCCCTTCATGCTCGCCCCAGGACGTTGACGGTAAAATCACATCCGCCGCTGCCGCGGTTTTGGTCATAAAGATGTCCTGAACAATTACCAGCTCCAGATCCTCAAATCCTTTACGCACTGCAGAGAGCTCGGCGTCGGTCTGGAGAGGATCTTCGCCCATGATGTAAGCCGCCCGCACTTCACCATGTGCCGCCCGGTGCGGCAGCTCGCTGATGCGATACCCGGTGTGCTCCGGCAAACTTTCCACACCCCACGCTTTGGCAAACTTCGCGCGGTTTTCCGGGAACTTCACGTACTGATAGCCCGGATAGGTGTCCGGCAGCGCACCCATATCGCAGGCACCCTGCACGTTGTTCTGACCGCGTACCGGGTTCACGCCGACGTGTGCCTTGCCAAGGTTGCCGGTCAGCATGGCGAGGCTGGTCAGGGAACGCACGGTTTCCACGCCCTGATAGAACTGGGTCACGCCCATGCCCCACAGAATGGCGGCGGTTTTCGCTCCGGCGTACATCCTTGCTGCCTGACGGATCTCCTGCGCGCTGACGCCGGTGATCGCTTCGACAGATTCTGGCGTATAGCCTTCGACAATTTTCCGATACTCTTCAAAACCTTCCGTACGGGTGGCGACAAACGCCTGGTCGTAGAGGTTCTCCTCAATAATGACGTGCCCCATGGCGTTCAACAGCGCGATGTTCGAGCCGTTTTTCAACGCGATGTGCATATCTGCAATACGTGCCGTTTCGATTTTGCGCGGATCGCAGACGATGATTTTCGCCCCGTTCTGTTTGGCGCGAATAACGTGGTTCGCGACAATCGGGTGAGAATCCGCCGGGTTATAGCCGAAGATAAAGACGAGATCGGTGTTGTCTATCTCGTTAATTGCATTACTCATTGCGCCGTTTCCGACCGACTGGTGCAGACCTGCAACCGATGGGCCGTGTCAGACGCGAGCGCAGCAGTCGACGTTATTGGTTCCGATAACGGCGCGCGCGAATTTTTGCATTACATAGTTAGTTTCGTTACCCGTCCCGCGTGATGACCCGGTGGTCTGGATCGCATCCGGGCCATATTTAGCCTTAATGGCGCTCAGGCGGGTGGCGACGTAGTCCAGCGCCTCGTTCCACGAGACGGCTTCCAGCTTGCCACCGCGTTCACGGCGGATCATGGGGGTTTTCAGGCGCGGGGTGAGAATTTGGGTATCGTTAATAAAATCCCAGCCGTAGTAACCTTTCAGGCACAGCGTGCCCTGGTTGGTTTTCCCCTGTGCGGCCTCCGCCCGGACGATTTTGCCGTTATCGACCACCAGGTGGATCTTGCAACCTGAGGCACAATAAGGGCAAACCGTGACGACTTTTTTCATCAGTCTGCTCCAGTTAATCATTTCGCAGCCATAATGCAGCTTTTATGCCATGTTTTTCGTGTGGGTATCACTCGACTTTACGGGCGTTCTCCTGGCAAAACCCTGACGAAAAGCAGGCAATCGTCAAAATTGACGTGTCGAAAAGGCAACGGATGTGACATGGGTTGTAATTCCGTCACGTAAAAATCCATTTGGCTGGAGCCGACGGCAGAATAGTTCAGACTTAACATAATCCCCTGACGGAAGCATGCGATGAAACCGGCGATTCTGGTGGTTGATGACGATACGGCAGTGTGCGAGCTGCTGCAGGATGTGCTCAGCGAGCACGTCTTTACGGTGCTCGTCTGCCATAACGGACAGGACGCACTGAACCGGGTTCATCAGGAACCGGGAATTGCCCTGGTCCTGCTGGACATGATGCTGCCGGATATCAACGGCCTGCAGGTCCTGCTGCAGTTGCAAAAGCAACGCCCGGATCTGCCGGTAGTGATGCTTACCGGGCTGGGCAGTGAGTCTGACGTGGTGGTAGGGCTGGAGATGGGGGCCGACGATTACATTGGCAAACCATTTAATCCGCGTGTGGTGGTCGCCCGGGTTAAAGCCGTGCTCAGGCGTACCGGAGCGCTGGCGGCTGACACGCCCGCGCCACGAGTGGCGGGCATTGCTTTTAATGGCTGGACGCTGGATACCACCCGCTGCGAACTGATCGATCCGCAGCGTAACCCCGTACCGTTGACCCAGGGTGAATACGGCCTGCTGCTGGCGCTTACCCAGAATGCCCGCCGGGTACTGAGCCGCGAGCAGCTGCTTGAGCTGACCCACAGCGAAAGTGCCGATGTGTTTGACCGCACCATCGACGTGTTGATCATGCGCCTGCGCCGGAAAATCGAAGCCAATCCGCACCAGCCCGCATTAATCAAAACGATCCGCGGGCTGGGCTACGTCTTTGCCGCCGATGTCTGTCATCCCGATAGGGCGGCGTAAGTGCTTATGTTATGGCAGCGACAATAAGCGCGGCGAAAATCGCCGTGATGACCAGGTACTTCAGTGCGTAATAGAGCTTCCGATTACGCTTCTTCAGACGCTGACCGCGTTCTCGCCCGGCGTGCACATATTTGAAGATACGGTTGATTCCCCCGGTGCGGTCGTTATCGTCATTGGGGGAGCTGGCCGCTGACATCAGCGTTGTCCCGACCCAGTGGTTAACCGCCTGCGCCCAGCGCCATTTCATCGGACGTTCGATATCGCAGAAGAGAATAATCCGCGTGTGATCCGATTTATTCTCCGCCCAGTGCACGTAAGTTTCATCAAAGATGACAGCCTCACCGTCACGCCAGCTGTGGCGCTGCTGGTCAACCTCTATAAAGCAGCGATCGTCATTTGGCGTGACCAGGCCTAAATGGTAACGAACCGAGCCGGCGTAGGGATCGCGATGCTTGCCGAGCTTCGCGCCCGCCGGGAGTTCGGCAAACATTGCCGCTTTCACGGACGGGATCTCACTCACCAGTTGTGTCGTAACGGGGCACAGGGTCTGAGCCGAGGGATGCGCATCGGCATACCATTTGAGGTAAAACCGTTTCCAGCCGCGTTTAAAGAAGGTGTTAAAACCGGCATCGTTATGATTTTGTGCCGCCTTAATATGATCCTGCAAACGCAGCGCCTCTTCGCGAATGACCTCCCAGTTTTCCGTCAGTTTATTTAATTCCGGAAAGCGCTCGGTTTCAAAAAAGGGCTGTCTGGCGGGCAGCGAAGAGAACGCCGTCATAAACATATTGATGGGCGCCATAAAGGTGGAGTGGTCGAAAAGTTGACGGGAAAGCGTCTGTTTTTCTTTGCCGCGCGAATGCGCATAAATAACACTGATAATAAATATAGCGATGATAATTGCTGCGAACATTTTTCCTTGTCCTCTGTATCTCTCATTTCGGAAAAGCGTGTGGGCAATATGTTGCCCACGCCGAATGTGCCAGACGCAGAGAGTGTAGTTCGGCTATGCAAAATTCATAGAACTGTAATCAAAAATCGCAATTTTTGTTAATTTAGACGTTGCTCTCCTGTATAAAGCGCGTCAATTCCTCCAGCGTTTTTGCTCCATCAATGGCATTCGCGGCCAGCAGGGTTGCCCGGGCGCAGGCATGCGCCAGGTAAATACTCTCTGCCAGCGGCAGCGATTCATGACAGCCATATAAGAAACCGGCACAAAAGGCGTCGCCCGCGCCGACGCTGCCAATAATCTCCTCCTGAGTCAGCCTCCATGAGGGGATCCAGCGTCCTTCTTCGTTTGCGGCTTCTCCCCAAGCACCTTCCGGGCAGTGGATCACCACCCGTTGCCGGACGCCTGCCGCCAGCAGCTGCGCGGCGGCTTCAGCGATGTGGGCAACGTGCGGTGCGTCGTTGCCGTCGCGCATCTCAAGGCCGCTAAATTCTCCGGCTTCCAGTTCGTTAATGACCAGATAATCGAGATGACGCAGGGCAGGGAGGACCAGCGTCTGATAGCGCGGATCGCCCTTGCGGGAGACCAGATCGAGCGAGGTTTCATACCCCTGCTCGCGCATCTGCGCCAGCAGCCGTGCGCTGCGGGTGCCGTATTCGTCATCTGGCATATCCAGACTGTCGAGCAGCAGCAGGTAGCCGAGGTGGAAGATTTTCATTGTGCCGTCGAGACGGTCAAACGCGGGGAGATCCAGCAGGCGGTTGGCCCCGGGAGAGTGGAAAAAGGTGCGCTGTCCGCTGGGGTCGGTCATCACCTGCGACATGGAGGTTGGCGCAAAGGTGGTGCGCTGTACGCGCTGTCGATTGACGTGGTACTGGTCGAGCATTGCCAGAATGTAGTCCCCGTCGCTGTCTTCGCCAATCAGCCCCACCGCCTGCAGCGGCAGGCCGACGTGCATTTTCGCCAGCGTCAGCAGGACGTTAAGCGGCGCGCCGCCGGTGGAACGCTCGCTGTGGGTAATTTCTGCCAGCCAGCCGCGTTCCGGCCATTGCACGATCTGGTGAACGTGATCCACCAGCATATTGCCCGCGGCGATGATCCCTTTGCGTTCCATTATGCCTGCCCCGCGCTGCCAAAGATGCGCATCTGTTCGGCGACCGTATCGGTAATCGCCTCTTCTATGCCCAGCAGCAGCTCGGCAAACTCATCGTACAGCGGCTGGCGGTTGGTCATACGCTGCTCAACGGCGGAAAGCGCGGCCTGGGACATGCCGGTATAGAAATTGATTTTATGAATACCAAGTTCAATGGCGCGACGAAAATCAGCATCGCTGATCCCGGAGCCGCCGTGCAGTACCAGTGGCAGGCCGGTCTGCTGGCGAATGGCGTCCAGACGGGGGAAATCGAGCTTTGGCTCGCCCTTGTATTTGCCGTGTGCGTTGCCAATGGCGACGGCCAGCGCGTCAATGCCGGTTGAATCGACAAATTCCCGTGCCAGTTGCGGGTCGGTAAAGTACGCTTCATCCGCATGGCCGTAGAGCGCCCCGCCTTCATCGCCACCGACGGCACCTAACTCTGCCTCCACCGACACGCCCACCGCGTGACACATCTTCACCACTTCACGCGTCTGACGAATATTCTCCTCGTAGCTCAGTGTCGAGCCATCGAACATCACGGAGCTGAACCCTAAGCGCAGGGCGCGCACCACGGCGTCAAAGTGCAGGCCGTGGTCAAGGTTGAGTACCACGGGGATCGCGTGGCGGGCGGCTTCGTACTTAACCGCTTCGACAAGCGACTCCAGCGACACATATTTAAAATGCACTTCGGCGATGTTGATGATAAAAGGCGAGCGCTCCTGCTTCGCCGCGGCAAACAGGGCGCGCAGGAAGTGGGTGTCGAGAACGTTGAACGCGCCCAGCGCGTAGCGATGTTGCCTGGCGTGCGCAAGACCGTCGGCAAGAGAAATCAATGGCATCATTTACCCCTTATATCCGAAACAGGTTGTACTCGTTGCACAGTACCAGCACCGCCGGTTCGTCTTCTTCGATGTTGTTATAGCGGGCAACGGGCTGCAAAAAGTGGTTGTCGTGTTCATCGTCATTGATCGATGACACTTCGCCCACCAGCACGTCGCCAAAACCGCGTTCACCCCAGAAACTGTGGTACAGGCCGGGCGTCAGACAGATGCTCTCCCCTGGTGTAAGGCGCAGCTGGCTGCCGGGTGCGTGGGTCTGCTGGCAACCGTCTATCGTGACGGTGACGTCCGTGTTTTCGGTCTCTGCCTGTGCACCGGCATTCCATAACTCAATAATGAGATTTCCACCGCCGCGGTTGATGATGTCCTCCCGTTTGCGCCAGTGAAAATGCATGGGCGTGAGCTGACCGTCGCGTACGTGCATGATTTTTTCGGCATAGCATTTTTCATACGGCGTGCCGTTTGGTGAGCCGTTGCGCAGGGTAAACAGCGTGAGCCCCTGCGCGGCAAAGCTGCTGCCGCCAAAGGCCGTTACGTCCCAACCGAGCTTAAGGTCAAACACTTCCTGCCAGGCGGCCTGATCGAGCTGCTGCCATTTTGTGGGCGGAAAGCTGGCAAAAGGGGGGAGATGCACGTCGTGCATGGAGAAAAACTGCCGCGTGTGGCCGAGGATTTCGTTGATTTCGGAGCGTTTCATGGGGACTCCTTGTGTTTTTTGTCGGCCCAGTCCCCTCTCCCTGTGGGCTGAGGGATCCCCAGTAATATGGTCATGCCACCATGACCATATTACTGTACTCTTTTCCCAGCTTTTTCATCTCGTTAACTATATTCAGCCGTCTCACTTTCCCGGG
>NZ_JAQZRK010000057.1:0-6149 GCF_028737495.1 Enterobacter cloacae complex sp. 2022EL-00981
AATGCACGCCGCCAAAACTTTTTGCGGGCAAAAACTTTTGTCAGCGCCCCTTTCCTTCCGTCCTTCGCCGTTGCTCCTTTGCCCTTTGCCGCGAGAGAACTCACCAGGGAGATGGACAACCATCACCGCAGGAGAAAACCAGGATGCACACACGAAACGTCAACGTCAAAACCGCCGCTCAAGAATCTTCCAGGAAGATGGGGGAAGGGCAGGACACAGTTGCGGTCGCCCGTGAATACGTGGCTCAGGCCATTGCGCTGAAAGAGGGTGTTGCTGTCACGCTCTCAGAAGTGAACCGCTATGGCGATATTCAGGTGGAGATCCGCACTCACGGATTGCTCAACTGGCGGGCGTGGTCGTTTGAAGCAGATTTTCTGAGTGATCTGAAACGCAAACTGCAAGACGTGCAGCTGTAACCGGAGGCCGGATATCCGGCCTTAACCCACAGAAGGAGGAACCATGCAGAACCTTAATTCCGGCCAGTCGGGCAAAAAAGTAGGACAGAGCAATGACATTGTGAAGCTGCTGCGCATTCAGGCCAGCGACACCCATGTGGTCGAGTTTGACAACGTGGACACCCGTTTTAATGACTGCAACAACTGGCAGGTCATGGCTGAGGGCAAGCGCGTCCTGTTCAGCAACCGCACGTATGAGCGTTTTTCAGATGTGAAATCGGGGATCGTGGCAACGATTTCCGTGTGTGAAAACAGCGCCACGGTATCTGATACCGCGATGCTGGAAAGTGCGAAAGTCATGATGCAGGTGCTGGATGGTTATCCGTCATTTGCGGCACTGGCTGCACACCCGAAACGCATTACCGGTTAACCGAGTGCCGTGACCGGATAGCCCTCCGGCCACGGCGAACCATCACTTAAACACAGGAGTAAAAATCATGGTCGCCACCAATAATACGGCAAAAAAATCCGCTAAATCCACCCCCGCTAAAAAGTCAGCGGAAAAAATCGCGCAGTCTACCGAACAGAAGCTCGTCCGGTTGCTCGCTGACACGCCCGTGCAAATCTTCCCGTACTCCCGCCTGACGCGTACCGACCTGAACACGCGCATCATTCCGCATACCGACACCGAAGTGGAAGAGATGGCTGACAGCATTCAGGCAATGGGCATCCTGCAAAACCTGATTGGTGCAGAACTGCCGGACGGCACGATCGGTATCGTCGGCGGGGAAGGTCGCCGCAGGGGAACCGGTATTCTGGTGCTGCGCGGTGTACTCGATGCAGAAACCCCGTTTGTTCCGGTGAAAGTCCTGCCCGTGGAGATGGCGGTGGCGGCCTCGATGATTGAGAACGGCAGACGCAAGAACATGCACCCTGCCGAGCAGATTATCGGTTTTCGCACCCTTGAGCAGGAAGGCAAAACGGCCTCCCAGATTGGCGCACTGATGGGCTACCACCCGCGCCACGTTCAGCGCTGCCTGAAACTGGCGAACCTTGCCCCGTCCCTGCTGGATGCGCTGGCGCGGGATAACATCTCTCTTGAACAGTGCGAAGTGCTGACGCTGGCGGACACTCATGAACGTCAGGAGCAGGTCTGGAAAGAGGCCGTGGAAAAGTGGCGCGATCCTGCGGTACAGACCCTGCGCAAGATGGTCACCGACGACAAGATGGCCATCAGTCATCCGATGTTTGCGTATGTGGGCGAAGAAGCCTACACCGCCGCTGGCGGTACGCTGACCGCCGATCTGTTCAGCGATAAGGACAGCACCTTTGCTGATGCCACACTGGTGAAATCCCTGCTGGCCGGAAAACTCACCGTGCTTGCCGCCCGTCTTCGACAGGAGCAGGGCTGGGGCTGGTCTGAATTCCGTATGACGGAACTCAGCCACAGCGGCGAGGACAAGGAACAGTACCGCTTTGCCATGCCGAATGCTGTGCTGACGGAAGAAGAAGAGAAGCGCGTCAGTGAGCTGGAAGAGAAAATGGAAGCCACTGAAACCCACGATGATGAATATGAGTGTCAGCAGGATATAGATGATATCTACACCGGGGCGACTTACCGCGAAGCCACGCCGGAATTTCGCGCCGCGCACGGTATCTGGGTGTCATGGGACGGGGACAGTTTTCAGGTTCAGCCAGGCATCCGCAGACTGACTGACGAAGACAGGGCAGCAGAAGAACAGGTTCGTCAGGAGCGTGAGAATAACGTTATCAGACACACCACACCTGACATTCCTGCTGACGCCTATCCGGCAACGCTGGTTATGGCCATGTCTGCCGAGCGCACGCTCGCCGTTCAGGCTGAACTGGCGGGGCGGCCCGATGTGTCGGTGGCACTCCTGACGTGGACGCTGTGCCTTGCACTCTTTGACCACACCTACGGCAAGCGCAATGAACCGCTGAAAGCCTCAGTGTCCTCGAATCAGTATCACCTTGCATCACTGGCTCCCTCCGGTGAAGAAGGGAAGGCGCTGACGGCGCTCAAAGCACAGAAAAAGGCGCTTCAGGCAACGCTGCCCGAAAACTGGCATCTCGATTTCACCTGGCTGCTGTCATGGTCAGCAGAGCAGGTGAACACCCTGCTGGGATTCTGTGCAGCGCACGGTATCAACGGTATTCAGGAACGTATGTATAACCATACTCAGAAAAGCGAACTCGACGGGCTGGAAGCGGCGCTGGACTTTGATTTGCGCAAATGGTGGCAACCTGATGCGGAGAGCTACTTCGGCAAGCTCAAAATCGCCCAGATTGGCAAGGCCTATGAAGAAGCCGGACTGAGCGCCCGTGCGGGTGAGGTGGTGAAGCTCAAGCGCCGCGATGCGGCGAAAGCCGCCGAACAGGATCTGAATGCTCAGGGCTGGTTGCCTGACTGGATGGTGCGCCCTGCGCCAGCGGTTCAGGCCGACGAGACAACAGACACCCACACCGACACCGACACCACTGACCACGCTGCTTAACACCGGAGGCCGCCGCCTTCGGGCGGCGGGAACACATATGACCATGAATTACGATCTGACCCGAATCAACACCCTGACCGCCTCCGATCTGGAGTTTATCCGCCAGCAGGGCGAGGAAGCGCGCCGCGCCCTCAGCGATGCCGTGACCGGCCTGCTGACTGTCCCGCAGGGCTGGCGCGTCTGCGCCGAGTACCGCAGTGAATTTGGCGGTTTCTTCCCGGTACAGTGCCGCTTCAGCGCAGACGGCAGCGATGACTGGCACCTGTGTGTGTGCAGTCCGGGTGAAGTGTCTCCGTACTGGCTTCTGGTTCTGCTTTCTTCGGGTGGCCAGGTGGTGCGCACCCTGTACCAGAATGAGATGCTCCAGCCAGACCGTGTCAGCCAGCTGATCGCACAGATGGCAGGGATGCGCCGGTTTAACTGCACGGCGAGTACCGTGGCAAACCTGATGAGTGGGGAGGTGACAGCATGATCCCGTCATCCCATGCCCTTGTCTCCCTGAAACCTGCCCGCCAGGCCGCGATTCAGGCTATCAGCCAGGTTGAGTCCGCCCGCGAGCGTGGCTCCCGACTGCCCGCCATGCCCTATGTGCGCTCCTTCCTGCGGGTGCTGACGGGCAGCGGTCGCCTGAATGCCACGGTCGCACGTCAGATCCCGGGTCTGAACTGGGTGCCAAAGAACCGCCATTCGAACCTGAAACAGGTCGAGGAGGCGCTGGACACGATGATTGCCACGGGGGGAGAAGCCTGCCCGCTGCCGCTTACGCTGGACGTACAGGCCGAACTGTTCCCCGAAGTCATGCACACCCGCACGGGCAGAAGACTGCACAGGGCGGGTATCCAGACCACCCGACAGATACGCCGCGAATCCCGTGAGTATGAACAGCGCTGGAAACTGCGCCAGAACCTGCTGGAGCAGGCGAAAATCGACCTGAATTTTCAGTCACCGGAAACCGTCTGCACCTGGTACACCCGGTGGACTGACGAGTTTGACGCGGGGGAGCTGGCTGCACCGTTCTGGCGCTGGCAGTCGCGGTTCGCGTCGCTGAAGGAACTTGACTGGCTTCGCATCAGCGGTGAGCCGCTGTATGCAGTGATGTATGAAATCCCGTTTATTGTCCGGGAAACACCTGAGCATGTTCGTGTCGCTGAACGCTGGCAGGTGCCAAATAAGCTGGCTGATCGGAGCGGTATATGAAGTGGCGCTATTCCCTGCGCTGGAAATTGCCACACAAGCCCTGCCCTGGTCCACTGGAGCTGGTTTCAGTTGTCGTGGAGGCCGGGCAGACAGCACCTGAAGAGGTAATGTCACGCTGGGTAGCTGGCTCAGGTTACGCTGTATGCGTGGATTTTCTCGGTCAGAAACAAATCCAACGCTGGAGCGATGAACGGAAAGCAGCGGTGAGAAGGCGCAACTTGCAGGCACGAATTAGTCGTGTTGCCCCTTTGTTTGCCGATGAGTTAATCGAGCGTGAGCTGGCTGCACGTCCGGCGTATTTCAATGGCAAGTCCGCCTGATGAATAAGATACAATGCTGTCTGCCTGCTCAGATGGCAAAATACAAGGAAAGCGGGAATATGAGGTACTGGTTGCTCGTTATATTCATGAACGTGCTGTTTTATTCAATCGTTAGCCTGGCTGCACCGGAATGGAAGGATACGCCAGGGTATTTTGCAGGCCAGATCAGCTGCACTCTGATACCTCTGGTTATCACATGGCGTGATCCGCCTGGCTGGATTGATGAGGTTCTGCTCAGCATATTGAAGTATGGCGTTCTGATCGCCGGGATAGTTTTCTTTGCATGGGGCGTTGGGTGCAAGCTGGAATTCTGGGGGCAACATAATCCCGACGTCGTATTCATCGGTGCGCTGGAGCAGATTATGCCCAATCTTGCGCTGGCAACGGGAGTGTTGATGGCTGCATGGGGATTCCTGAAATATATCAGACGCTAGCCAGCATCTGGAGTGGATATTCCTGGTCAGAAAGTGCTTAGGGTCGGTATAATAGGCGTGGCGCTTGAGGTTTTTTGCCTCATGACGTGAAGGTGGTTTGTTGCCGGTTGTGTGGCAGAAAACAGAAAGCCCCGAGTAATTTTTCAATTAACCCGAGGCCCACTGCATGTCTAGTCAACACCAGTATGGCCGCTTACCTGCCGAAAGGCAAGGAGAAGTAAACCATGAAACTGCCGCGAAGTACTGTTGTCTGGTGCGTATTAATCGTGTGTTTAACACTCTTAATATTCACATTCCTCACCCGAAAATCGCTCTGCGAAATCCGGCTGAAGGACGGAGAACGGGAGGTCGCTGCCGTTCTGGCCTACGAATCCGGTAAGTAAGCTACCTGAAGGCGGGGGAAACCCCGCCTTTTCAGGAGCTGAGTTGCCACAACATGCCTGAAGCGCCTTTATGAAGGGGTTGCCGGTTCGCCGGTAGCCCCTTTTTCCTTCCCTGCGCGACCGCACGCCTTTACTTCCGGGAAGGGCAGTTCCCCTCCGGGGAACGGGGCAGGGCGGCAGCGCCTACGGCGCTGCCTGCTCTTTTCCCTTCCTGATCTCTGCCTGGTAATCCCTTTTCACGCTTTCAATATCTCTCAGGGTTGATGCCTGGCAGGAATGTGCAGCAAGCCGGTAACGGTCTGCAATTTCATCCAGCGTGGAGGGCGTATTGTCACGGCTGCGGTGCTGGCGACCTTTCTGGCCAAAGATGGCCACTATCATGTCCTGACTGCCCGACCGGCCAAAAAGGCGGGTGCAAAGGCGTTTCACGGTAAGCGGCGTAAAATCCAGATCCACGCTTTCGGCTATCTCAAAAATGAAGCAGAGCATCCGGTAGGTTTTATAACGTTTTACGGCTGCACTGAGACGGGCCGCTCGCTGAGGGTATTCCCAGGAGTCATCGTGGTAATTGTGCAGTTCGGCCAGATAGTCTCTGGCCAGATGATCGCGGGTGTACGTAAAGTTGCGGTAAAAATAGGCCCGCGACTGCTCAGTCTGTGATTCTTCAGCCATTTCATGCACCGTTTATTAATGCTAATGGATGCGTACATTAGCATTAATAGTGACCATTCTCAAATTATCCCGGGTCAGATTTCCGGCCAAATCACGACGATATCGGCCAGCTTCACCAGGATGGCCATCACAAGAAAGACGGGCAGGGCGATGGCCCCCTTCGGCTCCCGGCCCGCGTGGCGGTCCGGTCGTCGAGCCCCACTCCGCCAGGCAGCTGCTTCGCACCCGCCAG
>NZ_JAQZRK010000058.1:0-2813 GCF_028737495.1 Enterobacter cloacae complex sp. 2022EL-00981
CTGGCGGGTGCGAAGCAGCTGCCTGGCGGAGTGGGGCTCGACGACCGGACCGCCACGCGGGCCGGGAGCCGAAGGGGGCCATCGCCCTGCCCGTCTTTCTTGTGATGGCCATCCTGGTGAAGCTGGCTGATATCGCTGTGATTTGGCCGGAAACCTGACCCACACCGTTAATAAAACAATGACCATTAATGCTAATGTATGCGTCCATTAGCATTAATTTGCTGTGCAGATGAGAATAACCGGATAACTGAGGGCGCAGCGGTAGCGCCGGAGGCGCTTTTGCCCGCCCTGGCTCCCCGAAGGGGAGCGCGGGTTTATGGGGTTGCCCCGATGACCGCACCGGGGCGTATCGTCTGGCAGGATCAGATCAGTTCCTCCCTGTCCCCCCCGCATTCCTGCTCATAGTGCATCATCGCCGTTTTCAGCAGGCCATTAAGACACCCTGCCCCGTCTCCATCCGGGTCACACTGTTCACACAGGTGAAGCAGGTTGGCCAGAAAATCGGTAACAACGGTTTCCACGCTCTCGCTTTCGCGGTTAAGCCCGGTTTTACGGGCAAAGTCCCACAGCGCCTGTGCAGCCAGTGCGGCGTGGTCTTCAACACTCCGGATTTTTACCGGTTCAGGCTGACCGCGGAGGTGCTCAGCCATTGTCTCCAGCACAGTAGCCGGAATGCCGTTGAGTGTATTATTTTTCATGTTTCTCTCCTGGCGGCAGGTCTGCCCTGCCGCCCTCTAAGTCAGGCGGCCACGGAGGCCAGAAAGTTTTTCATGGCGTCAAATCGCTCGCGAAACGCCAGACGTTCGTGCCACGCGTTGAAGTAATAAACGGGCGTATAGCGCACACGGCTGGCCTGGAGGGTCAGCGTATTGCCGGTCACCACTTTCGCGGGTATACCCAGGAGTGCCAGCTGGATGAAGGCCATATCAGCCACCATCGGATCGATATCGGTACAGGTGGCGTAAAGCTGTTCAGACGGGTTCAGTCCGGCTTCCACCATCCAGTATGCAAAGGCGATCACCATTCCGGCGCTGCCGCAGGCAGGCTCATCAAGCGCCATCCACCCGTCTCGTTTTATCGTCTCCTGAGCGCCAGGCATGAGTATTCCGGCCATCAGGCGAGAGATGCAGGACGGCGAGAAATACTGCCCCATTTCGTCCGCGCCCAGCTCCTGCTCCATATACAGGGCACCGAGAAAATCATGAATTTCACCCGCCAGCCCTTCCACCATCAGACAAAACAGCTGTTTCATGGCGTCTAAATCGGACGGCTGATAGCGGTCGCAGATCCGGCGGCTGCTCTCGATGTTCTCCGGCGTGCGGATACGTGCCATATCCAGCTCGCTGGCCGCCAGGGTAATGAAATCGCGGAATACCTCAGAACGGCGCATGTTCGGCGCCGTATGGCGGAACACCGTGGCGAACTGCTTACGCGCCTCAGCAGGTGACAGCATCCGTGCAGGCGCGGGCTCTGCTGACGGTACCGCTGGCAGTTCAGCCAGAAACAGGGATTCAAAACTCAGTTGTGACATGGTTTCTCCTTACCGGCCGCCCGTGGGCGGCCGTCTCCTGTTATGCCAGTCCGAGCGCCGGATAGACGCTGACACCCAGCCCACAATCGGCATTTGCGGCATAGCCTGTACCAGCATTCACCACGGACATAAATTGCTGCCACTGGTTAAAGCGCAGTGCGGGAACGTGGGCAGATTTTCCGGCCCGGAGGGCATTTACAAATGCCTCCGCCTGTGCGACAGTCTGCGGGTCCAATTTCATGATCAATCTCCTTACATTGGTTGTGATTGCCGGTTCACCGTGACAGCGGTTACCCGGCGTTGAGAAAGCAGGGGAAACCCTGCTTTTTTAATGCGCGGAATTCAGCGGCGCATCGAGACAGAAACGGGAGATCACATCCCCGATCAGTTCTTTGTGATTCAGGGTGTGCAGGTCGTGACACTCGAAGAAACGTTCTCCGTACCGCACATAAATCGCGGTCACATCGCCACCCGTGAACTCCATCGATTTGAATGACTCCCCGCCAAAACCCCGGCACCAGTCCATCGGCGGCAGCGCTTCAAGCTGTCGGATGTAGCGGTTTTTTCGTGATCTCCACCCACTGACGGCGAAAACCGATATTTTGCTTTTCCTGCACCTGGGCGAACGTCATCAGCTCCGCATCCGGGTAAAGGTGACGCACGTTATCCAGCGTTTTCGCGCCGTACTCGGTGACCCATTCACCGTTTCGTTGTTTCGCCCAGGCATACACGGCATTGCTGGACGGAATGAAGAAAACCATTGGCACTGCGGTCGGGGTGTTAACGTTCATCTTTCTGGCTCCTGTTCAGTCAGGTTTCGTGCGGCGGCTGCCGCACGGCTGGAAAAGGGTTAAATGTCGATACCTGCGCGCTCAATCAGGCGCACAAACTGTTTGAAGTGGTCAGCTTCGATGACGTTGATATGCCGGAACTGTTTATCGACGCCGCTGCTGAGGGCATAGCCATAGATGAGGCTCATTTTTTCGGGGCAACATCTGCGGAATTTTTTCAGTTCAGCAAGGCTGCTGAATTCCATTACATCCCATTCTTCCTCTGCTTTTTTTGGCATATCAGCAACGAGAATTCTGTACGAAACAGGTTTTCCCCCTATCTTCCTGGAAGATTCTTGAGCGGCGGTTTTGACGTTGACGTTTTGTGTGTGCATCCTGGTTTTCTCCTGTGGTGATGGTTGTCCATCTCCCTGGTGAGTTCTCTCGCGGCAAAGGGCAAAGGAGCAACGGCGAAGGACGGAAGGAAAGGGGCGCTGACAAAAGTTTTTGCC
>NZ_JAQZRK010000059.1:0-2768 GCF_028737495.1 Enterobacter cloacae complex sp. 2022EL-00981
CCCAGCAGGCCGTTCTGATCGTAGATCTTCACGGTGCTGCCCGCTTCCGCCTTACCGCTCAGGGTCGGGGTCGGATCGTCGGTGGTGCCGCCGTTCGCCAGGTTACCCTGCACGCTGCCCACGTCGTCCAGCGCCGCGTCGATGGTCGGTTTCACCGGTGCATCGGTGTCGATGGTCACGATCCAGCTGCTGCTGCTTGACTCGTTGCCCATCGGGTCCTTCGCCGTGGCGGTGAAGGTGTGGTCGCCGCGGCCCAGATCCACGCTCGGCGTGAAGCTCCAGGTGCCGTCCGCGCCCGCCGTGGTGGTGCCCAGCACGTTGCTGCCGTCCATGATGGTCACGGTGCTGCCCGCCTTCGCCGTGCCGCTGATTTGCGGACGGGTGTCGTCGGTGAGCGCGCCCTGCGACAGGCTGCCGGTGACGCTGCCGGTGTCGTCGGTCACGGCGGTGATTTCCACCTTGCCCGGGACCACGTCAACGGTGATGACCACGTGCGAGCCTTCCGGCCCGGTGTTGCCCGACGGATCGGTGACGGTGGTGGTCAGGTCGTGTGCGCCGTTCGCCAGCGGCTGGTCCGGGGTGTAGCTCCAGGTGCCGTCCGGGTTCACCTTCGCGGTGCCGATGACCTGGCCGTTGTCGATGATGTTCACCGTGCTGCCCGGCTCGGCCTTACCGCTCAGGGTCGGGGTGTTGTCATCGGTGGTGTCGCCGCTCACGACCGGGCCCTGGTACGCACCGACGTTGTCGGTGACCAGCAGGTCAGAGGCTGCGTCCGGGGCTTTTGTATCGATAACGATACCGAAGCCGCCGGTTGGCTCACTGGTGCGGCCCACGCCGTCGGTGACGGTGGCGGTAAAGTTATGGCTGCCGTCTGCCAGCGCCGTATCCGGCGTGAAGCTCCAGCTGCCGTTGCTGCCCACGGTGGTGGTGCCAATCAGACGACCGTTGTCGTAGATACTGATGGTGCCGCCCGCCACGCCGCTGCTGCCGCTCAGGGTCGGGGTGGTGTCGTTGGTGACATCGCCCTTCTGCAGGTAGTCCGCATGCGGGGCCACGTCGTCATAGACGGTGTCCAGCGTCGGTGCCTGCGGCGGTACGGTGGCCACGTTGATGATGTATTCACCGGACGGACCGGAGACGTTGCCCACGCCGTCGGTCTCTTTCGCCGTCAGGGTGTACTTCCCGTCCGGCAGCGGCGTGGTCGGCTCCAGGGACCAGGTACCGTCGGCCTGCACTTTCGCGGTGCCAATCACCTTGTCGCCGTTGTAGACGGTGATGGTGTTGCCCGGCTCTGCGCCCGTTCCCTTGATCAGCGGACGGTTGTCGTCGGTTTCCCCGCCGGAGGCAATCACGCCTGCGGTGTTCACGTCGTCATAGACTTCGGTGATCGCCAGCTTGCTCGCATCCGGGGCGGTGTAGTCCAGGGTCAGGACAAAGTCATCTGACGCAGAACTGGTGTTGCCCGCCCTGTCGGTGGCCGTCACGTGGAAGCGGTGCTCGCCTTCCGGCAGTTTCGCCACCGGCGAGAAGCTCCAGGTGCCGTCGGCTTTCGCCGTCACTTCGCCCAGCAGGCCGTTCTGATCGTAGATTTTCACGGTACTGCCCGGCTCGGCCTTGCCGCTCAGGGTTGGCGTCGGATCGTCGGTGGTGCCGCCGTTCGCCAGGTTACCCTGCACGCTGCCCACGTCGTCCAGCGCCGCATCGATGGTCGGTTTCACCGGTGCATCGGTGTCGATGGTCACGGTCCAGCTGCTGCTTGACTCGTTGCCCATCGGGTCCTTCGCCGTGGCGGTGAAGGTGTGGTCGCCGCGGCCCAGGTCCACGCTCGGCGTGAAGCTCCAGGTGCCGTCCGCGCCCGCGGTGGTGGTGCCCAGCACGTTGCTGCCGTCCATGATGGTCACGGTGCTGCCCGCCTTCGCCGTGCCGCTGATTTGCGGACGGGTGTCGTCGGTGAGCGCGCCCTGCGACAGGCTGCCGGTCACGCTGCCGGTGTCGTCGGTCACGGCGGTGATTTCCACCTTGCCCGGGACCACGTCAACGGTGATGACCACGTGCGAGCCTTCCGGCCCGGTGTTGCCCGACGGATCGGTGACGGTGGTGGTCAGGTCGTGTGCGCCGTTCGCCAGCGGCTGGTCCGGGGTGTAGCTCCAGGTGCCGTCCGGGTTCACCTTCGCGGTGCCGATGACCTGGCCGTTGTCGATGATGTTCACCGTGCTGCCCGGCTCGGCCTTACCGCTCAGGGTCGGGGTGTTGTCATCGGTGGTGTCGCCGCTCACGACCGGGCCCTGGTAGGCGCCGACGTTGTCGGTGACCAGCAGGTCAGAGGCTGCGTCCGGGGCTTTTGTATCGATAACGATACCGAAGCCGCCGGTTGGCTCACTGGTGCGGCCCACGCCGTCGGTGACGGTGGCGGTAAAGTTATGGCTGCCGTCTGCCAGCGCCGTATCCGGCGTGAAGCTCCAGCTGCCGTTGATGCCCACGGTGGTGGTGCCAATCAGACGACCGTTGTCGTAGATACTGATGGTACCACCCGCCACGCCGCTGCTGCCGCTCAGGGTCGGGGTGGTGTCGTTGGTGACATCGCCCTTCTGCAGGTAGTCCGCATGCGGGGCCACGTCGTCATAGACGGTGTCCAGCGTCGGTGCCTGCGGCGGTACGGTGGCCACGTTGATGATGTACTCACCGGACGGACCGGAGACATTGCCCACGCCGTCGGTCTCTTTCGCCGTCAGGGTGTACTTCCCGTCCGGCAGCGGCGTGGTCGGCTC